>JAFGIO010000205.1 GCA_016929555.1 Deltaproteobacteria bacterium | reverse complement strand
GGCGATGAGGTCTGCATCCTGCTCTATGGCGCCGGATTCCCTGAGATCGGCCATCTGGGGTCTGCGGTTTGTCCTGTCTTCCACCTTTCTGTTGAGCTGGGAAAGGGCAATCACCGGGACGCGCAATTCTTTGGCCAGGGCCTTTAGTGATCGGCTGATTTCCGAAATCTCCTGTTCCCGCGATTCCTTGAATCCTCCGCTGCGCATGAGCTGGAGATAATCGAGAATCACCAGACCCAGTCCCGTTTCGGCCTTGAGACGCCGGGCTTTCGCTTTCATTTCGAGTACCGTGATGGCCGGCGTATCGTCGATGAATATGGGGGCCTCGGAGAGGCTGCCTGCCGCCGTCGTCAGTTTGGGCCAGTCCATCTCGCCCAGAAAACCCTTCCTCAGGCGTTGGGAATCCACCTTCGCCTCCGAGGCCAACATACGCAGGGCAAGCTGCTCCTTGGCCATTTCCAGGGAAAAAATCGCAACAGGTATTTCCGTGCGTATGGCGGTATGTTGCGCAATATTCAGGGCAAAGGCCGTTTTTCCCATGCTTGGCCTGCCGGCAATGATGATGAGGTCGGAGTTCTGCAAGCCTGAAGTGATCTCGTCGATCTTATCGAAACCCGTAGGAACCCCCGTGATCAGTTCCTTGCGTTCGAAGAGCTTCTCGATGGTTTTAAAACTGTCCTTGATGAGATCCTTGATGGCGAAGAAGGCGGGCCGGATCTTGTTTTCGGAGATTTCGAAGATGGCATGTTCGGCTTCATCGAGAACTTGATCGACTTCGGCGCCTCTGTCATAGCTCTTGTTCAGGATCTCCGTAGCCGTTCCGATCAGCCCCCTTAGAATGGCTTTTTCCTTAACGATTTTAGAATAATAGGCAATATTTGCCGCCGAGGGGACATTGTCGACCAGGGAAGCAAGATAGGCCATGCCCCCCACGGCGTCTATCTGTTTCTTATCCTTGAGGACGCTGCTCAACGTAATGAGGTCGCTGGGCTCGTTCCGCTCTGAAAGCTCGATGATGGCCGAGAAAATCTTCCGGTGGGCGTCGCTGTAAAAATCATTCACCTGCAGGATTTCCAGGACGCTGTTCAACGCCTGGTTGTCAAGCAAGATTCCGCCCAGGATGGACTGCTCGGCTTCCAGGTTCTGGGGTGGAATCCTGTGCAGGGATGCATCGATATCCTTCATGGCTTGGTCCAGCTATGCCTCCGGGGTGACCACCACCGTAATCTCTGCGGTTACGCCGGCTGCCAACTTTATCTTGACGGGGAACTCTCCCAGCGTCTTGATCGCCTCCGGCAGGAGGATGCTCTTGCGGTCGATTTCGATTTGCTGATCCTGCAGGGCCTTCTCGATGTCTTTCGTGCCCACGGAACCGAAAAGCTTTTCCTGCTCTCCGACGCGACGCTCAATGGTGCATATGACGCCGGAAAGCCGCGATGCGGTCGTTACCGCCTTCAACCGTTCCTTTTCCGCTCTTTGCAGGATGAGCCGTCTTTCGTGGTCGAGCGCCTTGACATTGCGGCTGCTGGCTTCGAGGGCAAATCCCTTTGGTATCAGGAAATTGCGCGCGTATCCGTCCGCGACCTTTAAGGTATCCCCCGCCTTTCCTAACGATTCAACGGTTTCTTTCAATATAACCTTCATGGGGTATCTCCTCCATATTATGATTGCCGTCTCCATCAATGATGCAAAAATTCGCTGCCTATGTCAGAACGCCCTTGGACGGTTTGATGTATTTTCGAAAATCGATCCACAAATCAAAAAGCCCGACCAAGATAACGGGCAAAACGAGATATTGCTGCAGGACAATGAAGATATAGACCACTGCCCTGATGCCTGTAGGCACGCCTTTCCTCCTAAAGAAGAAACTGATGATCGACAGGCCTTGCAGAAGGTAGACAAAAAAACAAACAATCAGAATATTGAGACCTGTGAACTTCATCCATTCCAAAGGCAGCAGCAGGGAGCCGCCCGCTGCGATCAGGATCCAGACCAGCCCTTCAGGGGCCTTCCACTGTGCCAGATCCCCGAAATCAGGAAAGGGGATGTCTCTGATTTGAAAAAGCATCCTTGCGGCAAGCAGGTTGATCCAAACCGTGGATGCGGCACCTACGAGGACCAGCCCGGGGAAGATGTAGGTCATGCTCCTGGTGATCTGCCCGGCCTTTTCCTTGATCGCGGCGACCTGTTCAGCGGGGATACCCAGTCGCGTATAACTCTGGATTCCTTCCTGCAGACTTGCGGCGATATAGCCCTCTACGAGTTGCCACGGCGTTTCTTCTGTTCCGAGATATCGGAAAAGGAAAACCAGTATCCCGAATCCCGCGAGCATGGAAACGGCATAGCTGACCGTTCTTTCAATGGATAATCCCCTTTTCAGAAGCTCCCAGAGTCCGAAACCGAGAAATCCTGGAACAAGCAGAACGAGAGGGTTCATTACGGGATTGAACCTCTTTGCGACGACGCACGCTACGAGCAGGGCACCTCCAAAGATGACCAGTCCTTCCAAAGGGCCGCATTTCGCACGGTAATAGAGAATGGGCAGGGGTACAAAAACAATCGCAACGGAACCGACAACTCTACTGAACGCTACAGTAAGAAAGATCAGCGACGATATGGCGATAGCCGCAAAGATGTCAATTCTGAAGAATCCACTCCCTTGCTGCTTGTCAGAGCCCATACACCACTCATCCGCTGCCCTTCATGAAAGGGGCCCAAACCTCTTTGCCGATCGATGCCGGTTAACCCTCCGCCGTTACATAGGGCAGGATGGCTATGGTTCTCGCCCTTTTGATGGCCAGGGTCAGTTCCCTTTGGTGCTTCGCGCAGTTACCTGTGATGCGCCGAGGCATGATCTTACCCCTTTCCGTGATGAAATCCTTCAGCGAATGAGGCTCCTTGTATTCGATTCTAAGGTTCGAATCCGTACAGAATCTACAGAATTTCCTCCTGTGGAAGAATTTCTTATGCGGTCTCGACGGTCTTGCGGTTCGGACTTGCGTTGCCATATCCTATTGATTCCCTCCCTCTGCATCCTCTGCTGGAACGCCTTCGGTATCCGGGGTTGCGGATTGCGATTGCGGGGTTCCGGCCTCGATTTCTGTGGATTTCTGAGCATCAGCGGTCTGGATCATAACAGGCGGTTCCACCTGGGGTGGTTCCTTGGATGCGGCGAGCTCCTTTTCGATCTGATCGAGATCCACCTTGTCGGCCTTCTTGACCGTCATGTATTTCAGGACCTTGTCATCGATCCTGAGGTTTCTCTCCAGTTCGGTGACGACCTCGCTCTTCGCAACATAATCGAGCAGTGTGTAATAGCCCCTGTTCTGCTTCTTGATCTCATAGGCCAGCTTGCGCTTGCCCCAATTTTCCCGCTTGACTACTATGCCCTGTCGTCCCGTGATGATGGCCTCGAAACGTTCCACCAAATCGTTCATTTCGTTATCGGGGAGCTCAACGGGCGCAATGAAGATGGTTTCGTATCTCCTCAATCCTGCTACCTCCTCTCGGCTCTAAAGTCCGGCTCGTTATCCGGACAAGGGGTCATTTCCGTGGATTCAAATGGAATTGCTGTTTATAATATCCCTTCCGATAAATCAAGCCTTTTATCGAGAGGCGAAATCATCCTTTCGTGGCATCATTTTTTTTCTTGACAAGAACGGTTTTTCATTTTAGTAGTTTCGCACGAAAAGAGAACGGGTCTCGAAGTTATGGACAGATCGATGGTTTGGAGCAGCTTTAGCTTTTGGTTTCGCTATTATTATGGTGCCATATCGGTCTGCCCAGTGCTGAAATGATCTAAACCTAAAATTGAATTGTTAAAGCCATGGGTGGATTGATGCCGTCCATGGCTTTTTTGTTCAGGCCATGGTGGCTTCTTTCACCATGGCCTTTTGCGTCGGGAGGGGATAGAAGTATGATCATTATTATGAAAAGAAATGCGACGGAGCGGGAGGTGCATCAGGTCATCGACTGGATAGAGTCGGTGGGTTACAGGGCACACATATCCCAGGGTGTGGAGAGGACCATCATCGGCGCCGTCGGCGACGAACGCGGCCGGACGCAGTTGAGATCGGCCGAATACCTGCCTGGAGTCGAAAAAACCATGCCGATTCTAAAGCCTTACAAGCTGGCCAGCCGCGAATTCCGGGAGGAGAACACCGTCATTCCTGTAGGGAACATCGTGATCGGTGATTCGGGTTTCGTGGTCATGGCAGGTCCTTGCTCCATCGAGAGCGAGGAGCAGCTTTTGGAGTGCGCTTACATCGTCAAGAAGGCGGGCGCCAAGGTTCTCCGGGGCGGGGCCTACAAACCCCGTACATCGCCCTACAGCTTCCAAGGCATGGAAGAAGAGGGTTTGAAGCTCTTGAAGAAGGTTCGTGACAACATGGACATGCCCGTCGTTACAGAGGTCATGAACACCACGGAAGTGGATCTCGTTGAGGAATATTCCGATATTCTTCAGATCGGCGCCCGAAATGTCCAGAATTTCGCCCTGCTGAAAAAGGTCGGCCAGGCCCGAAAACCCGTCCTGTTGAAACGGGGGATGATGACGACCATAGAGGAGCTGCTCATGTCGGCCGAATATATCCTGTCATCGGGAAACGATCAGGTCATCCTCTGCGAGCGCGGGATTCGAACCTTCGAAACAGCGACACGAAACACGCTGGATATCAGCGCCGTCCCCGTTCTGAAAGAGCTGACCCATCTGCCCGTCATCGTGGATCCCAGCCACGCCGCCGGCCACTGGAAATACGTCCGGCCGCTGACGAAGGCCGCCCTGGCCGTGGGTGCGGACGGCGTGATCATCGAGGTCCATCCGGAACCGGAGAAGGCTGTCTCCGACGGTCTGCAGTCCCTGAAACCGGAGAAATTCTATCAGCTGATGGACGAGATCAAAGGACTTGAGGCCTACATGAGGCAGGAAAAGGTGGTGGCGGTATCATGAATCGAATACGTCTGAATCTTGAAAAACGATCGTCGAATTCTTACGATATATGCATCGGCACCGATCTGCCGGATCGGATGGGGCTGATCATGGCGAAAAACAACTGGGCCTCCCGTTATGTCATCGTCACCGACGATCGCGTGGGCGCCCTCTATGGGGAAAGCATGCTCGGGATTCTCCGAGGCCTCTCTCTTGTCGTCGACAGGATAGACATCCCGGCGGGCGAAAAATCGAAACGCATCGAAACTTGCATCGGAATTGCCGAGCGGCTGATCGATCTGGGTGCCGACAGGACTTCGGCGCTCATCGCCCTCGGCGGGGGCGTCGTCGGCGACATCACGGGATTTGTGGCCTCCATGTTCATGCGCGGCATTCCCTATATCCAGATGCCGACGACGCTTGTCGCTCAAATAGACAGCGCTATCGGCGGAAAGACGGGCATCGATCTCGAGGGAGGAAAAAATCTTCTGGGGGCGTTCCATCAGCCGAAGGCCGTGTTCATCGATCTGGCCTTTCTCAAAACCCTCGACGATCGCGAGTTCAGCAACGGCCTCGCCGAGATTGTAAAATACGGTCTCATAGAGGATCCCTCCCTGCTTGACCTCCTGGAGACAGAGGGGCAGGCCCTTCGGAAACGTGACCCGGCGCTGCTCGAAAAGATCGTCCTGAGGGCCTGTCAGATCAAGAAGGGCATCGTGGAGATCGACGATACGGAAAAAGGATTGCGACGCGTTCTGAACTTCGGCCATACCCTGGGCCATGCCGTCGAGGCCGCTTCCGGATACGGACTTTCCCACGGAGAGGCCGTCGCAATCGGGATGGCGGCTTCGCTCAGACTATCGGAGAAGATGGGTTATCTAAAATCGGGAGACCGCGAGCGAATCGATACCTTGATAGAATCCCTGGGCCTCCCGAGACGGATGCCTGCCGCGCTCGATCCGGATGACCTGTTGCGGAGGATCGGCCGGGACAAGAAAAAGACGGGCGACCGTGTTCCCTTCGTCCTGATCCGGAAGCCCGGCATGCCCTTCATGAACGGGGGCGTTCCCGAAGCCATGCTGCGGGATACCATGGGCGAGTTGAGGGGATGAATGGGCAAGGACAAGCTTGAAAATCTGAGGGAGCGGATCAGGGCGAAGGACAGGCAGATCGTGAGTCTGCTCAACGCCAGGGCGTCCCTTTGCGTGGAGATAGGCCGTTTGAAGGACCAGGAGGGCTGGGAGATTTACGATCCCGGCCAGGAGGTTCGGGTCCTTGAATACCTGATGCGCCTGAACGAAGGTCCCCTCTCTCACAATGCCCTGAAGGACATCTATCGCGAGATCATATCGACCTCTCGTGCATTGCAGGCGCCGATCAGCGTCGCCTATCTGGGACCGGAGGCATCCTTCTCCCATCTGGCGGTTCTGTCCCATTTCGGCAGAGCTGCCGCACTTCTGCCTCAGGCAACCATTTCCGATGTCTTCACCTTCGTTGAAAAGGGGAGGGTGCAGTTGGGGGTCGTTCCCGTGGAAAATTCCCTCGAGGGATCGGTAAAGCAGTCTCTGGACCGGCTCGTTTCCACGCCCCTTTCCATCAGGGCGGAGATATATCTGCGGATCACCCATACCCTGGTCTCCACCTGTGAGCACCTGCAGGGGATCAAAAGAATCTACTCCCATCCCCAGGCCCTTGCCCAATCCCGGGGCTGGCTTGCAAGGCATGCGCCCCTGGCCAGTCTCGTCGAGGTCGAAAGCACGGCCGGCGCCGCACGCCGGGCCTTGGAAGACGGTGAAGGCGCCGCCGTAGGCAGCGAACTGCTGGCAGAAACCTACGGTCTAAGGATCCTGTCGCAGGGCATCGAGGACCATCCCTTGAATACGACGCGGTTTTTCGTCATCGGTCAGGGTCAGGGGGCCGCCTCGGGGGAAGACAAGACCTCCATCGCCTTCGGAACGCCCCATGTGCCCGGGGGCCTTCACAGGGCCCTGGAGTCCTTCGCCCGGATGGGAATAAACCTCACGCGGATCGAATCCTATCCGGCGAAAGACAGGATGTGGGAATACCTGTTCTTTGTCGATTTCCTAGGGCATATCGAGCAGCCTGAGATTGCCCAATGCCTGGAGGAGCTCAAAGGGAAAACGACCTTCTTCAAATTCCTGGGATCCTATCCCCGGGGAGGCCAGTCGTGATCACCTGTGTGCCCGTTACGGGCGGCGACACCTCAGCGGCCCTGGTCAAGATGGAAGAGGCTTTCCGTCTGGCCGATATGGTCGAGCTGCGGCTCGATCGGATGGCCGATCCCGACCTATCGACGCTTCTGAACAAGGGATCGGACAGGATCATCGCAACCAACCGCAGAAAGGAAGAGGGAGGCGGATTCAATGGGACAGAGCGCGAACGGGTCGATCTGCTCCGACAGGCCGTCAGGCTCGGGGCCGGCTACGTGGACATCGAAGCCGCCACCGATCCCGATCTGCTCGACCGGTTGCGGTCGGACATCGCCCTCCAGGGGCATCGCACCCTGCTGATCGTTTCCAGCCACGACTTCAGCGGCACTCCGGCCCTGACGGTTCTGAAAGGGCGAATGGAAGCCTGCGGGGCCGGCGATGTCGCAAAGATCGTCACCTATGCCCGCCGCATCGAAGACAACCTGCGCCTGCTCAACCTCATCCCCTATGCGCATCGAAAGGGCCGAAAAATCATCGCTTTCTGTATGGGCGATTTGGGGCGGTTGAGCCGGGTCGTAGCCCCCCTGCTGGGGTCGTTTCTGACCTATGCGGCGCTGCGGGCAGGCGAGGAATCGGCCCCGGGCCAGATGACCGTGGAGAAGGCCATGGCAATCTATCGGGAGCTGTCCCTTGGGTAAGGCAATGAGCGCGCAGAAGGAGATATATGCCCTATTCGGCGATCCCGTGGGGCACAGCCTCTCTCCCCTCATGCATCGCGCCGCCTACGAGGCGATGGGAATCGGGGCGCTCTATATTCCCTTCCGCGTCGCTGATATCGAGGCCGCCGTCCGCGGAATCCGGGGTCTCGATATCCGGGGCGTCAGCGTCACGCTTCCCTTCAAGACCCAGGCAATGGCCTGGCTCGATTCCATCGACGAAGCGGCCAGGGCCGTCGGCGCCGTCAATACCATCGTAAACCGGAACGGGAGGCTTGAGGGATTCAACACGGACTGGAGCGGCCTTGCGGAGGATCTCGGGGAGTGCATGGTCATCCAGGGAAAGACCTTTGCCGTCTTGGGGGCGGGGGGTGCGGCAAGGGCCGCCCTCTACGCCATCGTGAGGGAAGAGGGAAGGCCCTTCGTCATCAGCCGCAGCCGAACGAAGGGAGAGGCCCTGGCCGCCGGCTTCGGCTGTCCCTGGCAGTCCTTGACCGAGATCGGCCGGTTGAGCGCCGATTGCCTGATCAACGCCACCCCCGTCGGGATGGCACCGGCCGTGGAGCAGACGCCGCTTCCGGGATTGGACCTTTCCCGCTTCGCATGGGTTGTCGATCTCATCTACAACCCCCTGAAGTCGAAACTGCTTGCCCAGGCCGAGGCCGCCGGGTGCTTCGTCCGGTCCGGTCTGGGAATGTTCGTACATCAAGGCGCTCAGCAAATCAGGCTATGGACTGGATTGGAGCCTCCCCTATCCGTAATGCGCGAAGTCGTTTTGGAGACACTCAAGGCCGATGATCGAAATAAAGCCTGTTGAAAAACTTGATGCCGCCGTCCGGGTGCCCGGTTCCAAGAGCTACAGCCAGCGGGCGCTGGTCTGTGCCGCCCTGGCGGAAGGAAAGTCCAATCTTCGGGACCTCTTGATTTCCCAGGATACGCGGATCATGATGGAGGCGCTGGGGATGATGGGCATCAAGATCAACGCGGAAAAGACGGGTGTAACGGTCGAGGGCGGCAGAGGCCGGGTCACCCAAGCCGCCGGGGACATCTTTCTCGGGAACAACGGGACGGCCCTGCGGCTGCTCATGGGCCTTGCCGCCCTGGGGGAAGGCGCCTTCGTTCTGACGGGGAGCCCCCGTCTCTGCGAGCGGCCTGTGGGTCCGATGCTCGATGCGCTGAAGGGGCTCGGTGTCGCTGCACGCAGCCTCGGAAAGGACGGCCATCCGCCGGTCATGATCGAGGCTTCCGGTCTGCCGGGGGGAAAGGCTGTTTTCGGGGATATTGAGAGCAGCCAGTATATCTCATCGCTCCTTCTCTCCGCGCCCTATGCAGGACGGGAGGTAACCGTCGAGTTGAAGGGCCGCGTGCCGTCCCTGCCCTATGTGGACATGACCATCGAAGTCATGAAGACCTTCGGGGCGGAAGTTCACCGGGAAGGGTCCTGTTTTCGGGTGGAAAGGGGAAAACCCTACCGGGGACGGGAGTACACCGTCGAAGGCGACCTGTCCAGCGCCTCCTACTTCTTTCTCGCAGCCGCCCTCTGCGGGGGCAGGGTGCGGGTCGAAGCGGTCAACGCCCGGTCGCTCCAGGGGGACGTCGGGATCGTCGGGATCATGGAAAGGCTGGGATGCCGGGCAGTCAAGGGAGCAGATTATATCGAGCTGACGGGCGGCGCGATGGTTCCCGGGGACCTTGTTTTCAATCTGGCCGACATGCCGGACATGGTTCCGACCCTGGCCGTACTGTCCGCCCTGCGGCCCGGCCGGACGGCCATCACCGGCGTTGCCCATCTGCGGGCAAAGGAGAGCGATCGTCTCGCCGCCCTGGCGGCGGAGCTGCGGAAAACCTTCGTCGACGCAAGGGAACTGCCCGATGGACTGGTCATCGAAGGCGGTTCTCCCCGGGGCGCCGAGATAGAGACCTATGACGATCACCGCCTGGCCATGAGTTTCGCTATCCTGGGGCTCGTCGCGCCGGGCATGAAGATACAGGGCGAGGGCTGCGTCGGCAAATCCTTTCCCGGTTTCTGGGAGACCTTGAAGGGACTGTACTGAGAGATGCGCATCATTCTGATCGGCTACCGCTGCACGGGAAAAACCTCCGTCGGGGAGAGGCTTGCCGAGCAGTTGGGACTTCCCTTCTTCGACACGGACCGGATGGTCTGCCTGCAAACAGGCAGGACCATTGATCAAATCGTTTCCGATGGCGGTTGGGAAGCCTTCCGTCTCGAGGAAAGGGCTGCCGTGAGAAAAGCGGTCGGTCCCGGCGACAGGGTCATCGCCCTGGGGGGCGGCGCCGTCATGGAGGACGAAAATGTGCGGGTCCTCGTGCCCGAAGGGCTGTTCGTCCTGTTGACCGCCGATAGCCAGACGATCTTGGAACGGATGCGAAACGACGGGGCCGGCGCAGGCCAGAGGCCGCCCTTGGCGGGCGATGATGCCTGTGAAGAGATAGAGGAGGTTCTACGAAGGCGTGAGGTCCGGTACCGGGAGCTCAGCCGCTTCACAGTTTACACGACCGGACGGACGATCGGCGAGATAGCCGATCTGATCGTCGGTTACTTGAAGCATCTCGAGAAGTCCAAGGCCTGAGGAGGTACCATGGCAGGCAACACCATCGGGGTCCTTTTTCGCGTCAGCACCTGGGGGGAATCGCATGGACCGGCAACAGGCGCCG
The DNA here is from genome assembly GCA_016929555.1 of Deltaproteobacteria bacterium. GTDB lineage: Bacteria > Desulfobacterota > Syntrophia > Syntrophales > JAFGIO01 > JAFGIO01. The sequence continues at coordinate 23,921 of JAFGIO010000205.1, read as the reverse complement.
TTATCGACGGCTGCCCGCCGAAGATAGACCTTGAAGAGTCTGATATTCAAAAAGACCTGGACCGGAGGCGTCCGGGCCGTCGGCCATCGGCGTCAGCACGTTCCGAACCGGATCGGGTGCGGATTCTCTCCGGAACCTTCGAAGGGAAGACCACGGGGACTCCCATCTCTCTCGTCATCGAAAACCGGGATGCCCGGAGCAATGCCTATGAGGACCTGCGGGATGTCTTTCGACCGGGTCACGGGGATATTTCCTATCAAAGCAAATACGGCATCCGGGACCACCGGGGCGGCGGGCGGGCTTCGGGCCGCGAGACAGCGGCCCGGGTGGCTGCCGGCGCCGTCGCCAAGAAGGTCATCGGACGGCAGGGGATCGAAATTATCGGTTATACGCTGGAGATCGGAGGCATTTCCTCACGGCGCTTTTCAGAAAGGGAAATCGGCAGAAATTCTCTCTGCTGTCCCGATGCCGAGGCCGCCGGGAGGATGGAGGCGGCGCTGCGGCAGGCAAAGAGCGAGGGTGACTCCTTGGGGGGCATTGTGGAGATCCGCGTCCGCGGCTGCCCCGCAGGGCTCGGCGAACCCGTCTTCGACAGGATCGATGCCGATCTTGCCGGGGCGCTCATGAGCATCGGAACGGTCAAGGCCGTTGAGGTAGGGGCCGGCCTTCAGGCGGCGCGCATGAAGGGGTCGCGGTGCAACGATCCCATAACGGCGGAGGGGTTTCTCACGAACCACGCGGGGGGGATCCTGGCCGGCATCACTACGGGCGCTGAGATCATTCTCCGGGCGGCCTGCAAGCCGATTCCCTCGATCGAAAAGGAGCAGCAAACCGTGGACGTCCGGGGTAGGCCGATGACCGTCACCGTGAGGGGGCGTCACGATGTCGCCGTCATTCCCCGCATCATTCCCGTCTGTGAGGCCATGGTCGCCATCGTTCTGGCCGATCACATGATGAGACAGCAGGCGGCCGGACAATAGCATTCTCTAAGATACGCGTGGATGAAAGGGATTCTATGGCCGGAATCGAGATCGGAATCATCGGCGGCACGGGTGGAATGGGCGCCTGGTTTGCCGAGTTTTTCAAAAGGGAGGGTTATGTTGTCCATGTTTCGGGCAGGCGGACAGGATTGGGCATCACCGCCCTGGCCGGCCGCTGTGACGTCGTCATCGTCAGTGTGCCCATCGATGCCACCCTGGGGGTCATCGAGCAGGCAGGTCCCTTCGTCCGGGAAGAGGCTCTCTTCATGGATTTCACCTCTCTGAAGGCGGAACCGGTGAGGGCGATGCTCGCCCATTCCCGCTCGGAGGTCATCGGGCTTCACCCCCTCTTCGGGCCGGACGTTGCTTCGGCGGAAGGACAGAATATCGTCTATTGTCCCGTCAGGACGAAGCGGTGGCTGCCCTGGCTTCTCGACGTTCTGGGGCGCAGCGGCGCCCGGCTCAAAGAGGCGACGCCGGAGAAGCACGACGGGATGATGGCCCTCGTGCAGGGGCTCAACCACCTCAACACGATCACACTGGGGCTTGCACTGCGGGAGGCGGGCGTAACTTCCGCGGAACTGGAAGATTTCTCCACCCCTATCTTCCGGACCAAAATGGCATTCGTCGACAAGGTCTTCAGGGGCAATCCCGGTCTCTATGCGGAGATCATCACCGGTAACCGGCATATCGGCGGCGTCGTCGAACTTTACGAGCGGCAGCTTGCACGGGTCAGGACCCTCATCGGGCGGCGTGACGCCGCCTCCCTGGCCGCCCTCATCGGTGAGGATGAAAAATAATTCGATCGTTTTCCTTTTGGCCCTCTTCCTGATCAAGGACACACCGGAAAGCGTGGGGCTTCAGATGGACGGTATGTCCTATGAGGAAGCGAAGGCGGTCCTGGGAGCGGTCGGGAAAATGCTGGCTGACGAGCCCCATATGACGAGAGGGGAAGCGTTGAAATCGGCGCAGTTCTGGATAATTGCCATATCTCTGGCCCTAGCGACACTGGTTTTCACAGGCTTTTTGTTCAATGCCACGATGATCGGCCTCAGCGTGGGAATGACGGCCGCGCAGGCGGCTCTGGTGATGTCGGCCTGGGCGTTGCCTTCCGTAATAGGCAGGTTCGGCGGCGGATGGGTGGCGGACAAGCTCGGAAAGAGGAAGGCCTTCCTGTTTTTCGGTTTTCTGATCGCAATCGGCTACACATACGCATGGCTCTTTGCCTTGAGCCCCACCCCTCTTTATATCTTTGCCATCTGGTCCGGTATCGTCATGTCGCCGATCCTGGTCATCGTTCCACCCTTCTTCGGCGATCTCTTCGGGAGGCTTCACCTGGCTTCGATTCTGGGTTTGTTCGGACTTGTCGTCGGCGCCATTGGCGGTTTGGGGCCGTTGGTGGCGGGCAGAATCGCCGAAGCCACGAACAGCTACCAACTCCTGTACCTGCTTGGAGCAGTGGCGAACGTCCTGTTTGTCATCATGATCCTGTTTGTCAAACTTACGCGGGTTGAACAGGAAATGAGCAAACCGAAGACGGCGGGTGTTGCATAGGAGGCAGCTCTAACCCTGTTTTCGAATCTCGGTTGCGGATATACGGCAGCAGTCCCGTCCGGTGCGAGACCAACGGACAGGGGTTCTGTTTATCACGACAATATCCCCAGCACTGGCATTGCCCTTTCCGAATCGGAAGCGCAAATGCCGCCGGTCGTTGATTCCGCAGTCACGTTTTTATACTTCGTCAAGGCGAAAGACCGCAGCAGGAAGAGTTTGTGCGGGAGGGTTTTACAGGTTGAAGGCGCCGGCGGCCTCAGAGCCGACCCGGCATGATCACGCCCATCCCCATCCCCAGTCTGAGATACAGGAACAATCCGAAAAGGCAGAACAGGATCACGAGCACCAGCCAGTCAAGGCGGGCCATCCGGGGTTCGTAGAAGAAGCTCCGGGGCCTGTCGGGCCTGAAACCTCTCGACTCCAGAGCCATGGCGAGAAAGTTCGTGTAGCGGATGGCCGTGATGAACATGGGGACGGCCAAGGGGATGAACTTGCCAATCCGGGCGACGAGGTTCTTCGTTTCCAGATCCAGTCCCCGGGAAACCTGGGCCTGAACGATTGCTGCACCGGCGCCGGCGAAGGTGGGCACAAGACGCAGGGCCGTGGCGAGGGCAAAGGCGACGGGGTATGGGAGTCCGAGACGAATCAGGCCGCCTGTGATTTCCTCGTTCCGTGTCGTTGCCAGGAGCAGCAGTCCCGCCATGACGAAACTGGCCAGGCGCAGCCCCATGGCGATGCCGAATAAAAGGGACTCCCGGCTGATCTGCAGGGACCTCCATGCCCAGAGGGCGTTTTGACCCCGGACGAAAAAGGGCCAGAGGGCGCTGCTGAACAGGATCAGCAGGACCAGAAGGTGGCGCAGCGTCCAGAAGGTTCCCTGGGACCGCGACAGGAATGCGATCAAAACCAGGGAGGCCATGATCATGACCTGGGGGGCAGGGTGGTTGAAACAGAGGCACCAGGCGAAGATCACCAGCGCCCCGACGATCTTGGTCCGGGGATCCAGGCGGTGGAGCCATGTGCCTTCATCGCGGTAGAGGGAAAGGTTCACGCCTTCAGCTCCTCGACCATCTCCGGAAGGGTCAGGGCCGCAAGTCCCAGGCGGTTGCTCAATCTTGCCAGTGGGGAAGGGATCAGGGCGGCCTTGGCAAGCAGGGCCTCTTCGGAGAAAACGTCCCGAGTCGGACCGTTGGCGAGCAACCGGCCCTCCTTCATGACGATGGTCCGGCTTGCGAAGGCCTCGGCGACGGCCATGGCATGGGTGATAATGATGATGGTATGGCCCTGCCTGTTCAGATTGCGAAGCATCTCCAGGCTGTCCTGCTGATGGCGGTCGTCCAGCCCCGTGGTCGGCTCGTCCAGGACGATCACGGGCGGTTTAATGGCGAGCACAGAGGCCACGGCCACACGCTGTCTTTCCCCCCGGCTCAGCAGAAAGGGGGACCGCTCGCCATAGCCGGCAAGCCCCGTGGCGGCAAGGGCCTCCTCGACGTTTCTCTCGATGACCTTCGAGGGCTCGCCCAGGACCTTCAGGCCGAATCCCACCTCTTCCCGAACCGTGGGGGCGAAGATCTGGTGGTCGGGATTCTGGAAGACGTAGCCCACCTGGCGGGCAAGCTGGTGCCGGGTGAAGGACGAAGCGGGCTTCCCGTCAACGAACAGGCGGCCCGACGTCGGCTTCAGCAGACCATTGAAATGCTTCGCCAGGGTCGTCTTGCCGGAACCGTTCTGGCCGATCAGGGCGACGAATTCCCCCTCCCGGATGGCCAGGTCGATATGATCGAGAGCGTTCACGGAGCTTCCAGGGTATCGGAAACAGAGGTCCTGCGTCTCCAGGATGGCGGGCCCGCCCCGCGAAGCGGCACGGGGTGGTGGGGCGGATTTGCCGTCCCGCCGGGGAGATATCAGGTTACGGTTCCGGATTTCCGAAATCGCTTCCTCCGGCGTCAGGGGACGGCCCGGCCAGCCCAGGGATTCGAAAAGGGTGACGGTGGGGGGAGGTTTGACCCCGCAGGACTGAAGAAGCCCGGGGTCGGCGAGCAATTGTTCCGGGGGTCCCTGGGCGATCAGGACGCCCTGCCGCATAAGCCATATCCGGCTGGCGTCCGCGGCTGTTTCGGCATCATTGTCCGCCATGACCAGGGTGCGCCTGCTGTCCTTGAGGTCTGCGGCAAGCGAAAGAATGTCGGAACGTCCCCTCGGGTCCAGGTCCGTCGTGGGCTCGTCCAGGATCAGGACGGGGGTTTCCATGGTCAGGACGGCGCCGATGGCGAGCCGCTGCTTCTGTCCTCCCGACAGGGTCGCCGTATCGCGGCGGTTCATGCCTCCGAGACCGACGAAGGGAAGGTAGCGATCGAGAAGTTCACCGATCCGCTCCCGCGACAGGCCGAGGTTCTCCGGTCCGAAGGCCATTTCCAGCTCCACGTTGCTGGAGAACAGCTGCACCTCGAAGTCCTGCATGACCAGTCCCACGATTCGGGAGAGGTCCGAAACGCCGACACCGGCGCCAGCCGCCTCGATCCCCTGGGTCAGAACGCGGCCCCGGTAATCGCCCCGGAAGAACCTGGGGATCAGACCGTTGGCCGTGCAGCAGAGGCTTGATTTGCCCGCGCCCCCGTGGCCCATGATGACGACGAAGGCGCCTTCCTTGATATCGCCCCGGATTCTCTCGATGGCTGGCTTTTCGGCGCCGCGGTAGGTGAAGGACAGGTTGTCGAAAGACAGGGAGATGCCCATCGGTTCTCTCGGAAAGGATTTCCTTATGGACGGTTTGAGCCCGGTGCCTTCGATTCGGCGGCAGAGCCACTGAAACAAGGAAATCGGTTCAGCCATGTGCGGCGGCTGCTACTTGTTTTTGTCAGGGAACCAGGCTCCCGTACAGCCCCATTCATGAAGGGACCTTCCCTTGACGTGTTCCACTTCTCCCCAGTGTTTGATCTGCATGTTTACATCCGAATACATCCTGCTGTACCATGCCTGAGGCGCCAGTTCGATATGCATGATCTTACTGCCGTTGACCAGTTGTGCTGCAACCTCCCAGTTTCCGTCGGATGCTTTTATAGACTCCACCAAGGGGTAGGGGAACCCATTTTCTGGATTGATGGCAAATTTCTCCACGTAGCCGGCAAACTGGTAAGTGCTCATGATGGGAATGCTCCCCTTCCAGAGCACGAAGGGGGTGAAGTGGCTGTAGCCGTAATGTTCGGAAGCGGCCGAATCCGTCCACAGGGCCGTATAGTCTCCGGCGAAAAAGTGCCCCCAGCACCACAAAGCCTGGCCTGTCCTCTCCCCGGCGCCTCCGCCCAGAGGCATGCAGGCAAGCTGGCGCTCCAGATAGGCCAACCCTTTCACCTTGACCGTTTTGCTCCCGATCGTGATGGTTCCTTCGGCCTCGGCCCGGGGAATTAAAGGCCACCATCCCAGGGCCATCTTCTTCACGGGATGGTAGTAGGTATACCCCGGTTCCGCGTCGATGAACTTTACACCCGTGACCACGGCGCGACAGGTGAAATCGACGTTGATATCGCCTGCGAAGACTTTCATATGGTAGCTCTCGGGCTGACCGTTTGGTGCCAGTTTGCCTTCGAAGGTGTTCGTGGACCCCCAGGACGCGCCGAAGGGTTCAGGCTTAAAAGCACCGATGGTGAATAATTCTATGCGATGAACCGGTCCCCCGGGCGTCAAAAAGTCCATCCTGATTTCAGGCTGCGGGCCGCCGAAGAATTCCCTGTTGCTCAAGGCGATGGTGCATTGATACCCCTGTTCATCGAAATGGCCGTCAAAATAGAACCAATCCCTGTATTGATCAGCATTCTCCCCTTCTCCGAGTTCCGTCTGCCATCTCACTTCATTCGGCGTGATCTTCCTAAAAGTGTATTCTCTCGCCATTCTATCCTCCCTTCAGTTAATCAAACATTCTTTCCCCCATTTTGGAACGATTTCCTTGGAAAGATTATGAATGGGCGGGTTTCCTCTGTCAAGAAGGAAAGGGATGTAAATAATAATTGCTTTGCACATATAACCGGTATACAAATTATCCGTCGGTCCGGTCTTTGTCTCAGGAGGCGATCGGCGAAAAGGGAAAGGAGTGAATGAAGATGTATAAGAATATTCTTGTTCCTCTTGACGGCTCGGAACTGGCGGAAACAGCACTGGCCGAGGCCGTAAAATTGGCCAAACTCTCCAATGCCGACAAACTCGTGCTTTTTACAGTCATTACAATTCCGTCGATTCTTTTGTCGGACACTGCAGAAGGTCTCGATATCATGCGTTTTAAGCAGGGACAATTTCAGAAGGCCCAGAAGTATCTCGCGGAAGTCTCATCAAGAATAACGCCTGAGGGCATCAACGTCGTGCCGGAGATTATGGAGGGTGTGGCGTCCGATTTGATCGTGGACTATTCAATGAACCACGAAATCGATGTCATAGTCATTGCGACCCACGGCTATACGGGATTGAAGAAGCTGATGCTCGGCAGCGTGGCCCTCAGTGTGCTGCACGATTCTCCCGTGCCGGTTCTCCTGATAAGACCTGCTGCGAGAAGCAAATAAGTCCTTACGGCAATGGATAAGCCCAGGATGACAGCCATGCAAGGGAGGGGAATATCCATCGAGTCTCTCCTCCTTTGGACATGTAAGAAAAGCTTCCCCTGATGTGGACAGCGGCAAGAGCTCCTTTCTACAGGCACATCGGGCCGCAGGAATGCAGGACGTCCGTTCTGTACGTCAAGGAGTCGGTGTCTGTTCTTCCTGGAGCGCTTTTTTGTTCGACGATCCTTCTGCCGGGTGGCCTTTTTGATTCTTCCAATCTATCGCCTCGAGAGTTTCCTGTCGATAAGGGGAAGAATCGCACAAGCGGCGGCTATAAGGACGATCAGAAGCACGGTCGTCAGCCAAAAGACCGGAATGTCCCGGTTTGAGAAAACCCGCTTCGCCGGAACCAATCCACAGAGCCCTGCGGCGAAAAGAACAACCGTGAGGTATGCGAATGCCCACTTCACGGGACCCGCCAAATCCGGCTTGTAGGGCTGGGAAGGCGTTTTGGGTTGAAGGCGCAGCGGCGGTTCTCGTTTCCATAGTTTCTTTGTGAACAGGAAGTGGAGGAACGCGAGGGCAAGGGCCGGTACCTGTGCCCCGATGCACATGGTCTTCTGCTTGAGGTTCCAGGCATCTGCACCGAAAAACATGCAGCCGATGTTCGCCGCCGGCAGCAGCGGCACCGACGGGATGGAGATTACGCAGTTCATCAGCATGGTTCCGAGCCGGTCTTCCAACGCTTCAAAGACGGACGAGACTGCCATCACTGCAAGAATCAGCAACAGGGCGGCTCCGGCAACGTGATCGGCTTCTTTTGCCATGGAAGGTTCTAAAAGGGCGACACCGATGTAAGCGGTCCACAGAAGAAGCCACCACCAGGAAGCGATCAGCGTGGTGGATTCCCTGTCAAATCTGTTTGCCGCTTGCAGAAGGCGGCTTTTTGCCTTTTTTTGCGGATTTTTTGGACCATTCTTTGTTCGGGAAAAAGGATAGGAAAGCGTCCGCCGGCAACCTGACAGATCGGTTTGCTGCCCGCAAGAGAACGCAGGGAAAGATCTGAGTAAAAAACTCGTTATTACTTCAATTTCCCATATCAAGCCCGGCCTCCTGCGTCAATACAATTTCCGGACAACAATGTGGCGACGGAAATACCAGGATATTCCCTTCCCCTTGCCTCCTTTGGCAAATGGCTCAAACCCGCCGAAGATTCTACCCGGCAGTTGTTTTGTCACCCCTGAACCCGGAAAGCGGAAAAATTCCGAGCCGTTTTTCAGGAGGCTGCAGCCGGATGTTTCGTTTGGCGTTTCGATAGGCCGCTGTGTTATAAATGGCCATCGAAATGTCGAACCCATGAGGGGGGGCAAATGATGAACCGACCTATATACCTGGATTATAATGGCACTACGCCTCTTCATCCGGAAGTCATGGAAACCATGCGGATCTATATGGACAGGGAATTCGGGAACCCCTCAAGCTCCCACTGGTACGGCATAGCTCCCAGACGCGCCGTGGAAAACGCCCGCAGGGAGGTAGCAGGGCTGTTAAATTGCGATCCCCGGGAAATCGTCTTTACCAGCGGCGGCACAGAATCCAACAACCATGCAATAAAGGGGAGTGTGTGGGCCCGCAGAGCCCGGGGAAACCATATCGTCACCAGCACGGTTGAACATCCCGCGGTGCTGGAAGTCTGCCGGTATCTCGAAAAGTGGGGTTTTGAAACCACCTATCTATCCGTGGATGCTTACGGTCGAGTGGACCCTCAAGCGGTTGAAAAGGCCATTCGTCCGGAAACCATTCTCATTACCATTATGCATGCCAACAATGAAGTCGGCACCATCCAGCCCATATCCGAAATCGCACGGATTGCAAAAGCCCACGAGATTGTTTTTCATACCGATGCGGCCCAGTCCACCGGGAAAATCGAAACGGACACAAAGTCTTTAGGGATTGACCTGCTTTCTGTGGCCGGCCATAAGATCTATGGGCCTAAGGGAATCGGTGCTCTTTTCGTGAAAAGAGGGACCGTGCTGGACAATTTCTGCCACGGAGCGGGGCAGGAAATGGGATTTCGCGGAGGTACGGAAAATGTCATGGCCATTGCAGGCTTGGGAACGGCCTGTGAATTGATGAGGCGGGATTTTACGGTTCAGCGGGAAAAGATGCGTAGTTTAAGCCTGTTGCTGGCTTCGGGTATCATGAGTCAGTTAACCGATGTCCGGTTAAACGGTCACCCGGAACTTCGTCTGCCCAACACCCTGAGCCTGTCGTTCAAAGGGGTTATGGCCAACCGCATTTTGGAGGAAATCGGACTCGAGATCGCGGTTTCCGCAGGGGCCGCCTGTCATTCCGATAAAGTTGATATTTCCCATGTGCTCAAGGCCATGAATGTGCCTCTTGAATGGGCAGGGGGAACCTTACGATTTTCACTGGGACGCATGACCACGGAAGCGGAAATCCAAAAAGCCCTTCCCATTATTGTGGATGCGGTGAAAAAAATAAGGAAAGAGCTGTAAGCGGTTCGAGATTCAAAGAACCGGGGAATTCCGGGTGACGGGTTTTTCCACAGGAATCTCATCCCCCTCGGGCCTTCAGATCCTTGCTTCTATACGGAGGTGACTGCGGAGCTGTGCGGAAGAATCTTGTGTCGAGCGTGAAATTCACAAAATGTATGAGGGATGACACGAATCGCCGGTGTAGAAACGTTTGAATGGTCTGTGTTGAATCCAGGGAAGATTTTCAGTGCGGAGCGCATAGGGATGATGAAGAAATCATCGTTTCGAATTGACTTTCAGTTTTTGACGGCGACGCTTGTTGTCATCTTTGTATTATTACTACCGGGAATAGTCCATGCCGGGACGTTCTATCACTGCATTGATAAGGACGGTAATAAAACGTTGGTGGATTATCCTATGGATGGACAGAAATGTAAAGAGATCCTGACATACGATGAAGCGGCAGACCCGCGAGGCATAAGTGAACAATGGAAGCATGGAGGGTCGGCTGTCGTTCCCCCGGGTGACAAAAGGACCAGGATTATAACGAGGGGGAACAGCGTCTTGGTTCCTGCGACACTTGCGTACGGCAACAATGAGGTCAGTGTTCATTTCTTGTTGGATACCGGTGCGACGGGTACAACGATCAACACCGACATAGCGGACCAGTTATCCATTGATCTGAGCAATGCCGGAAAGACAAAAGGGGTGGTTGTCGGCGGGGGTGTCATCGAAGCCAGTGTGGTCAGGATAACGAGCCTAACGGTCGGACCGCACACCATTCGCAATTTGAAGATTTTTATTGTCCCCCATAAAGGCGGTCCCGCAAGATTTGACGGACTGATCGGCATGGATGTGCTAAGGGACTGGAAATACAGGGTCGATTTCAAGAATCAGGTCATCGTCTGGGAATAGAAACCCTCCGTTGCATGGTTACGATCATAAGGGTTTTTGCATTTCGATGCTTCTTCACGACAGGACTCCTCCTCTATCGTTGGGTCTGGTGAGGTGCCGTCTTTATTTGACCCTCTCCTGTTCTTCCGGTGCTGGACAGATGGCCCGTTGCCGACGTCGACCGTGGATCCCCCGGGGCAACATTGGACGAAAGACGGACGGGCTGAAGAATTCCACTGGAAAATCATTGCAAAAAGATTTCACTTTTATATACTCGACGCAAACATGAGAGGGGGAATGATGGAAGGAATCGCATTTTTCCATTCGGAGGTTTTTCGGTTTGGCATTCTACCGGTTGCCATATTTGTTGCGCGTATCTGCGACGTTACGTTAGATACTCTGCGGATTATTTACGTGTCACGCGGGTTGAAATTCCTGGCCGCGCAAATTGGTTTTTTTGAAGTGTTGATCTGGCTGATCGCGATGTCGCAGATTATCAGCAATTTGACGAACCCGTTTTTGTATGTGGCTTACGCAGGCGGCTTTGCGATGGGCAATTACGTCGGGATTTTGATTGAAGAGAAACTGGCCATCGGCGCGGTTGTGATCCGGGTCATCACGCAAAAGGATGCAACAGAATTGATCAAGTTTCTCAAGGATGACGGTTATGGTGTCACACACACCGATGCCCAGGGGGCGTTGGGGCCGGTGAAGATTATTTTTACGATCGTCAAGAGAAAAGATATCGCCTTTGTCCTGAAAATTATCCAGAAGTTCAATCCCCTGGCGTTTTTCACCATAGAAGACATCCGATCCGTAAGCCAGGGTATTTTCCCGATCATCAAGGCTAAAAAGAGAGTGGCCCCCCGGCCACACGGCGGGTCTTCTTAAGAAACGTGGAGGGGGATGGCATCTCCCCTGCGTATTCATCTCCGTCCGCGGGACTGGGCATTATGCAGGAGGGTATCATAGAGGAGATTATCATGAAAAATCAGATCGTGTGCAAGTTCGGCGGATCGTCGGTCTCGAATGCCGAACAAATCAATAAGGTGAAAGATATTGTCTCAGAGAATCAGGAGAGGCGATATGTCGTTGTGTCTGCACCGGGAAAAGAATCATCTCGGGATGAAAAGATAACCGATCATTTGATGAATATCGCTACCGGGGGCAAACACTTCCGCTCACAGCAAATAGAAATCGATGCGGAAACAAGCTATAGAGCGGTTATGGGAAAGTTCCGGAAGCTGGTCGCTGATCTTTCCATCGAGGGGGATGACATTATTGAACAGCTTGAAGGGGATCTTCAAAAGACCATCCCTGTCGACAAGCGGATCGATTTTCTGGCTTCAAGGGGAGAGAGGTACAATGCTGAAATTGTTTGCCGGTACTTCAACAAGAAGGGAATGCCTTCCGAACTGGTTTTGCCGAAGGACATGGGATTCGTAGTCTCCGACGATTTCTCCAATGCCCGTGTGATTCCCGTAAGCTATCGGAACATCAGAGAAAAGCTCAGTAGTGTTGAAGGGGTGTCCGTCATCCCCGGATTTTACGGTATGACATCTAGGGGGGATGTGGCTGTTTTTTCGCGGGGTGGTTCCGATCTTACCGGAGGTGAAGTTGCTTTCGCTGTTGAAGCGTCTCTGTACGAAAACTGGACGGATACGGATGGTATTTACCAAGTCGATCCAAGGCTGATCCCCGAAGCAAAGGTCATCCCCCGTCTGACCTACAAAGAAATCCGCCTTTTGTCATCAAAAGGGTTCAATGTGTTTCACTATGACGCCATGGTGAATTGCAGGAAAAGGAACATTCCCATAAGGATCAGGAACACGAACGATCTTTCTTCGGAAGGGACGATGATCGTATCCGAACGTGTTCCCGAAGAAGTGGTTGTTGGTATCGCACGCCAGGACAATATCGCTTATCTCTATATAGAGCGCGTTGGCTCGGGAGAAACGATTGGTTTCGTCCACGCTCTTCTGAGCATCATGAAGGATTATGGAATTGAAACGTACCATTATCCAACAGATAGAGATGATGTTGCCATCCTTCTGAATCAGGATGATCTGGTTGGTTCCGAAGGCGATATCAAAGAGACCATTGAGCGGGAATTCAAGCCCGATATACTCGAGTTCAATTACAACATTACGATAATTTCCCCCGTGGGGATCGGCATGAAAGATCATCCAGGTGTCATCGCGGCAGCAGCGACGGCATTGAAGGAGCAGAACATCAATATCGACATCATAAACCAGGGGCCGGCGCAGATCAGTTTTCACTTCGGCTTCCGAAACTATTATGCCGACAGCGCGTTAAGGGCAATGTACGAACGGTTACTAAAATAGAAACAACTTCAGGGCTTGGCCGGTTGCAAGGGCATTCGGGGACACTCCACGGGATCAAGCAGGCGAGGATCCGGCAAAAGCCGCCGGGAATTACGTTTCGATGCTGCAGATGAAACTTCGCTTGGATGGAGTTGCCGTCACCGGATCGCGGATGTCGTCATCGGTAAGATTGTTCACGTTGCATTCCGGATCGACTTCGCCCCAGCACCAGCCAACCCTGATCGAGCCCCGGTGAACCGCATCGGAGAGTCGGGCTTTCATTCGAGCCCGGCCCCTTGGGGTGGTGATGCCGAGCGACTGGCCGTTCGCGATGTCTCGTCTGCAGGCGTCTTCCGGGTGCAGGTCAACACAGCCCTCGCTTTCCCGCTTTGATAATGCGGGTATGTTGTGGAACTAAGTATGGGTGAACCGGTTGGTACGCTCCCCGCTCATGCCGATCAAGGTCTCTTCCGTGATGGTATCGGTGAAGCTGATGGAGCCTTCGGTGCCCCCATCCCGGAAAGGTACTGGGGGATGGCCAGCCTTCTCGAGACGTTCCGAGTAGAATTCCACCTTGCCCGAGGGGGTGAAAAAGCCCAGGGTTCGGAATTTATCTAATCGCAAAGGTTCGGCGCGAAGGCCCTCAGGATGTTCCCTCAGCATCCGAACGTTCAGGCCGGAAGGTTCCAATGGATCATCCATCGCTTCCTCGGCCGTTTCCCAGGGGAACTCCCTGTGAAAGCCCGGTTTCCTGCCCAGATCGAAGACGATTTTCCAGTCGGGCCGGCTGTCGCCCCGCCAGGTGATGACCTGGTTCTGAAGGATGACCGGACTGTTGCGCATGGAGGTCCTGTTGCGCTGGGTCTTCTCGAAGCAACTGGAGGCCGGCGAGATCACATCGGCAAAATCGGCCGTCCGATTCCGGAAGAGATCGATGGCCAACAGAAATTCCAATTTTTCTAAAGACTTACGAACGCGGCCCGCATCGGTCATGGTTGCCGCCGGATTGCCGGACTGCACCACCAGCATCCGGATAGGGTATGGCTTTTCATCGTCGCCGCGTACAAACGGGCCGCCTGCCCGATCTTGTCCGTATCCAGCCGAAGGCGCGCCGCGACCCTCTCTGCCGGATATGCCCTTGCCGCCGATTTCAAGGCATCGAATCCGATGCAGTATTTCTTCACGAAGCCATCGTCGCAGAAACCCTTGGCGAAGATCTCATGCAGCATGGCCATGGCAAGCTGGCCGTCGTGGCCCGGTTTGATCTGGAGCCATATATCGGCCATCTCGGCAAAATAGGTCTTCACGGGATCGATAACGATTAGCTTGGCGTCCTCTCTTTTCGCTTGATGAATCGCTTCACTGGTGCCTGGTGCGGTGTTGCGCGGTCGTTCTTTCCCCAGATGGCAATGCAACGGGCGGTTTTCGGCTGCGGCAAGGTCATGGCGCCGTAAGTGGAGAGATGGGCCATGTCCCGTCCCACATGACAACGGGGCTGTTGCCGATGGTGTTCGGCGAACCGTATAGGTTCATGAGCCGGCTGGCATAATCCCGCTGGGATCCCCTTTTGGGGGTTGCATGCCTTCGGGGTCATCGAAACGCTTTGATGAAGCAGCTTCGGATCAGCTCGAAATGATTGCTGTGGGTTCGAATCTTCCACCAGACGTGGCCGTAGCGGTCGATCTGCCAGGTGGGAGCAAAAGCGCCCCTCTTGCCTTCCAGAAGCGCGATGATGTTCTCCCTTCCCCATCCCGAAAAGGTGCCGTCGGGCGTGCCGCCCAGCCAGCTTTCCGGATCGGCCACCTCCGCGGACCACGAAAAGGGGTCGGAAAACAGGAGCTGCGCGTTCCTTGTCCTTGCAATACGATTGATTTCAATCAGATGGGTCAAGGGTTTCGGCACTTTGTCGACGACATTGAGAGAGGAAACCGAGGAAAAAAGACCGGATCGAAAAGGGATGGCCTGCGCATCGCCTACAACAAACTCGATGTTGTCCGTTTTCCAATCTTCCGGGAAAGAGAATCTTTCCTGCCGCATGAGCCGACCCTCTTCGGGCAGTTCGAAGTTCGCTCCACGATGGATCATGAGATCCCGCGATGTCCTGATGAAGGAGACGGAGTTGTCAATACCGACGACGAAGTCGCATTTTTGCGCCATTTCGAAGGAAAACCGCCCCATTGCCGAGCCCGTGTCAAGGGAGGCATTGGCATGCGGTTGCATCAGATCCGCCCAAGCCCTGTAAGCGTCGGTTGCCAGTTCGTCCTGAAGAAGATCTCCATAATGGCTCCAGAGGTACGCGGATAGAAGCGGTGCCGTTTCGTAACGGTTTTTCGCAAGGCCTTCTTCCGAATGGTTCGGGTCTAAAAAGGCAATGCCCTCACGGATCGGATAGGTCTTCCGGCAATATTCGCACCGAAGATCCCCCTCGACGATATCGTCTGGAGTATGCTTCAAGAGGGTTTCCCGCAATCGATGCTCCTCCGGCAGGCACAGGGGACAAATGAGCATCTCGATCAGCACTTTTTTCATGATCGTTCTCCTCGGAAAGCGGATAGCCACGTTGCTTGGTCAATCTCGGTTGCTTTGGTCGGTCCTGGAATGTCGAATCTCATCTGGAATCGCAAGTAGGGAACGATGCCGACGGATGGGATTCTCAGGGAGAAAATTAAAAAAGACCCGCGGGAATGTCAAGAGGATTTCTCCGGTTTTCTGCGTCGTCTCTTGGAAGTTCTTTCAAGCAAACCTGGGGATGCAAAAAGACCTCAACGGCCGGGAAACCGGTGCAGACGGTCGGCTGACTTTGTCGAAGTGGCCTCTCAACCATCTGGATTCTCCGTGCTTTCTTTGTTCGCCAAGAAACACCTTGACCTATCGTCCCATTTTTACGTATCTAACCGGTAGACAGCGGCATGATCACGGTCGCAGGAGGAGACCATGCGCATCATCATCATCGGGGCCGGAGAAGTCGGGTACCAAATCGCGAAGAAACTTTCCGAAGAGAACCAGGAAGTTGTCCTGATCGACAAGGACCCTGCAAAGATCCGGCGGATCAATGAAAACCTCGATGTGCAGTCGTTTCTCGGTTCCGGGACGAGTCCTCGTTTGCTCAGAGATGCGGGGATCGAAGGTGCGGAACTGCTGGTGGCGGCGACAGACAGCGATGAGGTCAATCTGATTGCCTGTCTTTTTGCCAGAAATCTCAACCGGTACATGGTCAAGGTGGCCCGCGTCAGAAACCGGGAGTATCTTCAGGAAAAGTCCCTGTTCAGTGAGGATCTTCTGGGTGTGGACCTTCTCATCAATACCCGGGCGATGATGGTCGATACGATTCTCGGCCTCATGGAGGTTCCCGGGGCCTCGGAGGTTCTCGATTTCGTGGGCGGCAAGGTAAAACTCGTCAGTTTTTTGATCTCCAATACGTCGCCTTTAGCCGGCAAAAAGCTAAGCGATCTAAAGATATGCGAAGGCCATCTGCTCGTCGGCGCCATTGTTCGAGGACACAACATCCTCATTCCCAGCGGCAAAGATACCATCCAGCCCCATGATTTGGTCTATCTGGTATTGCAGAAAGAAGAGATAAACGATGCCCTGGCCAGATTTGACCTTACGACCCCTCCGATGGAAAATATCATCATCGTCGGGGCGGGGGAAACAGGAATGGCCCTTGCGAAGGCCCTCGACGAAAGGCGGTTGAATGTCAAAATCATTGATCGTGACCGCGAAAAATGTAAGAATCTGGCCAATATCCTGAATCGGGTGATCGTTATCCGGGGGGACGGCACCGACAGGGAATTGCTCCAGGAAGAAAACGCCGGCGATATGGACCTGCTCATCGCCACGACAGGCGACGAAGAGAGCAATGTCCTGATCTCCCTTTTGGCCAAGGATCTTGGAACCAGGCGGACCATTACACGGGTGAGCAAGATGAGTTACCTGCCGGTCGTTTCCGCTATCGGCCTCGACACGGTCATCAATCCCCGTATGGAAGCCGTGCGGGCCATTCTTCAATATATCCGACGGGGCCGGATAATCTCGGTCGCCCCCCTGCGGGAAGAACAGGCCGAGGCCATCGAAGCGGAGGCTCTGGAGACATCGGACATCGTCAATACCCCTCTTTATAAGGTTCCTTTTCCGCCGGGGGCTATCCTGGGGGCCATCATACGCGGCGACGAGATTATCATTCCCCAGGGAAACACCATCGTCCTGCCCCATGACCGCTTGATCATCTTCGCCATGCAGCAGGTTGCGAAGAAGCTGGAAGAGCTCCTGACCGTCAAAGTGGAGTATTTTTGATGAATTTCCGCCTCATCGCTCACCTGGTGGCCGTCCTTCTCTTTTGTCTGGGGCTGTCCATGACTGTGCCGCTGTCCATTTCTCTATACTATGGCGACGGCAGCGCCGCTGCCATCTTATCCTCTGCTGTCCTGATCTGCTTGATGGCAGGTTCTGTTTTCACCTGGAGCCGAGGACAGAAGGACTATTATCTGAACCATCGGGAGGGGGTGGCCATCGTGACCTTCGGATGGATCGCCGCCGGACTTGCGGCATCCCTTCCCTATCTTTTTTCCGGATTCATTCCCAATTTCACGGACGCCTATTTCGAAGCCATCTCGGGGTTTACGACCACAGGTTCCAGTATTCTGCGAGACATAGAGAGCCTGCCTCCGGGGATCCTCTTCTGGCGTGCCCAGACACAGTGGCTTGGGGGTATGGGGATCATTGTCCTGTCCATTGCTATTCTGCCCTATCTCGGCATCGGCGGTATGCAGCTGTACAGGGCTGAAACCCCAAGTCCCGTGGTTGACAAGCTGACACCGAGGATTTCCGATACCGCCAAGACCCTTTGGAAAATCTATGTCATCATGACGGTTATTCAAATCTTTCTTTTGATTGCGGGAGGCATGTCCTGGTTCGATGCCGTCTGTCACAGCTTCACAACCATGCCTACCGGCGGTTTTTCTCCCAAGAACGGCAGTGTGGGCCACTATCGAAGCGTCTATATCGATGGCGTCTTTGTTCTGTTCATGTTTTTGGCGGGAACCAGCTTTTCCCTGCATTATAAACTCTTCACGGGCAATGTGCGGCGGTTCTTCCGTGACCCGGAGTTTCGTTCCTATCTTTTCATCATTGCCGCTTTCATTCTTCTGGTTGCCTTCGATCTATACGGATCGGTCTATGAGGGGGTATGCGATGCCTTTCGTTATGCCGGTTTCCAGGTTGTATCGGTGATGACCACAACGGGATACGTAACGGCCGACTATGAAAAATGGCCCGTCCTGTCCCAGCAGATCCTTCTGATATGCATGTTCTTGGGCGGTATGGCCGGATCGACGGGGGGAGGGATCAAGATCATGCGCATTGTTCTGCTTGCCAAACATTGCTATCTGGAAATCTTTCGGATTATCCATCCCCATGCCATCACCGTGGTAAAGCTTGGCGGGATGCCGGTTCCCCAGACAATTATGAGGAGTATCTGGGGCTTTTCCCTGCTTTATTTGGGAATATTCATTCTGGTGACTGTTGTGATGGCAGCCCTGGGCATGGACATGATGTCCTCGCTGTCGGCGGTGGCATCCTCGCTGGGGAATGTCGGTCCCGCACTGGGAAGCGTGGGGCCCATGGACAATTATTCAGAAGTTCCCTTTTTGGGCAAGTGGCTTCTGATTTTCTGCATGCTTTTGGGCCGCCTGGAGATCTATACGATTGTCGTCCTTTTGATGCCGGCTTTCTGGCGCAAATGATCGGTCCCCGGGGAAACTCTGGATCGTTTCAGTTGTGATCCGAGATTCGGTAACGTTTTCGCTTGAAGATCCTCTTAGTTGACTTCACTTCTATCAGGCTTAAAGCCTTCCCGGTATGATCACGCCCATACCCGGACACAGTCTGAGGTAGAGAAACCAAAAGAGAAGGAGAGCCAGCGCCAGGAGCACCAGCCAGTCGCGCCGGGCCATCCGCGGTTCGTAGTAGAAGCTCCGGGAGTGTCGGGCCGGAAACCTCTGGCTTCCAGGGCCATGGCCAGCGAATTCGTGTAGCGGATGGCGGTGATGAACATGGGCCCGGCCAGGGGGACGAATTTGCCAAGCCGGGCGAAAAGGTTCTTCGTTTCCAAATCCATTCCCCGGGGAATCTGGGCTTGAACGATGGTCGCCCCCGCACCGGCAAAGGTAGGCACCAGCCGCAGGGCCGTGCTGAGGGCAAAGGCCGCGGGATAGGGCAGTCCGAGGCGGATGAGCCCGCCCGTTATCTCCTCGATCCGGGTCGTCGCCAGCAGCAGGCCCGCCATGACAAAATTGGCCAGGCGGAGTCCCATGGCGATGCCGTAGAGAAGGTATTCACGGCTGACCTGAAAGGATCTCCATGTCCAGAGGATATGTTCGCCGCGGACGAAGAAGGGCCAGAGGATGCTGCTGAAAAGGACGAGCAGGATCAGGATGTAGCGCAGCGTCCAGAAGATCCCCTGGACCCTTGCCAGAGAGGCGACCAGAAACAGACCGGACATGATGATGGTCAGCGGGACGGGATGGTTGAAGCAGAGACACCAGGCGAAGATCACCAACGCGCCGAGGATCTTGGTTCGGGGATCCAGGCGGTGAAGCCAGGAGTCTGCATCGCGGTAAAGGGAGGGATTCATGTCTTCAATTCATCGGTCGTTTCCGCCAGAGGGTCTTTTATCCTTTTCTGGTGTCACTGCGGTTGAATGAAGGGCAGCAGGATAAAGGACGGGTGGTTTGCATTTCTCATCAACCGCAGCCTTGGCGCCGGATCGATGACGGGTGTTTCGAAATTGTCGGCATCGGCGCAGGCAACCGTGATACGGATGCGGTTTCCCTTGGCGAAGCAATGCGAGGTAGGCAGGAGGCTGAAGATCAACTCGGCCGGTTCCTCTGCAGAAAGCGACGCTGTGTCCCTTTGATAGTGAGAATGGAAGGGAAGCCCGAGATTGCCGAATGGCGGCTCAGCCGTTTTGCGATGGGAGGCCCGCAGGTTGCCCTCGGAGATGTAAGTGGATCTGCCGTTGCCGTCCACCTCCTCCAGGTAGACAAATAGATCCAGGTCTGCGGCATCTGCCGCAATCCGGAGATGGACGACAGGATGACCGGTGATCACCCTGTCCTTATCCAGGGGCGGGGTGGTATAGGTCAGTACTTTCCGGTCATTCGGAGTCATGTCGGGATAATTGCGCGCCCAGTTGACGGCGGACCAGCGCGAGTTTTTGCCGCTCGTCGTTGTGTAGTCCACGGAATAGGCATCGAAGGCATCCGGGATCTTCGGGGCTTCTGTGGTCAGGAAGCCGTCGTTCACCGAGGCGATGCTCCCGGTTCTTCCCGCGCCGAAATAGAATGGTTGGTATTTTTGATTTTCCAGCGGCCAGCGGTCCGAGGTTCTCCAGGCATCCTTTTCCGGCATCCCCATGACATAGTAGTGCAGGGACGGTTCTTTCATGATCCCGTTGTCGATGCCCTTGAGCCAGTAATCGAACCAGCGGTGCGCCTCCGCTCCGAAGTCGAGATCGGAATGGTTCTTTTCGACCCCGCTGTGATCGTGGGGACGGACTGTCAACCGCTTCGGAACGGTGAGGTTGTCATACCAGAAGAACATGTCGGCCGTGAAGATGTCGAACCAACCATTGGTCATGTAGACCGGTATACCCGAGCGGTTGATGCGCTCCATGAAGGGGTAGAGGGCGGACCTGTCCTGCCAGATGTCGATCCCCAGCGGTCCCACGCTGTCGCGGTAGGGTGCGTTCCTGGTGAAGTCGACGGTTTCCGGCAAATTTCTGCTGCGTTCTTTGCGCGCAAGGGCGAGCAGCGCGCCGTCGCTGTCTCCGTCCACCGGCGTCACCGTATCGGACTGGAGAAAGGCGGTCGACCATTTGAAGAAGGCGTTGAAGGCCTTGTTGTATACGCCGCCCGGATAGCTGATGGCATTGTACATCTCCACCGGGGCCGACACGGGAAAGATCGCCTTGAGGTGCGGATTGCCCGTGGCCGCGGCCGCCATCTGGATCATCGCCTGAAAGGAATCGCCGAACATGCCGATCTTTCCGTTGCACCAGCCCTGGGAGGCGATCCAGTCCAGGATCTCGTCGGCCTCCCGTGCCCCCGGTTCATGAGAGGCGTCCCAGGTTCCGAAGGAGGCGCCCGTGCCCGGCCTCTCGACGACGATGACGGCATAGCCGTGCCTGACCATGGCCCGGAGCCACCTGGTCCTGAAAAGGGGATCCATGTAGCGACCCTCCTTGGACAGCCAGTATCGGACCCGGAGCATGGCCCGCTCCTTCCAGCCCAGACCCACCAAATCGGCAATGATGTTGTTGCCCTCTTTGTCGAAGATGGTGAAGGTTCGCAGGTAGGGCGTATACTTGAAAAGCACCGGAAGCGGCTCTCCGGCCGGGACGCCTTCTTTCGTCGGGAGGATGAGGTCGTAAGCCAGCCTCGTGCCGTTCGACAGCGTCAGGTAATCGGACGTGCGCCTGGCGCCGTCATAGGACGCTTCGGAATACCCATTGTATCTGCCGAATTCCGAAACCCTTGCCTGTCCGGCCTGGCTCTTCTGGGGCCACAGAAGTGCGATCGCCAGGCTGGCTATGATGAATGGACATAGGATATTCATATCCATCAGCTTGTTCATGTTTTTCTCCTTGTTCTTTGTTCATTTACATCTTTTGCTCGCCTTCCGCAATCCGTCCATTTTCTCTGTCTCGAAT
This sequence comes from Deltaproteobacteria bacterium, assembly GCA_016929555.1. Classification (GTDB taxonomy): domain Bacteria; phylum Desulfobacterota; class Syntrophia; order Syntrophales; family JAFGIO01; genus JAFGIO01. The sequence continues at coordinate 2,435 of JAFGIO010000205.1, read as the reverse complement.
TGCTTGAATCGTGCCATGTCGATAAATCAAGTAAATAGCATATGTTGAAAAATCGGTTGCCCGCTCGATTGCCCATATTCGCAAAAAAAGTTGCCTTATTCGGCAATTCGGTCCAAAATTGCCAAATAAGAAGAAATCGGGATTGTGAAGCAAAGGATTCTTCCCGAGCGGTCCTTCACCTGCCTTCATCCAAGCCGGGGCGGTCAGCGGGAATTACGGAATCCCGCCTCTATCAGAGGGGGGTCGAGGGAGTTTTCATCCTTCATGATTATATGCAGCCATGATGGTTCTGTGGGGAGCGGGGTATGAGCGTTGACGAAAACGACTTCTTCCGACGGGCGACACTGCAGATCTGCAGCAGTTTGGAAATCGAGACCGCTATGTGGCGGGCCATCAATTGCCTCAAGGGCTTCATGCCGGCAGATGAAATGTACCTGCATCTGTATGAGAGCGATCTCGGCGCTCTGCGGACCATTGCCGGGGCGACGGCTGAAGTGGGAAGAAAGATGGACAGCCTCACGCCGCTGCCTCCGGAGTTCCACAACAGGGTAGCCGAGTTCACCGGTACGGATTTCGTAAATGAACCCGAGGCGGAACCGGGCTTTCAATTCATGCTGCGTTATTACGGAAGACCGGATACATCGGCATTGATCCAGCTTCTGGAGGTGGCTGGTGAAAAATTGGGGGCGCTCGTTCTTTTGGCAGAACGGAAAGATCGGTTTACGCAGGAACATGTACGCTTGTTCTCGCTTCTCAAAGAGCCCTTCGCCATCGCCCTTTCCAACACGCTCAAACACCAGGAAATCCTGAGGCTGAAGAACCTGCTGGCCGACGATAACCGTTATCTACACCGCGAACTTCTGCGCCTGTCCGGCGACGAGATCATCGGTGCGGAGTCCGGACTCAGGGAGGTTATGGCGATGGTCCGGCAGGTGGCTCCTCTCGGCAGCCCGGTCCTGTTATTGGGGGAAACGGGAGTTGGGAAGGATGTTATCGCCAATGCCATTCATTATTCCTCTCCCCGCAAGGACGGCCCCTTCGTCAAACTCAATTGCGGAGCCATTCCGGAGACCCTCCTGGACAGTGAACTCTTCGGCCATGAGAAGGGGGCCTTCACCGGCGCCCTCTCCCGGAAGCGCGGCCGTTTCGAGAGGGCCGACCAGGGGACCCTGTTTCTCGACGAGATCGGGGAATTGCCCCCGCAGGCCCAGGTAAGAATGCTGAGGGTGTTGCAATACAAGGAAATCGAGCGGGTAGGGGGAACAAACCCGATTTCCTTGGATATAAGACTCGTTGCTGCCACGAACCGCAATCTCGAAGAGATGGTGAAAGCAAAACAGTTCCGTGAAGATTTGTGGTTTCGTCTCAATGTCTTTCCCATTTCTATTCCGCCTTTGAGGGAGAGAAGAAAGGACATTCCGGCTTTGGTGCGTCACTTTGTGCAGCGTAAATCCCTGGAGCTGAGACATCCAGCCTTACCGACGCTGGCGCCGGGGGCCATCGACCGTCTGATGGTCTACCCCTGGCCGGGCAATGTAAGGGAATTGGAGAATGTCATTGAACGGGCTTTGATCGTCAGCAAAGGGACGCCCCTTGCCTTCAATGATCTGGCGGGGGGCAAGCAGGCCGCGAATATGTCGAACGCTTTCGATATCGCGGGTGTTCCGCTTACACTCGATGAAGCCGTCTGCAGGCACATTCGACAGGTGCTTGAGATGACCGGTGGGAAGGTACACGGGAAAAACGGAGCGGCCGAGGTGCTCGGCATCAATCCCAGCACCCTCCGAAACCGGATGAATCGATTGGGAATTTCCTACGGGAGGTCGTTCTCCTTGCCTCGGCGAGCGGCCGGCCGATGACCAATTTTTTGCGAGCGTCCATCCGCCCCGGAGCCTCCGACCGTCCGGCTCGACAGGATGCGCAACGGCATCGACGGACATCGATGATCGGCCGATCATGCATGCCCTGCGGCTTTCTCTCTCCCGTATGAGGCATCCCTTCTCAAGTCGTTCCTGTCAATCCGCCTTGGTTCGCCAGGTCGGATCTTCCTCACCAAGGATGTTCAGAAGCTCGAAGGCCGAGTCTATGGCAAGCTCGATCCCGACACCCGTGCCGCCAGCCTCGGCGCCGCATAGGTAGAGGCCGGGAACGGGGGACCGGACACCGAGGCGGCGCTTTCCGACCTGACCTACGCTTTGCCCCAGGCCGATAATGGCGCCGTTCTCGCCGACGGCGCCGTGCAGATTCTCGGGGGTGGTCACGTGGCGCCACAGGATGGCGTCCTTCAGCCCCGGGAATACCCTCTCCGCCGAATCGACCACGACGGACTCGAGCCTGTCCGGGTCGGGCGTCTCGAAGGGAACCCAGACGCCGGCGGTGAGGAGCTGTTTTCCCGCGGGGGCGCACTCGGGAGAGAAGTTCGACGGTACGGGCAT
>JAFGIO010000204.1 GCA_016929555.1 Deltaproteobacteria bacterium | reverse complement strand
CCGGATTGCAGGATCCTGTGCAGGACATAAGCGCCGCTTCCGGTCGCCATGGGACTCAGTATCTTGGCTGATTCAACCATCTTGTCCATTCGCCTTCCTCAGGGCCGGGCATGTCAGATGTTTATAGGGAAGGTAAAGCATCCTGAACATCTGCTGGAGCATCCTCCAGAGAAGGTGGGTCTCGTTCATCCTTTGGACGAGATATTCCTCGGCGAGCCGCCGGCGCAGGAGGCTCGGGCAGCTGCTGACGCCATGGCCGCCCATGGCCGTTGCGGGGAAGGATTCGAAGCGGACAGAGCAGCCGGCCGCCAGGGCCCGGTAAAAATGGTCGTAGTCGAAGGTCATGGAAAAGGCCGTTCGGAACTCCCCGATCCTTTCGAAGACCCGCCGGTTTTCAAAACAGCCCTGGTGGCAGAAGATGAACTTGAAGTGATTCCACCAGAGCGTCCGGACGGGCTTCAGGAGGAGGCGGCCTTTCTCCGGGTGGTCGAAAAGGACTGGCAGGATCAGGAAGTCGCAGGGATTACCGGCAAGGCAGTCATGGATCTTCCCGAGGCTGTCAGGGTTGCAAAACCGGTCGTCGGCTTGAAGGACGAGGATGTACTCCCCCCGGGCGAGGCGCAGCCCCTTGTTGAGGGCATCGGCGATACCGAGGTCGTGTTCGCTCTTCCAGATAAGCGGATAGGAATCTTCCCATGCCCGGAGAACCTCCTGCGTTCCGTCACGGGAGCCTCCGTCCAGGACAATATGCTCGAAGCCGCCGAAGGTTTGGCTGCGGATGGATTGCAGGGTATCGCCGATGGTAGCGGCGCCGTTGAGCGAGGCCGTCAGGATCGTGAAGAAAGGCCGCTCCTTGACTTCGGCATTGATCGCACTCAAGGATCGTGCCCTCCTTGTCCCTGTCGGATAAGACCGACGATCTTTTCGCGGAGCCGGGGCCAATGGAGATCGAAGCGGAGCCGCTCCGCAAAGAGCCTTTTCGCCTCGCGGCTGTGGAGATCGTAGGATGCCAGGATCCTGCCGATCGCATCGGGGATCTCGCCGATCGTATCGATGTCGCAGCCGAAACGGTATTCGCCGAGGAGGCGGCGGTAGGTCCGCTGCCCGAGAGAGACGGTCGGGAGGCCGTATTTCATGTAGCTGGCGAATTTTCCGGAGGACAGGCCGATGTTCATGATGTTTTCCCCCTGGTATTTCGAGTACCGGCCTCCTGTGGTCTTCTTGTAAAGTACCAGGCCGATGTGGGCCGAACGCAGCATCAGCCCGTATTCATCAGTAGGGAGCGGCTTGAGCGAAAAGATCACCCGGCCGGCCCGGTTCCCCTTCAGAATATCTTCATATCTGTGCATATTCTTCGCTTCGTAGCGCGTATGTACGACTAGAAGGGCATTCTCCGGCCAGTCACCGGTCGTTTCGAGGAGTTCCCGGGCGCAGGTCCAGTCCTCGAAGCTGCCCGCATGGATGACGATCTTGATGTCCTCGCGGATGCCGAAACGCCGGTTGAGCCAGTCCGTCCTGCCGCCGTCCGCCTCTCCGCCCGGGGATACGGGCAAAAGGGCGAAGCGGGAGTCGGAAAGGCTGTTCTCCTTGGCCAGGAGCGCTGCCCGCTCCTCATCCTGGATGACCACGAGATCGGCCCGCCGGCTGGCCTCGATCTCGCGGTCCTTTTCCCTGATATCGACAGGAGAGATCAGCTCCTTGCGGAAGAAGATCTCGTAGGAGAGATAGAGCAACGGAACCCCGAAGAGGCGGGCATACCGTTCGGCTGCGATGATCCCTTCGCTGTTGACACCAACGACAAGATCGAAACGTCGGCTGAAGAGATTTCTTCTCCCCCGGAGAGATCCTTGAAGGGGCTTTGCCCAGTTGGCGAGTGTTTCCGCCAGGCTTCCGGACCAGAGCCGTATCTCCCCGGGGAAGGGGCGGATCTCGAAGGGTCCAGCGGCATAGGGATACCTGCCCTTGCGGGTCATGTAAAGGCAAAGGTGGGCGCCTTCGCCTGCGAGGGCGTAAAGAAGCGCCAGCAAGCCGGGATTGGTCTGCAGGTCCGCATGGGGGTAGAGCAGGGCGATGCGGCAGCCCTTCAATCGTTTGCCGCTTCCGTTCATGAGGGGCTTCCATCCTTGTGTTTCCTGCAGACGAAGCAGGCATACCAGGAATCGAATCCAGGCTTTCGGTCCGTCAACCAGGCAAAGGCCGCCGTTAGATCGAATCCCGAAGAGGCTGACATCAGGGCGACCTCGGGGTGAAAAAGATACCGCATGAAGTGGCTTTCCTCGAATTGCGCCGTCGATCCCTTCTGTTTGTCCTCTGCGGAGATGCGGTAGTGCACCTCGACGATGTTTTCGTTTGGGTGCAGGAAGGGTTCGGCGATCCTCGTGACGATACGGCTGTCGTCTTCGAAGCGCCGCCGGCGGACCTCGGGACGTTCCGTCAGCACGGCCGGGCCGTACCAGGCGTCGAAGATGAAGATGCCGTCAGGTTCGAGGTGGCGGCGGGCCGTTCCGAAGGCGCCCATCAGGTCGGCATTGGACCTCTGATAGCTCATGACGTGGAACAGGGCGATCACGGCGTCGAATCGTTTTCGGGATCTATAGCGGCGGATGTCGCCCCGGGAGAGAGAGATGCGCTCCGCAGACTCCTGAGGCAGGTCCTTCAGGCGCTGCCTGGCGACGGCGAGCATGGCGGCGCTCCGATCGATTCCGTGTATCCGGAAACCCGCTTCGGCGAGATGGACGGCATGGGCGGCGGTTCCGCAGCCCATCTCGAGGATGCTTTCCGCCCGGCGCCGGTATCGGTTGATCAGGCTGCTGATGTAGCGCGCCTCGCCGGCATAGTCCTTGTCGCGATAGAACAGATCGTAGAAGGTCGAATATTCGGCAAAGGAGGTCATGCCATCACCTCGTGCAGGGCGGCGGCAACGCGGTCCATCTGGGCGTCCGTCAGGGCGAGGCCGCTGGGGATGTAGAACCCGCGACGGGCCAGGCGCTCCGAGATGGGATGGGATTCGCCGGCAAACATTCCTTGATGCTTGAAGACCGGCTGCTCGTGGATGGGCCAGAAGAAGGGACGGGTCCCGATGCCCCGTTCGCCCAGCCTTTTCATAGCACCCGCCGCGTCGAAGGGCACGTCGTCTTTCAGGCACAGCCCGTAGACCCAGTAGATGTTTTCAGCCCAGTCCGTCGCGGCAAGCGGCTGCTGCAGACCGGGAATGTCTTCGAGCAGGGTGCGGTAGCGGTGGCCCATGCGCCGCTTTCTGTCGATGAAAGCCTCGATCCTTTCCAACTGGGCCAGGCCCACGGCGGCCTGGAGGTTCGACAGGCGGTAATTCCAGCCTAGCTCTTCATGATAAAAGCGCCTGCCGGACTGGAAACAGAGATTCCGCCGCGACCGGCAGCGCTCGGCCAGCGTCTCGTCATCGGTCAGGACCATGCCGCCTTCGCCGGTGGTGACGAGCTTGTTCGGATAGAAACTGAACGTGCTGATATTGCCGAAACTGCCGCAGGGCAGGCCACGGCAGGTCAGGCCGTGCGCCTCGGCGGCGTCCTCGATGACATACAAGCCGTACTTGTCGGCCAGGGCCTGAAGCGGTGCCATGTCCACGGGCAGGCCGTAGGTGTGGACGGCCATGACGGCCTTCGTTCTTCCGGTGATCCTGTCCTTTATCCGGTCCGGATCCATATTCCAGGTGGCGGCGTCGCAGTCGACGAGAACGGGAACCGCTCCTGCCCGAACAACGGCGGCCGCGCAGGAGATGATCGTAAAGGCGGGCAGGATGACCTCGTCGCCCGCGCCGAGCCCGAGCGACGCCACGGCCACTTCCAGGGCCGCCGAGCCGTTGCAGAGGGCAATACCGTGGCGTCTCCCCACGCGGGCGGCAAAACGCTCCTCCAGTTCCCGCACGAAGGGGCCCTCGGAGGAGATCCATCCCGAATCGATGCACTCGCAGAGGTATTTCTTTTCGTTGCCGTCAAGAAGCGGTTCATTCACTGGGATCGTATCCATAGGCTGCATCCTCGATCTATTCTTTGATGACGATGTCGTTGTCGCCAACGCCGGAGAAGACCGTCTTGTCGGAATCGCCTGCGTAGGGGCCCTGCTTCACCTCGATCATTTCCAGATCCTCGAGGGCTTCGAAACCATGGCCCCCCGTGATCAGCAATATCACGTCGCCCGGAAAGAGGATCCTGCTTTCGAGGTAGTTCCTCCGCCCGTCGTAGAAATCGACGCGCAGTCTTCCCCGCCTGATGAGCAGCACCTCCTGGGTGTAGAGGACCTCGCGCGCCACGGGGTTGTGGATATGAGGCCGGATGGCATGTCCCGCCGGATGTTTCATGAAGGCCAGTTGCTGTGAGAGGTGATCGGGAGTGAAGAAGTGGATGCCTTCTTTGTCGAATCGATGAGACAGGATCACTGCCAGCAGCGTTTCTTCGTGTTTTACGTAATGGATCATGGTTTTCTCCCCGGTTTATTCGTTGTTTCCGCTGCCGAAGGCCGCAGGGCTCGCCTCAGCGAACGCAGGAAGGAATAGGCCCTGGCTCCAGACAGGCTGATTCCGTAGAGCAGGCATGCCTCAACGTTGAAAGGAGAACTCCGCGCCGCCTGAAGGAAAAACCGTCTCGCCGGCTCGGCAGCACCCGCAATCATCAAGAAATGCCCCACTTTGACATAGTGCCTGCTGAGGGCGCGCAAACCGCAGATTTCGACGATTTCATCGCGGTGCGCTGCGACCACGTCGGCATAACCCCAGGCGCTTCTCTGAAGGTCGCTCGATATCGTGGGCGCTCCGTGGAGGTAATATCTCGCCAACGGTTCCGGAACGTAATCGAAGTCGGTACGGCCTGCCAGCCGGATGCAGAGGTCCCATTCGTGGTAGGCCCGGATGCGCTCATTGCAGAGGCCCGCGGCGAACAGGATGTCCTTTCGCACCATAAGCGTGTTCATATCCCCGAAGGATGCCTCCAAGACGGCCCTGTAGATGTTCCCCCGAAGACGGGGCAGGCACTCTGCTTCGCTGTTTCCATTGCCGTATACCTGAAGGTAGCCCGCATAAAAGGCGCCAGTACGGTCACGGTTCCGAGCGATCAGGGACATCTGTCTCTCCAGCTTTTCGGGAAGCCACTCGTCGTCGGAGTCCAGAAAAGCGATATAGTCGCCGGCGGACGCGAATATGCCTGTATTGCGCGCCGCCTGCGCACCCCGGTTCTTTTCATGGACGAGAAGGTACAGGCGCGAATCCGATCCGGCGAGTTTCTTCACAACCTCGATGGTGCCGTCGGATGACCCATCGTCGACGACGATGATCTCCATGTCACGGAATGTCTGCGCAAGAGCGCTTTCAAGGGCGCGCCCGATGAATTTCTCCCGGTTATAGGCGGGAATGATGACGCTCACTGCCGGCATATGCTGTGTCTCCGACGGATCCAAACGTTTCTTCCTGTGCCGAGAGAACCGTGCCCTTCATGAAGGTTCTCCCAGCAGCGTGAAATACTTGTTTTCCAGGGCTTCGACCTCAAGTCCGACATCGTGGTGCGCCTCGACGTGGGCTCGGCCTGCGCGGCCCATCTCTTCCCAGGCTTCCTGATGATCGAGAAGAAGGAGCAGCGCCTCGGCAAGGGCGTCGCTGTCCCGTTCCGCAACGAGAAGGGCGCTTTTGTCCGGCACGACGACATAGGGTATGTCGGCATGATGGGTAGACAAGATGGGCACTCCCGAGGCCTGTGCCTCCAGGATCGTGGTGGGCGCGCCCCCCTCGCTGTCCCCGTTGGCCGCTGTGACGCTCGGATGCAGGAAAACGTCCGCATGGTGAAGCTCTTTGAGATATTCGCCGTAATTTCGGAGACCCAGCAGACGAACATAGGAATCCAGTCGATGCTCCTTCACGTACCTTTGAACATCCGGCATCAGCGGGCCGTCGCCGATCAGGCGAAACTCGATGTCCCGTCCCTTCCCGATCGTGATGTTAACCGCTTCGAGTGCGTAGGACAGGCCTTTCTTCTCGTAGAACCTTCCTGCAAAGAGGATAGCGACCTTGCCCCTCGGCTTCGGCTTGCGGGGACGGAAGGGTATCTCCCGCACCTTGATGGCGATATGCTGGAGCTGCACCTTGTCGGAAGGGCAGCCCAGTTCGACCAGGCGGCGCGCCATGTGAGGACCTTCCACCAGAAAGAGGTCTCCCTCTTCAAAGAGCTGCCGGCGCCGCCGAGGCCATTCGGGTCCTTCCTCCTCGATTTCGGGTGCCACATCGAAGCCGTAGAAATTCGTCACCAGGGGAAGATCCAATCTTTTTTTCACGGAGAGTGCCCACCACCCCACCGGTCCGTAGTGGGCATGGATCAGAAGGGCCTTTCTTTTCCTCAAGATCCGTTCCGCAAGGATTCGCCTGCCGGCCAACCTCCGCAGGAGTCCGGCTTCAAACCACCGCCACAAGTGCCGCATGGGGATGGCCGTCTCATAGGAGTCCGAGGCGGGAAAGGGAAACAGATCGCGATTGATGAACGGCAGCTGGCTCAAACATATCGGATGTGTCCGGCGAAAGCTCGAAAGATAAAAATACATGAAGGTTTCCGAAAGGGCGAAATATTGGCTGTTGATGTGGGCGATGACCGGTTTCATATCTCGACCGTTGATTTGAATATCTGTATGTAGTCTCTTTTGAACTCTGTCCAGAAGTGGTCCTTCAATGCGAGCAGGGCAACGCCGTATACCAGGACGCCGGTTGCAACGCAGACCGTCAGGATAATCGGGGCAGAAATGCCTGAAATATCCAGCAATGCCTTCCTGGCCAGGTAAACCGCAACGGCCATGACTGCTGAGGCTACTGCAGGTACCGCCAGGCTGGCGAGCAGTTGTCCCGTGGGTATGCCCGCCTTTCGGAACATGAGGGGTTGTGCGATGACGGCCAACAGTATTTGGACTATGAGATAGCCGGCCGCCACACCCACGATACCCCAGGACAAACCGATCGCAAAGCCGGCGATGATGACGGGTGTTACGATCAAAGACCACTTGAAGAGCCAATCCGTAAATCCCTGAGCGAGCAACACCACCCCTGCGAGGGATGCGAAGGGTTGAAAGACGGCCACCCAGCTGAGCAGGGCAAGGACGGGACCGGCATCGGTCCACTTTGCACCATAGATTGTCGATACGGCCTCCGGTGCCACCAGGGCCAGACCGCTCATGGCCGGAATAATGATAAAGGCTTGGTATCGGCAGCTCTTGATATAGGCATGGGCAATGCTTCGCGGTTTATCCTTGATGCGGGCAAGGGCTGGGAACATCCCCTGTTGAATGACGCCGGTGAGATTGTTGATCGGAAACAACATGAGGTTGTAGGCCAGGGTGTAGTTGCCCAAGGCTGCGGGTCCCAGGAAGCGGCCGATCAACAGATAGTCGGCATGCCGGGCAAGGTAATTTATCATTTGAGCACCTAGAAAGTTCGAGCTGAATTTCAAGATTGAATCCAGGTCTGCCCAGACGAAACGCATACGGGGACGCCAACTTGAAAGGACCCAGAGGAAGAAAAGGCCCAAAAGGGATGTACCCAACACCTGTAACACCAAGGACCAAACGCCGCAGCCGGCGGTAGCTGCTGCGATTCCAAGGCAACCGCCTATCAGTGAAGAAGTTGCGTTTATCTTGGTGATGATATCGAAGCGCAAGGCTTTTTGAAAAAGGGCGCTGGGCACGGTCCCCAGAGAAATCGCAATGAAGTTGAGAGACAGCGCGCAAAGGATCGGTACCACCTTTGCCTGTGAGAAAAAAGAGGCGAAGACAGGACTCGTAGCCGCCATCAGGGCTGCAATACCCAAACCTGCGCCCAGGTTGAACCAGAAGATGGAAGAGAGCTTTTCAGCATCCAAATTCTGTTCATGGATGATCGCCGAGGTGAGGCCGAAATCGGAAAAAAGCCCCAGGAAGGTTACCACGATCATCGCCATTCCGAGCAATCCGTAATCTTCCGGTCTCAGCAATCGCGCCAATACGATGCCGATAATCAGGCTCAACAACTGGCTCCAAAGGCGCGATCCTAAAAGCCAGGTAATGCCCTTCAGTGTATGGTGGGTCAATTCACGACTATTTGTCGCACTGGTTTCCGGATCCATCATGCGATTTTTCCTGCTGCTTGTTCCACCTCATTCCGCCATTTCTGCTGGGCGAAGATAAGGTTTTATCCAATCCGTTTCAGCAGTTGGATTGAACTTCGCTTTCGTCGGACACAAAAAACGCATGAAATCAACTTCTTCTTGATAGTGATTTTTTATGTAAGTCCGCTCGGAGAGACTGAACTGACTGAAATCCCTTTGAGAGGTATCGATTCTGTCCACGATTCGCAGTCTGTTTTGCCGGGGTCTGTGCGTGAGGATGAATTCCTGTAGATGCCTTTCCATGAGGCTGCGCTTTTCTTCAAGAGAGGTTTCGATGAATTGGGGACCGGATTGCGATGTGATATCCTTTGCGGGAACCCCTGCATAGACGTGATTCTCTTCCATATTCGTTGTGACAACCGAACCAACCAGGGCCATGCTGCGCTTTTGCGCTGTGATGGGGGAAACGATGCAGTGGCCGACAAACCATACGTCATCGCCGATCACCAAGGGTTTATGGGTGCAGAAACGGCATCCTTGAAGAGCATCTCCAAAGTAGATATGCGTCCAGAGCTGGCTGTGGGCGCCTACGCCGACTCCGTTGCCGATGTACGATGTTCCGATGGAATCGATCACGGAAAAGTGACCGAACCAGCAATTATGGCCGATCCGGCACCAACCGGTGCCGGTCAGCAGGCAATGGTTGTTGATTTTGGTATAATCGCCGATGACAAGGTCGATCATCTCGATACGGGTTCCGGATTTGATTTCAACCCCGTCCCCCAGGACCAAGCGCTTGCAATGGATTTCGACTCCCGCTTCAATGTTTACGTTTTTCCCGACGACCAGCTCTTCGACGTCGATGATGGGACTGTGAAGCCACCGTTTCACCTTTCTTTTGAGACGTTCCGTCATTGGAAATCGGACTTTTGCCATAGTGCATTCCTTCTAGAAATCTCTTCGACGAAAAATTGAGGGATCGGAAGATCGATTGTTCATTCGGGTATTGCCATCCTGACCGATTCAATGACATCCCCTATGTCGGCATCGGACAACTTAGGGGACAGTGGAATCGAAACCGTCCGCTCGCTGATCCAGGTCGCATTCGGAAAGTCCTCCGGGCGATAGCCGTAGAGCGAGCGATAGTAGGGGTGAAGATGGACGCCGACGTAATGGACCCCGGTGCCTATGTTCCGTCTGTGGAGCCGTTCCATGAACTCATCGCGGGTGATGCCGCATCGGTCGGGATCGATCATCAGGGTGTACAGATGGCGGGCATGCACTGTATCGGGATCATCGGGAGCGGGCAGCCCCAGGGGCAGGTCGGCAAAGGCCCGGTTGTAGGCCTGCCAGATTTCATTGCGCCGCTTCAATGTGACGGTGACCCGGGAAAGCTGATGAAGGCCGATCGCTGCCTGCAGGTCCATCATGTTGTATTTGAAGCCTGGAAAGACGACCTGATAGTGCTTGTAGCCGTCGTCGGAAAAGCGTTTCCAGGCGTCCTGACTCAGGCCGTGCAGGGCGTAGACTTTGATCTTGTCGGCAAGCTCGTTGTCGCCGGTCGTCACCATGCCGCCTTCGCCGGTCACAACGTTTTTGGTCACATAGAAGCTGAAAGCCGTCAAATGACCTATCGTTCCTACCTTACGGCCCTTGTAGACGGCTTCGATCGCGTGGGCTGCATCCTCTATCACGGCCAAGCCGTATCGGGATGCAAGGTCCATAATGGCGTCCATATCGCAGGGTCGGCCACAGAGATGGACGGGCACGATGGCCCGCGTGCGGGGGGTTATGGCCTTTTCGATCCGTTGCGGATCGATCAGCTGGGTATCCCGGTCGCAGTCGACCAGCACGGGCGTTGCACCCGTGTGGATGATGCTGTTGATCGTGGCGCAGAAGGTCATGGGTGTGGTGATGACCTCGTCGCCTGCCCCCAGTCCGGCGGCTATCATGGAGAGGTGCAGGCCGGCCGTGCAGGAATTCACCGCCATGGCATGGCCCGAACCGATGTATTGACGGAACATCTCTTCGAAACGGGCAACCTTGGGACCGGTGCCCAGCCACCCGGACCTCAGGCAGTCGACGACTTCATCGATCTCGGCCTGCTCGATCGATGGGGCGCCGAAGGTGAGATAATCGTTGCGCATAGTGATCATTCTTTCCGATCTTGATCAATCATCCAGGTTCGAATGGATCCGCCTTCGTTGATTCCTCCACCGTGGCATAACAAAACTCAAGGGGCTGGTGCGTACGATGCTTGTTGCGCCTCCCAGACCAGCAGATGCGGCCTCGTCATCAGTTTCGGAAGAAAATCTTGGAATTCTTCGCCGCTGAGGACGAGGGTCCGTATCTTGCGCTTTATGTATCGTTCCGTTTTCCTGCTCAAATCGTCGAGATGATAGGCGTTGATGTCGCCGACGAGCAGAAGATCGATGATGCCCGTATCCTTTCCCTCGGCGTAGTCGTCGATCAGATAGGCCCGCTCCAGATCGCCCAGCCTGTTGACGATGCCGTCCACCACCTGGTCGATGCCCATTACCTTGGAGACCATGGATTTCAGTTCTGGGAATATGGGGTGCGCGGCATTGGCCATGTAATAGACCTGGCGCCCGTTCTTCTGGGAGACAAGCAGATCGGTCCTTTTGAGCTGGTTCAACTCTTCCCGGACGGCGTTCGTCGATACGCCAAATTCCTTGGCCAGTTCGCGAAGATAGGACTGCGTACCCGGATTGAAGAAGAGGCGGACGAGCAGCTTGATTCTCGTTTTCGACCCTATGAGCCCCGATAGATGGTTCTCCATGGCATGCCCTTTATTGAGTAGTTAATCTACTCATAACAAATAAAGAAATCCTGTCAAGCTTTTTTTTAGAGGGATAAAAAAAGAGAGGATTGAAGCGGGATCATGGGGGCTGAAATCAAGCGGCCGAACAGCCTGACGATGCGAGCCTGCAGATGCCGAATTTAATCCATTCCGAGTTCGGCCGCTTGACATTACAAATGATTGGATGATTTTAAGATGGGATCATCCGTTTTTACTGGACGTGCATCGCCTTGACCTTGTCGACGAAACGATCGTAATCATGGCGCCGCTTGAGCGCTCTTGCAGCCCGCTCCATGGACAGAAATGTCGCGATATTGTTTTTCTCAAATTCTCTCTTGACATAGAGCCTCAGCTCTTCCAAGGCAAGATCTTCAAAGGGAACAGGATTGACGCAGACCAAGGGTATATCAAGCCTTTGGCTCGCCGAAACCACCTCCCTGACCTGAAAATCCAAAATCACCTTGGGGTCCATGCCGAACCTTTCGGCATTCGCACCGGCGACAAAGCCTATTTGTGTAACAAAGACGATGGAATCGATATTGGGGTCCTTTGCCACGTTCATCAAGGATCTTTCGATCACACCGGGCACCCAGCCGGCGGCGCTCATGTCCACGGGGTTGTTTCGAATGGTTCCCATGGGAGGGATGAATTCAACCAATGCCGCTTGGGTTTTCTCTTCGAGTTCCGGCAGGAGGATGCCCTCCTTGGCGCAGATATCGGAATAGGCGACGCTGTTGCCGCCTCCAAAGGTTACAAGGCAGGATCTGGTACCCTTCGACGGAGAGGAAAGGCGATGTAACTTGATGAAATCCTGCATTTCTTCGACATTATCGACGAGGATCGCGCCGCACTGACGAACGACCGTCTGCCATAGCCCGTAGGATGTGGCCATGGCCCCGGTATGACTGAAGGCGGTTCTCGCCCCTTGATCGCTCTGACCGCCCTTCCAGATCAGGACGGGTTTTCTGCCCGTTGTCTCCTCCAGAATATTCAGCAGTTTGCGGCCCTCCCCGTCGGCCATGCCTTCTATGTACATGCTGATCGTCTCTGTATCGTCGTCCTCGCTGAAATATTCGAAGAAATCGGTAATCCGCAGATCCGAGGAGTTGCCGATGCTGACCACCTTGCTGCAGTAGTTGCCTTCCTGAATCGCATTTCTTGCAAAATAGGTTGCAAGTCCCCCGCTTTGAGACACAAAGGCGGCGCCGCCTGCGATGGGAAGTTGACCGCCGTCGAAGGCAATCTTCGCTTTGGGATTATAAATGCCCATGCAGTTGGGACCAATGATTCTGACCTTGCCCCGGGCGATGTCAGAGATGGCTTTCTGCAAAGTTCTGCCCTCATCCGTGCCCACTTCCGCAAAACCCGAGGTGAAAAAATGTATCGATTGAACGCCTTTCGCAACGGCTTCCTGAACGATCGAAGGCGCGATGCGGGCAGGAACCCCGACGATGACATGGTCCACTCTTCCCGGTATCGCCAGCAGGGATGGGTAGGTCTTTCTCCCCATGGCTTCTTTAACGCTCGGATTGACGGGATAGAGCTGTCCTTCATAGCCTATTTCCAAGAGGCTGCTGAGAAAAAGGGTCGCTCCTTTCGCCTGGTCATTGGAAACACCGACAACGGCAATGGAGGTGGGGTGAAGAATATCATGAATGTCCTTGCGTTTCATTTTTCCTTCCTTTTTTCCGGTTATTCCATAGGAACTGCAATTATAGATCCTTCAGGTAATCGGATCTGTCTGTCAAGAAGCTCTTGTATATTCGATAATGATCGGTTTGTTCATAGGAAATTCGACGGATGGCGGGTCCGTCGAAGCTGTAAATTACAGAATCCGGGCAGGCCAGCAGAATGGGGGAATGGGTTGCGATGACGAACTGGGCGAGGCCCTCGGTTCCCGTTTTCGTCAGTATTCTGAGGAGTTCGAGTTGTGTGCGCGGCGACAGGGCCGTCTCCGGTTCGTCGAGCAGATAAAGCCCCCTGATTTTGTAGCGGGATTGAAAGAATGACATGAGCGACTGGCCGTGAGATTGCGTCAACAGGGATCTGCCGCCGAAATAACGGAGCTGTCCGGGATCGGCTGCCGCCCACTCGTCCAGGATCTGGGCGAAGTGGCGAAAGGTGTCCGATCCGAAAAACGATCCAGGAACCTTGCCGTCCCGCCATTCGACACTCAGATAGTTGCTGAACTTATCTTCGTAGGGGTTGTTTTCGTAACGGGTCCTTTCGGTATTCTCCCAAATGTGAATCCCGCATTTACGGCATAACGCCGTCAGAAGGGTGGATTTTCCCGTGCCGTTTTCTCCGGCGAAGAAGGTGACCGGCGTGTCGAAGGCCAGGCGTCTCAGCGCTCGGAAGAGAGAAAGATTGAAAGGATAGTACGCATCCGTTGGATACCGTTCCGTATGAAAGGTGACGCTCGTCAGGTGCATATCCAAACCTTACCGGAACCCGCCAAGTGTTGCCGAAAAACCCGCCGTTACAAATCTGGGGGGAAGTCCAGTCATGTTTATTCTTCCATTGATGTTCGAGAGGTCTGGCGGGAATCGTCTTCAATTCCCTCGCTTCTTTCGAACCGGAGTTGGGCGACCTGCTCCGAGACGAGACCGACCATGAATATGACGACCGCCATGGTCATGAGCATTGCCGATGTAGGCCCGTAGCGTCCATCCAAGGATACGATCCTGAAGATGCCGTAGCCGAAGCCGAGAAGAAACATGAAGGTACTGACGGGAAGAAAGATCTTCATGGGCGAAAATAAGGTGGCGATCCTCAGGATGATGAGGAGAAAACGTGTTCCGTCTCTAAGCAGTCTTATCTTGCTTTTCCCGAGGCGGCGGGCCGACATGATGGGGATATAGCCTAAACTGTGTCCCGTGCGAACGACGGCCAGTGTGATCGTCGCTGGATAGGAAAAGCCGTTCGGCAAAAGATAGATGAAGCGCCTGGCAATGTCACGCCTGATAGCCCGGAATCCCGAGGTTAAATCTTCGATGCGACGACCGCACATATAGCTGGCGAAGAGGTTATAGATTTTATTTGCCAGGTTTCTGTGGAAACTGGATTCCGATGACCACGTACGGGCGCCTACAACCATGTCATAGGAGGAAAGCTTCTCGATGAGACGGGGGATGTCTTCCGGGGAATGCTGTCCGTCACCGTCCATCATGACCAGAAGACGGCCGCGGGCCTGACGGATGCCGGTTTTCACGGCTGCGCCGTTGCCCATATTGTAGGGATGTGTGACGACCCTTACCCCCGCGGTATTTAGAAAGTCTTTGGTGCTGTCTTCAGAGCCGTCATCAACGACGATGATCTCGTAGAGGCGATTCATCCCCTCAAGAACGGGTCGGAGCCGCTCGATGACGGACGGAAGCGCATCCACTTCATTGTAAAGAGGTATGATCACGCTTATTTCAGGAACGTCTCTCGAGGTTGCATTCATGAGGCTGCTTCTCCTGGCCGGTTTTATATACGGATGAGGGTCGGATTGCAACCGGATTTTGAAGGAATGGGGGACCCAAGAAAGGTCATGTAGAAATAGGCAGGATCACGATATTTCTCTTGACAGAAACGGTAGAATTCAGTAGACCTGCTTCAGGTGACTAATGGTCACATACTGACCAATATTCAGTTCCCGATGCCACTTCGATTCGGGATTTTTAGCGGCATGTATTTCCAATTACCCTATGTAAAAGATCATGATTACTAATGAAAAGACGCCGTGAAAGAAAGGAGCAGCAGGCCTTGGGACTCGAAGAGAGAAGAAGAAGGGAAAAGGACAATAGAAAGCAGGCAATTCTCAGGGCGGCAAGAAAACTCTTTTTCGATAGGGGATTCAAAGCCGTAACGGTAGAGCAGATAGCCCGCAGGGCGGAACTCAGCAAAGGCGCCATATACCTTCACTTCAGAAGCAAAGAGGAGATGTACACGCAGATTTTGCTTAACGACATCGCCGCCTTTCAAAAAAAGATTTCGACCCTCCTCCAAAGCGGAGACAGCCCTACGGACATGTTCGTCAAATTCAGCAGAATCTATATCGATTTTTTCCTCAACGACAGAGAGCTGTTTAGAATTCTCATGACCTTCATGCTGAATACGGAGCAGATGAACCTGCCCGCCCAGATGAACGATCATATCGTGAAGGCGACGAACAAGCAGGCCGAGGTCATGGAAGGCATTCTTCAAATCGGGATAGATCAAGGCCAATTTCCAAAGACGATAAACCTGCGGCGTTACAGAAACGCCATCTGGGGTCTGCTCAACGGGATTATTTCGCTTCATCTGTTCACAGGGCGTGCAGACAATCGTGAAGGGATCATCCGTTCAACCATCGACGATAGCCTCCAGGTATTCCTCAGGGGACTGGCCAGTGAGGTTGTGAAAGGACCAAAGAAGGAAGAATGAGGTTTCGGTAACCCCTGGTTTGGCGCCGATGTGGCTTTGATGGATGTCCGATGGGCGAAAGGGAATATTGAGGAATGTACTGTAACCTAAGAAACAGCGAGGGGAAAGGAGAAGAAATATGAGCAATTTATTGGTGAACACGAGAGACCAGCAGTTTGTGCTCTTCGAGTTGCTGGGTATCGAGAAACTGTTCGAATCGGAACGTTATAGGGATTATACGAAAGATGACGTTCTGATGGTTTTGAACGAAGCGGAAAAGATGGCAATAAATGTCATATTGCCCACCCTGGCCGAAGGAGACAGGGAAGGCTGCCATTTTAAGGATGGAAAGGTGAACGTTCCTAAATGCTACCACGACGCCTACAAAAAGTACGTCGAAGGCGGCTGGCTTTGTCCCATGCAATCGCCCGATGTCGGAGGACAGGGGATGCCTTCATCGGTGTCTATCGCCACTTCCGAACTATTGGGTGCCGCCAATTTTGCCGTCCTGATGTATCCCGCTCTGACCGTCGGAGCCGCCCACCTTATCGAGGTATTTGGCACAGAAGCCCAGAAGAACAAATACATGTACAGAATGTATTCCGGCGAATGGGCCGGAACGATGTGCCTGACCGAACCCGGGGCCGGAAGCGATGTAGGAGCGCTAAAGACGACCGCGAAGCGTCTGCCCGACGGGACCTTCAGCATAACCGGCACCAAGTGTTTTATCTCTGCGGGGGACCACGACCTCACGGAGAACATCGTCCATCCCGTTCTGGCCAGGATCGAGGGAGATCCTCCAGGCACGAAAGGCATTTCCATCTTCATCGTGCCGAAGTACCGGGTAAATGGCGACGGGACCCTGGGTGAAATCAACGATGTCCATACAGGCGGAATCGAGCACAAGATGGGCATCAAGGGATCCACTACGGCGGTGCTGAATTTCGGCGACGACGGAAAATGCATCGGCGAACTGCTGGGCAACGAACGGGAAGGCATGAAGATCATGTTCCAGATGATGAACGAGGCCAGACTGAACACGGGGATGCAAGGGCTCCAGACCGCGTCGGCCGCTTTCGAACACGCTGTCCAGTATGCCAGGGAGCGGATACAGGGCAACGCCATCTGGGAAATGGGAAACCCCGAGGCCAAACCCGTGACGATCGTCAATCATCCCGACATTCGACGGAAACTGATATGGATGAAGGCCCATATCGAAGGAATCCGGGCGATGAATTACTTCGCCGCCTTGTGTGAGGACCGCGAAAAGACTGCCGCGACCGATGAAGAGAAAGCGCATTGGGAAGGCTACCTGGACCTGTTGACGCATGTCTGCAAGGCTTATTCCTCCGACAAGGGCGTTCAGATCTGTTCCATGGCCATGGACGTATATGGGGGTTACGGTTACTGCTCGGAATATCCGATCGAGCAGTACATGCGCGACGTCAAGATTGCAACGATTTATGAAGGAACGAACGGCATCCAGGCCCTTCAACTGGTCGGAAGACAACTAAACCGGCGCAAAGGCATGAATGTCATGAATCTCTTCGGGGATATCCAGAAAAACATTGCAAAGCTCAAGGACAATGAGGGTCTGAGCAAGTATATCCCTATGCTGGAAGATGCCGCGAATGCCTGTCTCGATCTGACGATGTATTTCGCCGAGGTCGGCAAGATGGGAGAATTCCTTATTCCGATTGTAAATGCATCGCCGTTTCTGGAAATACTGGGAGACGTCACTATCGGTCATTTCCTCCTGCAGTCGGCCGATATCGCCTCCGAAAAGCTCGCGCCCCTGTGCGCAGATAAGGGAGCCGACACACCCGAGAAGCTGACGCAACTGGCAAAGGAAAACGCAGAGGCGGCATTCTACAGCGGAAAAGTCGCTTCGGCGAAGTTCTTTGCCGTCAATGTCCTATCGGGCGTCAAGGCACGCTGTGAAGCGATCAAGATGGGCGACAAGTCTCCCCTGGAAATCGCCGAAGAGGCCTTCGCTTTTTAAAAAAAGCGCTGATGAAGATGGTTTTTTTAGCTTGAAAAAGCAGGACCGATAGGCTATAAAATCCATCCCATGGGCGGTTAACTCAGCGGGAGAGTGCTACCTTCACACGGTAGAAGTCACTGGTTCAATCCCAGTACCGCCTACCATGAAATCAAGGGGTTACGGCGGTTGCCGTGACCCTTTTTGGTTTTCCTTCCTTATGGTCGTACCGGGAGGTTCATGATGAGCGTGAAAGATTGTATCTTTTGCGATATTGTAGCCGGCAAGGCCTCCGCCCATGTCCTTTACGAGGATGACCTGTCTCTATGCATCCTCGACATCCATCCCTATACGAAGGGGCATTGCCTCGTCATCTCTAAACGTCACGTTCCCTGGTGGCATGAACTGTCCGAGGACGAAAATGCGAGTCTGTTCAAGGTAGCCAGAACGATGGCTACCCGAATGATGCAGAAAATCGAACCGGATTTTGTTTTCCTTTATGCTCGGGGCAGAAGGATTCCCCACACCCATCTGTTTCTCATTCCCACGTTCAGTGGCGACGTTCTCGATCGTTTTTTCAATGCGCTTGAAAATTTTCAGGAATCGCCTGCGGCCCTCGTAAAGCTGAGGGAACCGGCCGCGATGGCGGAGGCGGCTGAAATCCTCAAAGGGGATTGACGGTCTTCAGATTCAATCATAGATTGGGTTTTCGTTCTTTATGGGTTGAATCTTGGCGTCTAAAGATGATTTATAATAAAACGCTACCGAAGGATGGGCAAGAGCCGTTAAATAAGCATTTGACAACCCGGATCCATCAACCTATAGTCGACGCAATCGGTCCTTATCACTAAAAAAGGAGGATATCATGATCTTAGCATCTCGGGAGAACATCGAAAAATGGACGGAAGCGGGTGCTTGGGGAAACAGGACGCTTATCGATTGCTTTATGGATCATGTGAAAAAGGATCCGGACAAGGTATGTCTGGTGGATCCGCTGAACAAAGAGGCATTGACGGGCACCAAGCCGGAAAGGCTCACATACAGGGAATTAAGCAGAGCTGTTGATGCCACTGCCGAGGGTCTTTTGGCAAGAGGTATCGGGCGAGACGATATTGTCATGGTGCAGATCCCGAATTGCTGGGAATTGGCCATGCTGTATTTGGCCATTACCCGGACGGGCGCGTTGATATCGCCCATGCCCATGCAGTGGCGTGCATCGGAGCTCGATTATATCGCCGGTCTTACAGAGGCAAAGGCCATCATTACCGTTGAAGAATTCAGCAATTTCAAACATCGGGAACTGGCGGAGAAGATACGGACCGGAAGGTCCTCCATTCAGGAGATCATCCTCCTGCCGGAGATCAACAAGATGGCGAAGGGGCCCGTTACGGGAAGGCTCGATCAGATCAGGATCGATCCGAACGATGTATTCACCTTGTGCTGGTCTTCCGGTACCGAGGCCGAGCCCAAGGGGTGCCCGTTGAGCCACAACAACTGGATCTATCAGGCGACCCTCTGTTACGAAACGGCGCCGATAAAACCGGGAGACAATCTCATTACGGCGGGACCGCTCGTAAACATGGCTTCTATCGGAACCGTTTATGTCGAATGGCTTCTGGGTGGTGGCAAGCTGGTCCTTCATCACCCCTTTGACGGTCCGACCTTTATCATGCAGTTGATTTCGGAAGAAATTCATTACACCCTGCTGGTGCCTGCAATCGTAAACGCCCTGCTGAAGCATCCCCAGGTGGACAAGTTCGATCTCAGCAAGATGAGAGCCATTACGATCGGCGCGGCACCGCCATCTCTGTGGTCGGTGCAGGAGTTGAAACGGCGCTGGGGAATCGATTTCGCCAATATCTGGGGCCAGAACGAGGGGACGGCGAATGTGGCCGGCGGGAACGATATTCCCGATCTGGAGATGCGTCTCGACCACTTTCCCTATTATCGGAAGGGGTCAAAGTGGTCCAAGGGCTGCAGAGAGGTCCTGCAGATGAAACTGCTAAACCCAGAGATGAAAGAAGGACCGCAAGATATCGGGGACGTGGGCGAACTCTGGTACAGGGGGCCGAATGTCATTCCAAGTTATTTCAAGAGGCCGGACCTGACGGCGAAGGCTTTCGATGCCGAGGGATTCTTCCATACCGGAGATCTTTTCCAGCTCAAAGACAATGACTGCATCGGCTTTTTCGAGCGATCGAAGGACATTATTATCCGCGGGGGCTTCAACGTCAGCGCCCAGGAAGTGGAAAATATGCTTCTCGGACATCCCGCGGTACTGGATGTCGCGGCTGTGGCCATGCCTGACGAGATGCTTGGAGAAAAGACCTGCGTATACGTCGTAACCAAACCAGACCAGAAAATAGACCTGCAGGAAATCAAATCCTTCATGCAGGAACGGGGTGTTGCAGTCTATAAGGTCCCTGAACGTTTGGAAATCGTCGACGTTATACCGAGAAATCCAGTCGGTAAGATACTGAAGAAGGTTCTCAGGGAAGATGTAAAAAAGAAGATGTTAAAAGCCTGATGAGGGCCATTTCTGATTCGATACCCAAATGAAATGTTCAAGACCGTGCTTCACGCCAAATCGAAAAAGGCAGGGGCACAGAGTCATTTTTTTATGGACTTCTATCGATTCTTTCACTAAAATTCCACCCGCTGGAGATGTTCAGAAGAAGGCGGATTTCTATTTCCTCGCCAACACGTCGCGGCTTTTTTGCTCTTGGTAAATAAGCGATCGAAGCAGATGGAAGCCGTAAAAGACCGGAGTTGTGTTTCGATCAGATGAAACGTTTTCTCTTTTATTGTCGTTTGTTCATATTAGAGTTCGCTGTTGCCGTGGTTGAGATGGTCTCAATGGATACGAAGGAGAAGCCATGAAGAGATTCAAGAAAGGACCGGGGTCGGATTTCTTGATCGGTTTGCTGTTGACCCTTTTGATGCTCGTTGCTTTTTATTTTGAATGGACACCGCTGGAAGTTTTGGAAAACCAGCTTTACGATCTGGAATTGAGTCTCCAGGGCAAATCCTCTCCGTCTCCTGTCGTTATCGTGGCCATCGATGACGACAGCATCGCCAATATCGGCAGGTGGCCCTGGCCAAGGGCTCACATTGCCAATATGATCCGGCTCATGAAAGACTATGAGGCGAAAGTCATAGGCGTCAACATTATTTATTCTGAAAGCGATATCAGCCAAGGGTTGCAGGAAGTCAGGGATCTTATCAGAAAAATCGACGAGGAACCGGGTCTAAGAAAAGGTGCCGGACCAATCTATGAAGCTTTGAAAGAGTCGGAGCAGCGGCTGGACAACGATGCCATCCTCCTGGCATCCATCCAGGAAAGCAATAACGTAGTGCTGCCGTTGTTTTTCGTCCTGGGAAAGGCTCAGGCCGCCGGTACGGATGACGAGATGCCTGATTATTTAAAAACGAACTCGGTCGGCCCGACCGAGGGTGTGAAAGTCGCCATTGCACAGATGATTATTCCTCCAATCCCCGATTTGGCCATGAGCGCGGCAGGACTTGGACATGTCAACGTAATTGCCGATGCCGACGGTACCATCCGGAGCGAACCTCTACTCATTGGCTATGAAAACCGCTACTTTCCTTCCTTTGCGCTACAGCTCACGCTCAAATATCTGAACCGTGACGTCAAGGATGTCCACCTGTCGAATGGATTGAGGCTGGCGGATCAGTATATCCCGACTTACGACACCAACAAGATGCTGGTCAAGTTCAGCACGGATCTGGAATATTATTCCTTCTTCGATGTAATCGGCTATAACGTACATCCCGAGGTTTTTAAAAAGAAGATCGTTATCATCGCCTTGACGGCGACTGGTCTCGGGACCATGCAGGTGACGCCCCTGGGTCCGAATGTTCCGGCCTGTGTCACGATCGCCAATGTTATCGGGAATATCCTGAACAATGAACACGTTGTCAGGCCTGGATGGGCCTTGTATCTCGAATTGGGAATCATTCTCCTTTTCGGCATATTCATCTCGTTGGTTATCCCGCGACTCAAAGCCGGGGTCAGTGCCATTGCCACGATAACCCTGCTGATTGTCTGGTTCGGTACGGGCATGGCCCTCTTCATGCTGGGCGGCCTGTGGATCAAGGTTCTGTCAGCGTCATTGCTGTTGCTCTTTGGTTATACAATCGTGGTTTCGAAGCGTTACCTCTTTACGGAAAAGTCCAAGGAACATATCGAAGCGGACAGCATCGAGACGAACAAGATGCTGGG
>JAFGIO010000203.1 GCA_016929555.1 Deltaproteobacteria bacterium | reverse complement strand
CGGGAAGGGCCACAGGGTGATGGGTCGCAACAGGCCGATCATCATCCCATCGTTTCTCAAGCGGTGGATGGCGCCCTTGGCGACGCGGGCGGCGGTTCCGTAGGCCACGACGGCCGTGTCGGCATCTTCGAGTTTGAAAGATTCGTACCGCGGCTCCCTCTGGGCGATGACCTGGTATTTGCGTGCCAGCTTCCAGTTGTGTTCCTCCATCTCGAGCTGGTCCAAAATCAATCCCCGGATGAACCGGCTCTTTCCCGTGCCCGCCCCCTGGAGCTTGTAATTTTCCGGATAATGTCTCGGCTTCGGTTCCTTGAAGATGACGGGTTCCATCATCTGGCCCATCATGCCGTCGGCCAGGATCATGACCGGATTCCGGTACTCGTCGGCCAAGTCGAAGGCGTCCATGGTGAGATCGGCCAGTTCCTGGCAGGTGGCGGGAGCCAGGACGATGGTTCGATAGTCGCCGTGCCCGCCGCCTCGGGTCGCCTGGAAATAGTCGCCCTGGGCCGGCCGGATGTTCCCGAGGCCGGGCCCTCCCCGCATCATGTTGACGATGACACCGGGCAGTTCGCAGGCCGCCATGGATGAGATGCCTTCCTGCTTCAGGGAGATGCCGGGGCTCGATGAGGAGGTCATGACCCGGACGCCGCCGGCGCTCGCCCCCGTGATCATGTGGATGGCCGCGATCTCGCTCTCGGACTGAATAAAGATGCCCCCCTCGACCTTGCGCAGATTTTCCGCCATGTATTCCGGCAATTCGTTCTGGGGGGTGATGGGATAGCCTGCGTAGAAACGGCATCCCGCCCGGATGGCGGCCTCGCCGATGATCTTGTTTCCCTGCATCAATACTTTATCCACGGTAAACCTCGATCGCGGCTTCCGGGCAGGCTATGGCGCAGAGGGCACAGCCCGTGCAGGAGCCTCCGGCGCCTTCCTGCACGAAACAGACAGCCCGATAGCCGCCGGCATTGTATTCTTTTCCAGGGACGATGTTGCCCCTTTTGCAGGCATGGATGCACAGATGACACTCTTTGCACCGTTCCCTGTCTATTTTGATCTCGCCCTTCAACGCCTCACCCTTCCGGTCCTTATATCGGTGTAATTTGTTCCTTCCCGCGACCGCGACTTTTTAAAATCGGGCCGTCGAAAAAAACGCTGTCAGCAATGCCGCAACCGGCACCCCTGCCACCGCTGAAGGTTTTTCTTGCTCATATCCGGGAGAATGTCAAGACGTATTTTGAAAAAAAATCATGAAATATTCCGCCAAAGAGTTTAAGATCTTTCCACTTCTGAAAGGAGAGGGGATGCTATCCGTGTTCAACGCCGCTCTGACCAACGATCCCTTCGGCGATCCCGGGGTCTATGTGGAATTCAAGTACCGCTATGCGGCCCTGCTTTTCGACTTGGGCGATCTGCACGCCCTGACCCCGCGCAAGCTCCTGAAGGTGAGCCATGTCTTCGTCTCTCATGCCCACATGGACCATTTCATCGGCTTCGACCACCTCCTGAGAATCTGCCTCGGTCGCGACCGCCAGATTTCCCTGTTCGGACCGCCGGGATTTCTGCGGCAGGTGGAAAGCAAAATCGGCGCCTACACCTGGAATCTCGTGGAGAACTACAGCAACGATTTCACCCTCCTGGTTACGGAGGTGCATCCCGGCCACCGGATCACGAAGCGCTATGCCTGCCGCAAGGCCTTTGCCCCGGAGATCGTAGCGGAAGAAAGCCCGGGTGAAGGAATCCTTCTGGACGAACGGCTCTTTTCGGTGCGGGGATCTTTCCTGGATCACCAGATTCCCTGTCTGGGCTTCCGTCTGGAGGCGAAGACCCGGATCAACATCATGAAAAATGTCCTCACGGAGATGGGTCTCCCAACGGGAGCCTGGCTGCTGGATCTGAAGGA
This sequence comes from Deltaproteobacteria bacterium, assembly GCA_016929555.1. Lineage (GTDB taxonomy): Bacteria > Desulfobacterota > Syntrophia > Syntrophales > JAFGIO01 > JAFGIO01. The sequence goes on along the minus strand of JAFGIO010000203.1, from coordinate 21,257 downwards.
TCGCATCATCCGGGACGATCCGGACGAGACGCCCGTCAGGGTCTGGTGGAGGAGCTCCGATCGGGGGGTACAGGAACGGTACGTTTTCCTTGGGGACTTGCGGTCGAGGGTCGTCAAGGTCACGCCGGGCCAGAAAATCGCCTACATTACCGACACCGTCGCGCGGGGGGATACCGTCCGTAGGATCGTCGATCTGGCGCGCGATGCCGACATCCTTTTCATCGAGGCGGCCTTTCTTCAGGAGGATGTTGTGCAGGCGGAAAGGAAATACCACCTCACGGCGCAGCAGGCGGGAACCATGGCAAGGATGGCCGGCGCCAAGAGGATGGAGATCTTTCACTTCTCGCCGAAGTACAAGGGATGCGGGGAATGTCTGGTTCGGGAGGCCGAGACTGCCTTCTCCGGTCACAGTTTGGCGATCTGAAAGCCCGACACCTCGATGGCTACGGAACGCTGGAGGAGTTCGACGGAGATCACAAAGAGTTCCCGTTTGTAATCCGTGGCGAGAACAACCCCTTCGATGCCTTTCAGGGGACCGTCGACGATCCGGGCGGGTTCGCCGATCCGGGGGTACTGGATGTGCTGGACCTCCAGTTTCGACTGGACGATGCGTCGGATATCCTCGATCTTATCTTCGGGCACGGCAACCGGCTGGCTTCCTCCCGGTTGCCCGAGAATCCGGACGACCCCGAAGGTCTTGAGTACCTCGATTTTTGTCGGGTTGTCCACCGATGAAAGCTCGATGAAAAGGTAGCCCGGAAACATGGGTACCAGGATCTTCTTCCTCCGGTCCACCCGCCGGCTCCAGACCTCGATCCTCGGCAGAAAGGCATTGAAGGATTTCAGGAGCAGACCCTGGTAGGCCCGATCTTCGTGTCTGCTTCTCGTGTGAACGGCATACCAGGGCATGGTCAATCCTTTTGCGCCCAATAGTCGCGAAGCCTGCTCATTCCTTATCCTCCGGTGTAATCCGACCGTCGAGGATCAGATCGCCGCCGCGACGGGTGATCTTTCTCCAGGATACCGCCAAGGCATGGTCCATGCGCCGTATCCCCAGGTCGCCGACGCTCTCGATCCCCCGTCCCACAATCTTCGGGGCGATGATGACGATCAGGCGGTCCGCAAGACCCGATTGTAAAACCGAGGTAGCCACGGTCGCCCCTCCCTCGATGAGGATGGATGACAGATTCCGCTTGCCGAGTTCGGCAAGGGCGGCCTTCAGATCGACCCGGGCCCGGCTGTCTCCGGCAACGACAAGGGCTTCTATGCCCGCTTTCGCCAGTAAGGTTCGCTTTTCCGGATCGGCCCGTTCCGTGGTCACCAGGAGAGGATGCCGGCCATTCCGCTTCCTGAGGACCTTTGCTGACAGGGAAATGCTGAGTTTGGAGTCCAACACGATCGGGAGGGGATTGCGCCCCTTGACGTGGCGGACCGTAAGCTCCGGATCGTCGGCGGAGACGGTTCCGACGCCTACCAGGACGGCGTCGTGACAGGCCCGGAGTCTGTGGGCGTATCGGCGGGCGGACAGGCCGCTGATCCATTGGGAATGGCCCGTGGCGGTCGCGATGCGGCCGTCGAGGGTCTGGGCGAATTTGAGGGTCACAAAGGGCATTCCGGTCTGGATGAATTTGAAGAACACTTCGTTAAGCTCCCGGCAATCCCTCTCCAGGATGCCCACAACCGTGGCGATACCTTCTCGATGAAGGGCCTCAATCCCCCTGCCCGCCACAAGGGGGTTGGGGTCGGTCGTTCCGATCACGACACGGGCCGGCCTGCAGGCGATGAGGCTTTCCACGCAGGGGGGTGTCTTGCCGAAGTGGCAGCACGGCTCCAGGGTGATATAGAACGTAGCGCCCTCGATGGTGCCCACCGCCTTCCTGATGGCATTGACCTCGGCATGGTCCTCGCCGTATCTCTCGTGGTACCCTTCGCCGATGATCCGCCCGTCTTTCACAATGACGGCGCCAACCATGGGATTGGGACTCACCCGTCCTTCTCCTCTCCGGGCGAGCTTCAAGGCCCGCTTCATGTAGAATGTATCGGTCACTTGGTTCTCCCTGGGAACGCCTCCTTAAGGTTGCAGGGACCGGACTTCCGAGGCCGGAAAGAAGTTCCGGTGGGATCCACGGGGAGGATTCTAAGGGATATGGCCGCCGAAATCAAGAAAAGGAACAAGGCGGGCAGGGGCAATGCCGGACGATCCTGTGATTGTCTTCACCCATGGAGGTTTGCCCAAGCTGTTTTCGGATGGCACGGGCCGTCGAAATGTGGTATGAATCGCCCAAATCGGGAAGCGGGTGCGGCAGAGACCTGCCGAGTCTGTCCAGGAGCCCGTTTCCGGTATTGCCATCCCGTAAGGAGAACGCAATGAAAGGTATTGTTCTGGCGGGGGGATTGGGGACCCGTCTCTATCCGCTGACCAAGGTGACCAACAAGCACCTCCTGCCCGTATACAATGAGCCGATGATCTATTATCCCATCAAGACCCTGGTCAACGCCGGCATCGACGAGATCCTGATCGTGACGGGCGGAAACAACGCCGGCGACTTTCTGAGGCTGTTGGGAAACGGCAGCGATTTCGGCCTCCGGCACATCAACTACACCTACCAGGAAGGTGAGGGCGGGATCGCTGCAGCGCTCGGCCTTGCCGAGTTCTTCGCCGACAGGGACAAGATCGTCGTTCTGCTCGGCGACAACATCATCGAAGGGAACATTCGAAAGGCCGTGGAGGCCTTTCGGGTTCAGGAAAGCGGGGCGAGGATCATGCTTAAGGAGGTGCCCGACCCCCAGCGTTTCGGCGTCGCCGTCTTCGAAGGGGACCGGATCGTCCGCATCGACGAGAAGCCGGCTGTCCCGGCGTCGCCCTATGCCGTGATTGGCGTCTACATGTATGACGGCAGGGTCTTCGATTTCATCAAGACCCTCAAACCTTCCGAGCGGGGCGAGCTGGAAATCACCGACGTGAACAACTTCTATATCCGGGAAGGAAACCTCTTCTGGGATATTCTGGAGGGATGGTGGTCCGATGCGGGGACCTTCGAATCCCTCCAGTACGCGGGCAACATGGTTGCAAAAACGGGCGCCAACAAAATGGATGGACCCGCATGGATTCAAAGCAATCCCGACAAATCGTGATCCTCCCTTTCCCTGTTGACGAAGGGAGACGGGAATTTCTCCTGTATCTAAATGAAAGAAGGGTGATTCGATGATTGAAGGCGTCATGGTCAAGAAATTGCGAGTCATTCCGGACGAGCGGGGCAGGCTGATGGAAATACTCCGGTCCGACGACGAGATGTTCAAAGGGTTTGGACAGGTCTATCTAACGACGGCCTATCCGGGCGTTGTGAAGGGATGGCATTACCATAAAAAGCAGTTCGACAACATGGCCGTGATCAGGGGGATGATGAAGATCGTCCTGTACGACAGCAGAAAGGAGTCGGCCACTTTCGGTGAGGTCAACGAATTTTTCGCCGGGGAGCACAACCCCATCCTGATCCACATTCCGCCCTTTGTCTGCCACGGATTCAAATGTATTTCGACGGAGGAGGCCCTGGTCGTCAATACCCCCACGGAGGTTTATCAATACGACAAGCCCGATGAATTCAGGTATCCTCCCCACAGCAGCGACATACCCTATGATTGGGACAGGAGGGACGGATAGTCCCTGCATGCCGCAAAAGGGAGTCAGGCATAAACGGACGATTCGATATTTTTTATGACGGCATTCATCTACTTGGTGGTCGCCTTATTCGGGGCCGCCATCGGCAGCTTTCTCAATGTCTGCATCTGGCGCATACCGGAAGGCTTCTCTATCGTCTCTCCCCCGTCCCATTGTCCGGCCTGCGGTCACGAGATACGGTTTTACGACAATATTCCCGTTTTCAGTTTTTTGCTGCTCGGAGGCCGTTGCCGGGACTGCCGCGGAAAGATCTCAGTGCGGTATCCGCTGGTGGAACTCCTGACGGCCGCCATGGCGGCGCTTCTCTTCTGGAAATTCGGTCCCTCTCTTAAATTCCTCGCTTCCTTTGTCTTTCTAGCTGCGCTCATCGTCATCACCTTCATCGACCTGGACCACCAGATCATTCCCGATGTGATATCGCTGCCCGGCATCCCGATCTTTTTTCTCCTTGCCCTTTTCGTCATGGAGATTCCCTTTATCGAGGCCCTGCTGGGGCTTCTCATCGGCGGCGGCTCGCTCTATCTCGTGGCGTCCTCTTATGAACTGATCACGAAACGGGAAGGAATGGGTGGAGGGGACATAAAATTGCTGGCTATGATCGGGGCCTTCCTTGGATGGAAATCCCTGCTGTTCATCGTCCTGGTCAGCTCTTTCCTCGGCGCGCTGGTGGGGATAACCCTGATGATCTGGAAGGGCAGGGATATGAAATATGCCGTTCCCTTCGGTCCCTTTCTGTCCATTGCGGCTGTGGCCTATATCTTTTTCGGGGCCGCGGCGGTCCGGGCCTTCTTTACCTATCAGCTGTTATAGGCCTTTCGGTCAGTTGATTTCCTGCTGTCGGGTTGTCTTTCGATGCGATGGATGGTCCGAGAAGGTTTGTCTGGAAGAGTGGGCTGTGGGCCTTTCTGTTTGCGGTCGCGTCTGTCGAGTCAAATCCCTATTGTTGGACAGTATTGGTGTAGACACATTCCCTTATGATCTGAATCAGTTCCTTAACGTTGAAGGGTTTTGTGATATACCCGATGCAGCCGGCCTCCAGCGCCTTTTCCCTGTCGCTGTGCATGGCATAGCCGCTGACGGCTATGATGGGTATCTCCCTCAGAAGAGGATTTTCTTTGATGATCCGGGCCGCGCTCAAGCCGTCCATGTCGGGCAGCTGGATGTCCATCAGGATGAGATCGGGTCGGTGTTCCCGGGCCAGGCGAATGCCTGTATCGGCATTGGAAGCTTCCAGCATCCGGAATTTTCCCATCGCCATGACGGCCCTCATCAACTTCATATTCATTTCGTTGTCTTCGATGACGAGGATGGTCTTTTCTATCATGGCATCAATCCCCTTTTTTCCCCTGGCAATCGTACAGCTCGCCAGTCTTTTTTCTGTGCAACGAGCCGACCGTTGCAATTTGCCATGCTTACATGGGTATCATGACGTGAAAAGTGCTGCCCTTGTTTTCGCCTTCGCTTTCTGCCCATAACCAACCGTTATGGAGGGCCACGAATTGCCTGGTCAGGGACAAGCCCACTCCTGTACCTTGGTATAGCCGGCTTGGAGAGCCGTCAACCTGTTCAAAGGGATGGAAGATTCGTTCCAAATCCTGCCTCTTGATGCCTATGCCGGTATCCGTCACCGCAATGTACAAAAAAAGCCGGTTATCATCTGCGTGCAGGCCGGATGGGTATAATGGAACATATTCTCCGGATTTTGTAAACCATCTGCCTTCTTCCCGGATCAGATGAAAGGCGGACAGGGTCACATCACCCCCCTCCGGTGTGAATTTCAAGGCGTTCGACAGCAGATTGTTGATGATCTGTTTTAATTTGCGTTTGTCCGCCCTTATCGTTTCGGGGCAACCGCCAAGTTTTGCCGACAGGTGAATCCCGTTTTTTCGGGATTCTTCCTCAAAGAGAGCCAGGCAGTCCTCGACGGCCGCCTTCAAATTCACGAGGGTCGGTACAAGCTCCATTTTACCCGATTCGAGCTTAACGAGATCCAAGATATCGTTGATGATCTGAAGAAGGCTCGCTCCGCTGGCGCTTACATCGCGGATACACTCCTTCTGCTTTGCGTTCAATGGTCCCAGAAGTTCGTCTTCCAGCAGTTCCGAAAATCCGATGATGGAAGTGAGAGGCGTTCTCAGTTCGTGGGAAATGTTAGCCAGGAATTCCGATTTCAGGCGGTCCGTCTCAAGGGCCTTTAGGGCTGCGACTTTCAGCTCTTCATTCCGTCGGCGAAGCTTGGCTCTATTCTCTTTCAGTATCTGAGCCGTGTAGGAGGCGATAAATGCTACCATGAACAGACAGCCCGCATTGACCGACATGATCACCACTTGATAGATCCATGGCGGCTGGTAATGGGGATTGATCCTCCATGTGGGCAGGATTCCGTAATGCTCCAAAATCAACATTGCGCTGAAGGAGGCACCGCAGATCAGGGCGATGATGTAGGGCACGTTGCGGGTCGACGTAACGCCGAGATAAACGATGAGGGCGCAATAGATGGGCAGAAGAAAGGTGGCTTCGATTCCCCCCAGGAAGTGCATGATGGCTGTGTATCCGATAATTTCGAGAACATTGATGAAGATGGAAAAGCCGTCGAACAGGTATCGATGTCTGATGTGTTTCAAGATCCAGAGGGTGGGTGGGTTCATCAGAATCAGGTAGAGAACGGAAAGGCTTGTTCCCAAGTAATGACCGTATTGAATGACATCGGCCATATATGCGGCCAGACAGAATAGCCACATGACCGCACTGATGCCTGACCTGACGTAGGCGCCTTGAACGTGCAGGCTATAGCGAGTGTTTAATATTCCGGGCGGTATGATTTTGTTGTTGATCTTCAATTTGTGGTTCCAGCCGAAGTCGGTGTTTCGATCGTAACCGCTTCATCCCTGTGGTCGTCTTTGAATGCAAAGCAGTCTTTCCCGTGAATGATCATTTGGGCTGCCCTGTTGAATGCGTTTCATATCTGTTAATCGGGATTCGCATTTCGATTCTTTAAGGATTTGCGAAAGAGACAAAAGGCTTGACTTCAGGCCGGTTTGAATATAGGTTTACCGCCAGTGTAATCATGGCGGAGGAGGAATGTTATCGTGGGAACGGAAAAGAGATTGTGTGCGATCTGTGCATGGCGGGCGAATTGCCAGAAGCGCTTCAGCGTGAGCAGCGATGCATCGGGTAACGTGCGCTGTGCCGATTATTCGAGGGATCTCAGCATCAAGGACAAGGATATCGAAGAGGCCGTCAAAAAAGACAGTCAGTAGCTCTTCGGCCTCCCGGCAGGAATGTGCGACGGAAACCATGGGTTTTCCTGTCGTAAACGTCATGGAAAAGTTGGCTTTTTGGCCAACTTTTTGTCGTTAATGGTCCATCCTTTGAAAGTGTAAAGGGCAGATGAGAAGCAGGTTGGCGGTATTGATAGAGAAGGCACTCAGGGCCTGCTGCGATGCGGGGTTTTGGGAGCCAGGAGCGCTCCCCTTTGTTGAAGTGGAATTGGCAAAGGACCCTGCTCACGGGGATTACGCCTCTAACGTGGCCATGGTTCTGGCCTCGCGTGTTGGCAGGAAACCCAGAGAAATCGCAGAGCGGCTCGTCGGACAGATCCATGACACCGACAAAATCCTTCAGAAGGTTGAGATCGCCGGCCCTGGATTTTTGAATTTCTTTGTTCGGGAGGACGTCTGGGCGACGCTTCTGAAGGACATCGAAAGGCAGGCGGATCGTTACGGCATGTCCGATTCAGGCAAAGGCAGGAAGGTCCTGCTGGAATTCGTCAGCGCAAACCCGACGGGTCCGCTTCACATCGGCCATGCCAGGGGAGCCGTTGTCGGTGATGTCATCGCCAATATACTCGCGGCTTCGGGCTACGATATCTCGCGTGAATACTATATCAATGATGCCGGCAATCAGATGGCGAATCTGGGGAGATCCGTCCTGTTGCGTTACAGGCAACTATTGGGCGAAACCGTCCATTTTCCCGAGAACTGCTATCGGGGAGACTACATCAAAACCCTGGCTGCCGAGCTGCTGGACCGGGAAGGTCCGCCTTGCCCCAACGATAATGGCGAATCGTTGATTCCCTACTTCACCGATTACGCCGCCGGCGCCATTCTCGAGGGAATCAAAGAAGATCTTGGTGCCTTCGGCGTCACCTTCGACCGGTATTTCAGCGAGCGCGACCTTTATGAAGACCGCAGACTCGACAGTCTCCTGGAGGATCTCGAAAAGGGCGGGTTTATCTATCGCGAGGAAGAGACCCTCTGGTTTCGAACGACTGCTTTTGGCGATGAGAAGGATAGGGTCGTTGTGCGTAAAACCGGCGAACCCACATATTTTGCAGCCGATATTGCCTATCACCAGAACAAGTACGAGAGGGGTTTCGACTTTCTGATCGATGTCTGGGGTGCCGATCACCACGGGTACATCCCTAGGATCCTGGCGGGGATTCAGGCCTTGGACCATGATAAGGATTCCCTGAGGGTTATCCTGGTCCAACTGGTAAATCTCCTACGCGATGGAAAGCCCATTGCCATGTCAACGCGTTCGGGAGAGTTCGTGACCCTGCGGGAGGTCGTAGACGAGGTCGGCCGGGATGCGGCAAGATACAATTTTCTCATGAGACGGTCCGACAGCCATCTTGATTTCGATCTGGAACTGGCAAAGCGGCAATCCAACGAAAACCCGGTCTATTACGTTCAGTACGCCCATGCGCGCATTGCCAGCGTCCTGAGGACGGCCGGACAGCGGAACCTTGTCATTCCCAGCTATAGCGAGGTGGACCGAACCCTGTTGAAACTGCCCGAGGAAATTGGCCTCATCAAGACCATCACCCGTTTCCCCGAAATCGTGGAAGGAGCAGCCCGGACACTGGAGCCACACCGGCTGACATTTTATCTGAATGATCTTGCAGGATTGTTTCACAGCTACTATAACAAAAACAGGATCATCTCCGAAGAAGGTCCGCTGACCGCAGCCAGGCTCTTTCTCGTCGTGGCCGTGAAGATCGTCATAGGCAACGCTTTGAAACTGCTCGGCGTTTCATCACCGGAGAGCATGTAGGTCCGGGGATCGAAGCATTGCGTGCTCGGAACATGACCCGGGGCCCAGGGCCGAGGAGCGCCTCATGGTATCGAGAAACAGACAGAACTTTGAATTTAAGCTGGGCAAAGGTGGCATCATCCTGTTCACCTTCTGCATGTCATTGCTTTTGTTTGTTGTTTTCCTATTCGGTGTGATGGTAGGGAAGAATATGGACACCTACCCGGAGAGATATTCCCGAGGCATACCGGCGCTTCTCAAAGACAAACTGGGATTCCTTGCCGGTAGAACGTCCGGCGGATCATCCGTCCGGCGGGAAACGAAGGAAGCAATACCGGTTCCAGAGGGGGATGTCGATTACACATTTTACGATACCCTGGCGGGGAGGAAGGATGAAGGGAAAAAGCCGGCTCCCGTAACGTCTAAAGTTCAGGAAGGTTCGACAAAGCAGCCTGAGGGCGTCAAGCCGGACACGGCTGCGACACCGACGGTCGGAGGGCAAGTGACGGGCACAACAGGGTTGCAAGGACCGGTGCCGATGCCGGTAAAGGAGGCAAAACCCCACGGCAACGAGACCTATGTTATCCAGGCAGCCTCATATCAACAGAAAGAAAAGGCAGAATCGCTCGGAAGGAAGATTGCGGCCTTGGGCTATGTGCCCCGGGTGGTCATGACGGATATACCTTCCAAAGGCCGCTGGTACAGGGTAATGATGGAAGGCTTCGAAAGCAGGCAACTGGCGGAACAGGCGGCAGGGGTCGTGGAGCAGCGTGTCGGCGGTCTGAAATGTACCATCAGGGCCGCCAAGGGCGAGAGGGAATGAAACGATAAAACATTCGAGGGAAATCGGATAGATTATGTTTGAAAACCTTGCGGAAAAATTGGATGGAATCTTCAAAAAGCTTCGTGGAAGAAGCCGGCTGGACGAGGAAAATATTCAGGCGGCTCTGAAAGAGATCCGCATGGCCCTTCTCGAAGCGGATGTCAATTTCCGCGTGGTCAAGGACTTCATAGAAGACATCAGGATCAGGGCCGTCGGGCAGGACGTTCTTGAAAGCATTACGCCCGGCCAGCAGGTCGTAAAGATCGTTCATGACCGTCTTGTCGAGCTGATGGGAGGAACAAGCAGCCTGCTTCGTTTTTCCGGTAAGCTTCCCGCACCGGTAATGCTCGTAGGTCTGCAGGGTTCCGGAAAAACGACAACGGCCGTCAAGCTTGCCCGGCTGCTGGCAGCAGGCAACAGGAGGATCTACCTCGCTTCGGCGGACGTCTACCGGCCGGCAGCCATCGAGCAGCTTCAGATCCTCGGTCGGCAGATCCAGGCGGGGATCTTCGATCCCCAGGGCCTTTCGGATCCGATGGAGATATGCCTTCGGGCCGTCGAGCAGGCCCGCAATGGAGGTTATGAGGTCATCGTCGTCGATACGGCGGGGCGTCTCCATATCGACCAGGAAATGATGGAGGAATTACGACGGATCAAGGAGCGGATCAATCCTTCGGAGATTCTCCTCGTGGTCGATGCCATGACGGGCCAGGACGCCGTCAACGTTGCGGGCCGCTTCGATGAGATGCTGGGCATAAGCGGCGTTATCATGACCAAAATGGACGGCGATGCCCGGGGGGGCGCCGCCCTCTCGTTGCGGGCGGTGACGGGCAAACCCATCAAATACATCGGCGTTGGCGAAAAGATCGATGCCCTGGAGATTTTTCATCCGGACCGGATGGCCTCCCGGATACTCGGAATGGGCGACATCCTCACGCTCGTGGAAAAGGCTCAGGTCACTGTCGATGAAAAACAGGCACGGGAACTGGAGCGAAAAATCCGGAGAAACGAGTTTAGCCTGGAGGACTTCAAGGATCAACTCATGCAGATCCGAAAAATGGGATCGCTGCAGGATATCCTCGGGATGATCCCCGGCCTGGGCAGGATGAAGGCCCTCAAGGGTGTCACCCCCGACGAGAAGGAGCTCGTCCGGATAACGGCCATCATTGATTCCATGACGAAGAAGGAGCGCCTAAACCATCTGATCATCGATGGGTCGCGCCGCAAAAGGATCGCCAGGGGAAGCGGAACAACCGTTCAGGATGTGAACCGGCTGTTGAAAAATTATGCCGACATGAGAAAGATGATGAAAAAGATGACGGGCAAGGACGGCATGAAAATGCTCAGGAGAGGCAATTTCCCCTTTTAAAGAAATAATGTATATGTTATGTGTAACAATCGTTCCCATTAAATATGCTTCAGGAGGTGGTTGATAACAGGGATGGCGGTTAAAATCAGATTGGCACGTATGGGTGGTAAGGGCAGGCCTTTTTACAGGATCGTTGTGGCAGATTCCGTGTCCCGGAGGGACGGCAGATTTCTGGAAATTGTGGGAAACTATGATCCCCTGAAAGATCCGGCTGCAGTTAATTTTAAGGAAGATAGGATTAAGGACTGGCTGGCCAAGGGAGCCAAGCCAACCTTGACCGTTGCTCAATTGCTCGACAAGAAAGGAATAAGATCCGTCAATACATAATTAGGTCTGTTGCGGGTGAAGCGATGTGCTAACGATCGTCGTTGAAGGTTATGCGGTTTAAGTCGACATCTGTGTTGGGTTTTGCGTTTTGAAGGGATGGAGGTTGTGACGATGAAAGATCTGATCAAGTACATGGCTCAAGCATTGGTGGATAAACCCGATCTCGTCGAGGTGTCCGAAGTGGCAGGTGAGCAGACCTCTGTCATCGAACTGAGAGTGGCAAAAGAAGACCTGGGCAAGGTTATCGGCAAACAGGGAAGAACCGCTAAGGCCATGAGAACGATTCTTAGCGCTGCCTCGACGAAAATGCGAAAGAGGACCGTCCTGGAGATCATTGAGTAGATCCATGGAATTCCTTGAAATAGGGAAAATAACGAAAATCCACGGCCTGAAAGGCCGGATGAAGGTGATTTCTTATCTGCAGTCGCATCGGATGCTGCAATCCTTGCCGTCGGTTTACCTGAGAAGGGATGGCGGCCGCAAGGCACGCTACGGACTGAAAGATATCCGGATCGGCAATCGCAGTTTTATCCTTGGGCTCGAAGGGGTTGAGGATATGGAATCTGCCGGCGGCCTCATGGGTTGCGACGTTCTGATTCCCTTCGATAAGCTGGAGAAGCTGCCGCAGGATGAATATTACTGGCAGGAACTTTTGGGACTGTCCGCAGTGACCGAAGAGGGAAGACCCCTGGGGCGTATCGAAGCCATCTTCCCGACAGGCAGCAACGATGTTTATGTCTGCAGGGATGGAGAAACAGAAATTCTGCTGCCGGCTGTCGGCGACGTGATCCGGCAGGTCGATCTGCAAAACGGAATCATGGTCGTTCGGCTGCTTGAAGGTTTACAGTAGAAGCCATGATCCGCTTCGACATCCTTTCCATCTTTCCGGAGATGTTTTCCTCCGTTTTCAATTGCAGCCTCCTGAAAAAGGCGCAGCAAAAGGGGCTCATCGCCATCCATCTCCATGACATCCGAGATTATGCGGACCCGGAGAAACACAGGATGACGGACGATGCCCCATACGGAGGAGGCGGCGGTATGGTCATGAAGGTGGAACCCGTCGATCGGGCTTTGCAGGCCGTCAACCCGGACGGAAAGGCCGAGGTCGTGCTTCTCACACCTCAGGGCGAGCCGTTTAGGCAGAGCATCGCCGCTGAAATGTCCCGATACCCCTGGATCATATTCGTCTGCGGGCATTATGAAGGTGTCGACGAGAGGATCCGGGCTCATTTGGCGGACCGGGAGATTTCCATCGGCGACTTCGTCCTGACGGGGGGCGAACTGCCGGCCATGGTTATGATCGATGCCATTGCCCGTCTCGTTCCGGGCGTTCTTGGCAACGCCGATTCTGCCGCTGGTGATTCATACTCCAGCGGGCTTTTGGAGCACCCGCAGTACACGCGCCCGGTCGACTACAGGGGATGGAAGGTTCCCGAGATCCTCCTGTCCGGTCATCACCGGGATATCGTTCAATGGCGGAGAAGGGAATCGCTGCAAAGAACCTTGGAGAGACGGCCTGACCTGATCGATCGGGCGGAGCTGACGGAAGAGGACAAAGGCATTCTGGAGATGCTGAAAAGAGATCCTGCCTTTCCCTGAGACAACCCGAAGATCGTTTTTTGGAGCGATTTTACCGGCTGCCGGACATGGATAATTTTTTCATCGCTCTTTTACATTACCCCGTTTACGACAAAAACGGGCAGGTAGTGACTACGGCCGTGGTCAATATGGATGTACACGACATAGCCAGGTCCGCCAGGACTTACGAGGTCAAAAGGTTTTATATCGTAACCCCGGTTGCACAACAAAGAAGGCTGGTCCAGCGAATCATGGACCACTGGCAGGATGGCTACGGCGCCCGGTACAATCCGTCGAGACGAGAGGCCTTCTCGATTGTTTCGCTGAAAGGGTCCCTTACAGAGGTTATGGAGGACATTGAGGTGCTCACGGGACAGGCCGCCAGGCTTGTGGTGTCCGGCGCCGGCCTCAAGGGGACCCTCGTGGGTTTTCATGTCTTGAGGCAGAAGATGATGGAAGACCAGAAACCCTATCTGCTTGCCTTTGGAACGGGCTGGGGAATAGCCGGTGAACTTCTGCAGAAGGCCGATCACCTTCTTGAACCGGTCCGGGGCCCCGGCGATTATAACCACCTGTCCGTCCGTTCGGCCGTGGCCGTCGTTCTGGACCGGCTTTGGGGCGACGGAGGGCGGCGATCGGGTTCGTCAAAAAGTACCGTTGGAAGAACATTGTCATAGAGAGATGATATCTGTATTCGGAGGAGGATTTTCAGGATGAACGTTATCGAGACGATTGAAAAAGAACAAATGAGGGGAGACATCCCCGATTTTAAGACCGGTGATACGGTGAAGGTTTTCGTGCGGATCATCGAGGGTCAGAAGCAGCGCATTCAGGCCTTCGAGGGCGTCGTCATCCGGAAAAAGCGTGGGGATTGCCGGTCCACCTTCACCGTGAGGAAGGTATCTTACGGTGTGGGCGTGGAGAGGACCTTTCCTCTCCATTCGCCGGTGATCGACAGGATTGAAGTGATGGCTCGGGGCAAGGTGAGACGTTCGCGGCTCTACTACTTGAGGGGGCTGAGAGGCAAAAAGGCGAGAATCAAGGAGAAAGGGAAGGTCTAACCCTCCCCTTACGGTCTTCTCCCTTCCGGCAGAGAGGGCCGGGATCGTGCAGATTTCCCCCCCGATCCTAGCAAAGGCATGGATCAGGCGTCTACCTGGAGCTTCCTCTTGATGGGAAGCATCCTGGCCAGTCAATGCGGGTCATGAACAGCTTCGAAAGCAGTGCCCTCGAAAAGGGTTTCAGGTATCTGGCCGGCATCGATGAAGCGGGAAGGGGGCCGCTGGCCGGTCCCGTCGTTGCGGCAGCCTTAATCCTACCCCCGGGGTACAGAAATCCGGAAATCAACGATTCGAAGCGTCTTTCTGCCGAGAAAAGAGAGACGCTATACACGATCCTGAAGCAGGACGCTCTCGCCATAGGTCTCGGCGTCGTCGAACCGTCCGTCATCGATGATATCAACATCCTTCAGGCCACCCTTCTGGCCATGAGGGAAGCCGCACTCGATTTGAGCATACCTGCAGATTACCTTCTCGTGGACGGCAGGAATCGGGTTCCTCTGCCGACGCCGCAGGAAACGATCGTCGGCGGCGACGGGAGGAGCATCTCCATCGCGGCTGCATCCATCATCGCCAAGGTTTCCAGGGATAAGATCATGGAGATCTATCACCGTCAGTTTCCCCAGTATAATTTCCTCAGCAACAAGGGATACGGAACCCGGGAGCACCGGGAGGCCATCAGAAAATACGGTTATTGCAAGATCCATCGCCGTTCCTTCCAGATCAGAGACAGGGCGGAAATCCAGCAAACCCATGAACTTTTCGTGCTGGACAAGACGGTCAGAAGCAGGCGCAGGCCTTGAAGGGCTTTTTTGGCCGCAGCTGCAATCTCCTTTATTCCGGGTCGACCGATGAGAGATAGGAGCAGAATCGAGACGGGCAGGCAAGGCGAAAATCTCGCCGCGGACTATTTGAAGCGACGGGGTTATCGGATCATCGAGCGAAATTATAGATGTTCCCTTGGAGAAATAGACATCGTGGCCCTGCAGGGAGATGTGGTCGTCTTTATCGAAGTCAAGACCAGGCGCTCGGAGCGGTTCGGGGAGCCGCAGCAATCGGTAACCCTTGAAAAGCAGAGGCGGATTTCCCGGATATCGCTCGAATATTTGCAAAAGAAACGCCTCTATCCCTGCAATGCCCGTTTCGATGTAGTAGCGGTCAAAATGCAGGGAGGGGATGCCGGGATAGAGCTCATCCAGAACGCATTCGATCTCGCCTTCTAATCCTCTTTTGGAGACCTTCTCCAGTACCGATTACGATGGAGGATGGAATCCCGTGTCCAAAGATGGCCCCGCCAGAGGAGAGGAAACGGTATCCTTCGCCGCGGGGATTACAGGCAGGATAGGGTCAACTTCAGAACCCGTCGGGCGATGGCAAGGCAGGATGTCAATCCCGGCGATTCGATACCGATCAGGTTGACAAGCCCCGGGAAACCCGCCTCGCCTTCCTCCCTGACGATGAAATCCCTGGCCGGTTCGCCCGGTCCCTGAAGCTTCGGCCGGATGCCGCTCATGTCCGGATGAAGCGATTCCATCGGAAGGGCGGGCAGGTAAGTTCGGATCGATTCATGGAACCGGGCCTTACTGCCCTCGTCTACGGTGTAGTCTATTCTATCCACATACTGCGTGTCCGGACCGAATCGGATGCGGCCGTTTAGATCCAGGGTTGCATGGATGCCCAGTCCTTCGTTGTTCCTTATGGGAACCGGATAGACGAGGTGGCGGAGCCGCGGGGCGGGCGAGGCGTGGAAATAGCTCCCCTTGGCATACTTCAGACGGTATCCGTTCTCGTCTATAGGCAAGCCGGCCATCGAAGCGATCCGGTCTGCGAAAAGCCCGGCGCTGTTGATGAGAATCCGGCTGCCGATGCGGTAATCTCCGCCGTTGATTTCCAACGTGTACTGCCTGCCTTCGTAGCGAACGGCCGTCACCTCCGATCGAAAGGCCATGATGGCGCCGCCGGCTTCGGCACGCAGAAGGAAGGAATGCATAAGGCTGTGTGAATCGACGATGCCGGTTGCAGGGGAGTAGAGGGAGGCCCTGGCCTGTACATCCGGCTCCAGGGTTCGGGTCTGTTTTTCTCCCAGCAGAACCAAGCCTTCCAGACCCTTTTCACCTGCCTCTCGATGCAGCTTCTCCAATTGAAGACATTCATCCTCGCAGGTTGCCACGATCAGTTTGCCCAGCCGCCGATGCGGAATCCGGCGCTTCTGGCAGATTTCATAGAGGAGGCGGTTGCCCTCAAGGCATAATGCAGATTTCAGGAAATGCTGAGGATAGTGGATACCGACATGGATGACCTCGCTGTTGCGGCTGCTCGTTTCCTGGCCGAACCGGTGGTGTTTCTCGAGAACGAGAACATTTCGAAACCGTTCGGACAGTACCTCGGCGATGGCCAGGCCGATCACACCGGCGCCGATGATGGTTATGTCGAACCTGTTCATCCGCTGCTCCCATCGAGGGGCGTTACGTCAGGAAAGGAAAGGAAAGAAGATGCCCTTTTTATGGCAATTCACCGGTGAATCTGTTAAGACCTTTTCAGGCAGGTAAATCCCGCATCTTCCTGCGTAAAAGCCGCCCAATCTTACTTTGGAATCATTACCCTCGATTATGGTTTTCCTGTCAACAGAAAAAAGCAGGCATTATCATGCTGGACATATCGCAGGGGTGTGCTCATGAATGGAATCAAGCCCGCAAGGGGCATCCTCTACGTCGTAGCGACGCCTATCGGCAATCTGGAAGACATGACGCTCCGGGCGATCAGAATCCTGAAGGAAGTGGGACTCATCGCCGCAGAAGACACGAGGAGAACCCGGCATCTTCTGAATGCCTTCGGTATACAAACCCCCCTTGTAAGTCTTCATGACTGGAACGAGCAGAAACGGAGCGTCGCCCTCGTTGAAAGAACGATCGAGGGCGTCGACGTGGCTTACGTATCCGACGCGGGGACTCCGGGAATATCCGATCCGGGATACCGGCTCATCAACGAAGCCATTGGACAGGGTATCCGCGTGATTCCCATTCCGGGGGTATCGGCAGTGATCACGGCACTCTGCGCTTCCGGCTTGCCGATGGACCATTTTATATTTCGGGGCTTTATCCCCTCGAAGACCTCCCTGCGTCAACAGTTCCTCGGTTCGATAAAGAATGAGCCGGGAACTCTGGTGGTCTACGAATCACCCAGGCGGCTTCCGGCCACCCTTCGGGATATGGAATCGATCCTCGGCCGGGATCGGCGCATCGTCATTGCAAGGGAAATGACCAAGGCCTTCGAGGAAATACAGAGGGGAACCGTTGGCGAACTGATCGAAACCCTCTCCGGAAGGACCTTCAAGGGAGAGATCAGCCTGGTGATCGCCGGGCGCAAGGAAACGAAACCATCTGCCACGGAAGAGGAGATCCAGGGCCAGTACCGATCGTTGCTGGCCGATCCGAACCTTTCCAGGAGGGACCGTATCGCAAGGGTTGCCCGGCAACTGGGCGTTTCCCGCAGGCAGGTCTATCAGTTGATCCTGCGCGAAGGCAGTGGAGGCACATGAGTTCCACCGGCAAGCCGGAGGGAGACCCGTGACAAAGTATTGCCTTGATCTGTCGGAGGAGGTGTGATAACCGAGCCATCAGTAGCGGCTATCGGCAGCCAACGGACCATACCTGCTGTGTATCCGGCGGGATAGAAGATCCGCCCGATTCGGAAAGGAAGGAAGACATGATCACCGATGTCCGGCAATGGAAACCGGGCGACAAGGTATATGAACTCGTTGACGTCATCGAAGAGGAGCGGGAGGCCTTGGACCTGGAACCGGGGATCGTTGCCGTCGATCGGGGAGAATCGTTTCGGCACATTCCGATGCCGGGAGAGAGGATTTTCGACCTGCTGGACGTCATCGAGGAGGATATCCCGGCCTCCTTGCCGGATCTGATTTCCCGCGAAGAGATGATGCAAAAGGTTTCCGAGATTGCGGAACGGATCAGCAGGGAAATCATACCGGCTATTGCCGAAAGGGTCATCCGGGAAGAGATCGAAAAATTGAAAGCCATAGATGCTTGAAATTTCGCTTTATGCCGCGGATGGACTATGAGGGTTTTTTCGCTGTTTCTCGCCGGTCTTTTTTTTATTGCCGCTCTCTTGGCTCCCGATTCTGTTTGTGGCGGTGAAAAGACCGATATATGGACCCTCGATGTGGAGGGAGTGGGTGTCATCGAGGGTTTCGATCTGGCCCGGGCGCGGGCCGATGCACTGGTTGACGCCCTGAACAAGGCGGTTGAACAGGCCGTTGCAGGGCAGCTGTCGGAAGAAGTGAGGGAAAGCAAGGAAAAGATCTTGAAGGACGCGATCTACACCAGGGCAGAGGCTTATATCCGGACCTATAAAATCCTCGGTGAATATCCCGCCCAGGACATCTATCGGATCAGGGTCCGGGCAACCGTCTCCGGTGAAGATATCCTGCGGGACCTTGTGGCTCAGAATCTTCTCGATGGAGGGAACGTCGGGGTCTCAACCTCGGAAATCACCGTTGCGGTTCAGGGCATCCATAGTTACGGCGATTACGGCAAGGTAAAGGTCCTGCTGAAAGATTCTCTGCAAGGGGTCCGTCGGGTCCGTCAGAAAAGCGCTGCCTGGGGAAGGGCGGAACTGAATCTGGCCTTTGCCGGAACGATTCAATCTCTGGTGGAGCAACTGATGGGAACAGGATTGTTCAGGCTGGAAAGTGTTGATGCTCTGGTCGGCCGGATCGAGGTCACTTACACAGGAGAGAGATTCGATGAGTAGGAGAGGTCATGGCAGGTTTATTCTGACGCTTGCCGTCATACTTCTAATAGCAGGGTGTACTGCGAAGATTCCCTACAAGCTGCTTCCCGATTATCGGGACCGGCACGTGAGGCTTGTTGCCGTCATGCCCGTTCTTGCAGGCAAAGCCGCGGATGCGATGGCTGCGGAGATGTTCAGGAGAAAGACCGTCGAAGGGCTCTATTTCAAAGGGTACCCGAGAATCCCCCTGAACCTCATCGATGGAAAACTGGACAGTGTCTATAGAAACAACCCGATGTCGAAAAACAGCATTATCCCGCCCCGGATCCCGGGCGAACTCCTCGGCGTCGATGCAGCCCTCTACGTGGTCCTCGACGAGTGCCGCACTTCCTTTGCACCGTTGTTCGCCACTACGGCCCTTTCCGTTAAATTTGAACTCCGGAGCGCGAAGACGGGCGAAACCCTTTGGCAAACACAATACAGCACCAAGGAGCGAAACTACGCCCTCTCCAGGAAGGGCCTTGAGATGGAATCGTCGCAAATTTTCGAACCGGTCATTGAAGGGGTAATAAATCGGGTCATGGAAACCCTTCCCGATGGACCGGATGCCTTGAAATAGGACCTTTCCATGAATGCAAAGGGAGAAGACAGATGAAAAAAACGATCATTTGGATTTTTTCTGCACTGGCCGTTCTGGTCTTGGGGCTTTCCCATGACCTTCAAGCCGCAGAGCCTGTCCAGCTCAAGATCGAACGGGGAGCGGCCAGTGTGAAGCTGCTGATAGGAAAAGCGCAGATTCTTCCCGAGGGGAAGAAGACCTGGCTGCCCTTGAAATTGAACGATACCCTGAAGAAAGGGGACGAGGTTCGCACGGGACCCCATTCGAGGCTTGAGATCCGCCTGCCCGATCTGTCCGTTGTTCGTTTTGCCGATAATTCCCGCTTCAAGGTCGTTCAGATTGATGCCGGAACCACCCAAAGGCCGAGAAACATGAAGATTCACATGGTGGTTGGCCGCACCTGGGCAAACATACTCAAAGCCATCGGTTCAAGAGGAAGGTTCGATCTTTCCTGCCAGAATGCCGTGGCCGGTGTCCGGGGCACCGTTTATCGCATGAACGTGGAAGAGGACAAATCGGCCCTGATTCGCGTTTATGACGGCACGGTTCAGGTGACCGGAAGCGGGGGGGAGGAGGAGCCATCTCCCGTCATGGGCCCTCCCGAAAAAGTGGAGGGTCCCAAAAAGGTGGCGGGACCCAAGAAGGTCACCATGGAAGAGTGGACCTATATCGTCAAGTCGATGCAGCAGATCCATGTCCGGGCGGATGGTTCGGCGGAAAAACCAAAGGATTTTACGGATAAGGAAGACAGGAACGAATGGGTCGACTGGAACAAAGCCATGGATAGGCAGGTCAAAGACGAGTGACGGCTTCCATACATTGTCTCAAAACCTCGTCCTTTTGAAATCCATGCAGGGTTGTCGAAACCGTAAAAAGTCTGATTTGACCCATTTTTGTCATTCCCGCGAAAGCGGGAATCCAGTGAATTCAATATATTCTGGACCACCGCTTTCGCGAGGGTGACATGGTCTGTGACTTTTTACGGGACCGTCAGGGTTGGCTGTCGGTGCTCGTTGTCGACGGGGAAATCATCCATACGCACCATACCCCGATGATCAGCCGGGTGTCCCCTTTCTTTGAAGTTACTTCCGTCTTCGCTGCCAAGGCAACCAGAACCCAGCCTTCATAGCCGTCGCCATGGTCCTTGCCATCCGGTTGTTTTCCGTTGGGTTGGATCACAGCGGGATCGAGGTCCTTGACAAAGATGCGTCCCCGTTTGTCGTTATTTACACTTTGTACCGTTTATTCGGAGGGACCGGGTCAATAAACCATGCGTCTTAGGGAAGACTGTCGAAGAAGCGCGGGCCTGCTGTCGATCCTGGCGCTCTTTATATTGCTGGCGGTGTTTGCGGGTTCCCTCAGGGGAAGCGAAACCCTACCGTCCCCCCGGGGAGCCGTCAACGATTTTGCTCAAGTCATCCCTGAACCCTATGCCCGGAATATGGAAAACCGTGCCCGCGAACTGTTGGAAAAAACGGGTACATCGATCGTTGTGGCGACTTTGCCGTCCATAGGGGATGAGGATCCTGCCGAATACGCCAACCGCCTTTACGGGCATTGGGGCATCGGGAAAAAGGGGGAAGACAAGGGCGTTCTGATTCTGCTGGCCCTGCAGGAAAGGAGGATCAGAATCGAGACGGGCTACGGCGTGGAGGGCATTCTTCCCGACGGCTTGGTGGGCGCCATTCTCGACAGGGACGTCGTTCCTCACCTGAAGGAAGGGGATTACGGACGGGCCCTCGACAACGCCGTGGAGACCCTATCGGCCATCGTTGCAGAGGATGCAAGGGTGAACCTTGGGGCGTCTCCCCAGGCAGAAAGGACACAACCGGCTCGGCGAAGACCGGCGAAGTCTTGGAGCCTGCTGAACCTTGTCCTGTTCATTCTGGTGCTCATTCCGCTGCTCGGAACCCGGCAGGGGCGCGCCATGATTCCCTGGATCATGCTCATGATGTTGGGCGGCGGCAGGGGAGGCGGCTTCGGAGGCTTCGGCGGGGGCGGCTTCGGTGGTTTCGGCGGCG
>JAFGIO010000202.1 GCA_016929555.1 Deltaproteobacteria bacterium | reverse complement strand
GGCAGCGGCAATGTTTTTTCAGACTTTGGCCGCCCGAATGCCGACTTGGAGCAAGCCCGTGCCCTTCTTGCAGCGGAAATAATTCGCGCGCTTGACAGGCGCGGCCTGTCGACGCGCGAAGCAGAAAGGTTGACAGGTGTAGGACATTCGGAATTTTCGCGTATCCGCAACGCAAAACTCTCTCGCTTTACCATTGACAGGATGATCACGATCCTCGGAAAACTCGATGAGGACGTTGAGGTGAATATAACCTTCCAGCCTCGAAGCTCAGCCACACACGATATGCCGCGCAGGTAGTGCAAATCACCCCCACCCTTTCCCTCCCCCCTCGAGGGGGAGGGCAATTTTCGACTTACGAGGTCGTCAATATTGAATCAATACGTCATGGATGTTTGGATAGAAGATCCCTCAGAGGATCAGCCCGTCCAGTTCCTCCATGAGGGCGGGCAGGGTTTCCTTCCGTAGCGCCGACAGGGGGATGGCCTCGAAGCGCCGGCAGAGGGTGGACAGGAGCTCCCCGTCGGGGAAGCGGTCTATCTTGTTGAAGACCCGGATGGTCGGCTTGATATTGATCTCGAGCTGCTCCAGGATCTTTTCGACGGCGCCGATGTGGCTTTCGAAGTTCGGGCTGCTGACGTCGATCACGTGGAGCAGGACGTCAGCCTCCTGGAGCTCGTCGAGGGTTGCCCGGAAGGCGGCGAACAGGTCGGGGGGCAGATCCCTGATGAAGCCGACGGTGTCCGTGATGACCGCCGAGCGGTCGCGGGGAAAGCGCAGCCGCGCGCTCTTGGGATCGAGCGTCGCGAAGAGCCGGTCTTCCGTGAAGACCTCGCTGCGGGTCAGCGCGTTCAGAAGGGTGGATTTGCCGGCGTTGGTGTAGCCGACGATGGAAATGACGGGAAGGCCCGTCCGCTCCCGCCTGCTCCGGCGCTGCCCGCGCGCCCTCCCGATGGCCTGCAGGTCCTTCTGGAGACGGTGGATGCGCTCGCGGATGCGCCTCCGGTCGATCTCCAGCTTCGTCTCGCCGGGTCCCCTCCCCCCGATGCCGCCGGCCAGCCGCGAGAGGGCCGTGGTCTGCTGGACCAGGCGGGGGAGGCGGTATTTCAACTGGGCCAGCTCCACCTGGATCTTTCCTTCCCGGCTGTGGGCGCGGCGGGCGAAGATGTCGAGGATGAGCTGCGTCCGGTCGATTACCTTGATTTCGGTGAAGTCGGTGATCGCCCTGGTCTGGGCCGGCGACAGCTCGTGGTCGAAAATGAGCAGGTTGGCCCCCATCTGCAGGGCCCGGATGACCAGATCCGAGAGCTTCCCCTTGCCGAGCAGAAACCTCGGGTCCAACTCGTCGCGGCGCGCGAGGACCGTGTCGAAGACCTCCACGCCCCCCGACAGGGCGAGATCGCGCAGCTCTTCCAGGGCGCCCTCGGCGTCGAAGAAGGGGTTCGTCTCCACGCGGACGAGGATCGCCCGGTCGGCGGAGCCGACTTTGCGCGTCCGCTGCTGCCTCGCGAATTCGCCTTCCAGGGCCTGGATGAAGGCCGTGAAGTTCAGGTCCATCTCCCAGGGCCGGCGCGGTTCCAGAAGAGACCAGAACTTGCCTTCCGGATTCTCCGGAATCAGGTGGGCCCCGTAGACCTTGCCGGGCAGACCGCTGGATTCCGTTTCGACGGCGCAGACCATGTCGAGCCGCAGCAGGGCCAGATCGGTCAGGTCGTCCTCCGAGAGGGCCTCGCTGTTGAGGTGGGTGTGGATCAGGCGCAGGCCCTTGAAGCGGGCCGAGGAGGCCCGGAAACCGTCGAGGCTGGGGATCAGGATGTCGCGGTGGGTTCCCACGATGACGCAGGCGACCTCTCCCTTGCGGCTGACGAGGATGCCGATCTGCCGGTTGATGCTGTGGGATATCTCGGTGAGGGCACGGGCGAGCTCATGGGTCAGGACCGTCTCCGGCGGTATCTTCCGCCGGTAGAGACGATCGATGCTTTTGATATCCTCGGCCTTCAGGCCGGAGAGATTTCCATGAATCCTGTGGATGGTCCTGCACCCCTCATCGGTTGGAAATGAATGTGATCAATAAGTAACATAAAGGAATTCGGGGGTCAAGGTCTGCGGCGTTTCGGGGGCTGGTCGGACATTGTATTTATGCAACCGTTTAGCCGAGGCCGGTGAGGGGAAATTGGCAATAGGGAAAATTGGTGGTCCCGTAAAGAGTCGAAAGTTCCTTATTTTGTCATTCCCGCGAAAGCGGGAATCCAGTAAATTCAATATATTCTGGACCCCCGCTTTCCCCCGCTTTCGCGGGGGCAGGCTGCAAGGGGTTGACATGATTTGTGACTTCTTACGGGGTCGTCAAAATTGAGGACATCGTAAAAAGGGTGATTTGACTCCTTCTTGTCATTCCCGCGAAAGCGGGAATCCAGTATTTTCAATTTATTACGTGGCTCCTGGATTCCCGCCTGCGCGGGAATGACGACTTTTTACGGGACCGTCAAAATTGTCAGGAGTGAAAAAAAGCCCCGAGGGGTTTCCCCGGGGCCTTTGGTTGGTGAGATCGCCTCTCCCGATCTTAGAAGGTCAGGGTCAGCTTGTGCATGACCAGGTAATCGTCGTCGATCTTGAACGTCGAGCTGGTGCCCTTGTAGTAGTCGCCCGCCCAGAGGTAGCCGAATCCGATCATGTACTCCAGGTTGTCGTAAATCTTGTAGGATACGGTCAGGTCGAATTCCGTGCCGTACTCGTCGTCGATCCAGGCTGCCGCGGGCTTCTCGTCGGCCTCGGCATAGGCGAGGCCGGCCTTGATGCCCAGCTTCGGCGTCGGATTGAAACCGCCGAAGAGCTGGTAGAAGTGTACATTGGCGAACAGATGGGTTGTCTGGCCAGCCGATCCCAGATTGCCCGACCAGCGGTTCGTCCAGTCCTCGAAGAGGATGAGGCAGGGCTGCCAGTGGGTGTTACCGGGTGAGGGGTAGCCTTCCATCGTGTCCGCGGTGCCGGCGTCGTCTCCGGAGCTGTAGGCATACTGCGCTCCGATATAGGCCGGACCCATGTTCAACTTGGCCATCAGGTAGATCTGCTGGGATTCGAGATCGATATCCGTCGTCGCAGCTCCCAGTAAGGCCTTCGCATTGGCGAGATTGTCCCACTTGATGAAATCGCCCCACCAATTCTCGTATTCAGCTTCGATATAGAGGGGGCCGATGGTGCTCTTGAAGTAGACGCCGCCCCAGTATGTATCGAGCATCTTCATACCCAAATCCAAAGGACCGACCCATCCGGGACGGAGATTCGCCACGCGGACGTACATGGCCAGCGCCCCGATCTCGAGGTTGGGCCTGGCGTAGCGGCCGGCGACGAACCACCGGGCGCCGTCGCTGTCCACGAAGCCCGGGCCGTACCCGTTCAAGTCGCCCAGCCTGCCTTCATTGAGCTGTTCGTAGCCGGCGACAAAGGCGAATTCCTTGCTCAGCGGCAGCAGGTACACGACCATCGGACCTTCACTGCCGGTGTCGCCGAAGGTGGTTCCCCACTCCCCGTCGGCCCTGTAGCCGATCACGAACATGCCGATCGGCGAGATGAAGTCCATCCAGCCGCGCCGGAACTGGACGTTCTGCTCGGCCATTAGGTTTCTGGTATTGAGGGCGCCAATCCCTGCAGGGTTCGTTTCCGAGGCGACGGGGAACTGGCCCCAGACCCTCTCCATGGCATCGATGCGCATGGAGAAATTGAGCCCCTCGGCGACCTTGAAGACCGGCTCCAGGCGGATTCTCTGGCCGTAGTAGGCCATCGAAGGCTGGTCTTCCTGCAGCGCGCGGTTG
>JAFGIO010000201.1 GCA_016929555.1 Deltaproteobacteria bacterium | reverse complement strand
GACATCAGAAGCACGTCCTCCGGATTGACTATCTCTAGCATATTCACTTCATGATTCCCGATTTCAGGTTGATAATCCGGTTTTATAAGAAAAGGATTTGCGAGCACAAAGGCGACGGCAGCGTTGTCAAGGGATTGAAACCATACCAGTGGCGTCTTTTCACTGTGCATGATCATCACGAAGCGACGCAGGTGTTCAAAGCCCAATATACCGCATCCCCGCATTTCGATAATCCGGGCGTCATCGACTTCGATTTCTCCGAAACGGGTGGTCATGATTTTCATATTTCCTGCTCCGAC
Organism: Deltaproteobacteria bacterium; assembly: GCA_016929555.1. Classification (GTDB taxonomy): domain Bacteria; phylum Desulfobacterota; class Syntrophia; order Syntrophales; family JAFGIO01; genus JAFGIO01. Next base: position 3,155 of record JAFGIO010000201.1, on the reverse strand, counting down.
CAATCCTTGGTTACTTTCCATCGGCCCCTGTAAGTTTTCCCCAAATATCGGTCAACCTGCCGTCTGTCGCTTCGACGCGCAGCGCCTCGATATTCTGCTGTTGGATCATACGATAGATCTCTTCCCGGTGAACACTCACCTCTCTGGGCGCCTCGATGCCGATGCGGATCTGATTGCCTTTCAATTCGAGAAGCGTAATCGTGATGTCTCCGCCTATCTTTATGGATTCACCCAACTTCCTTGTCAGGATCAGCATGGCCTTGTCCGTTATTTCAGAAAATCGAGAATCGTATTGGTGCCTATTTTGGATGCCATCGCATAAGATGCCTGAAGGGCCATCTCCTTCATGGCGAACTGGGTGGCTATTTCCGTGATATCGACATCTTCCGTATTCGATATCCTTTTCGTGATCTCCTCTTGCAGATCCTGTAGATCGCTTTTGGCCGTTTCCAGTCTGCCACTCTGGATACCGCATTTCGAAACGCACAGGGAAATCTGGTCCTGAGCTTCTTTAAGGTTGTTGACCTGGGAAAGGACCTGATCCGCCTCATTGCTTTCCAGGGCAGTCATCAAGTCATTGAGCGTTTTGAAGATATCGACCTTTCCGGCACCATTGTCGGTAAAAGCCTCTGCCCCCGTGACATTGTATTCCGTCGCGTTCCCTTTACCGATCTGTATCGACAGATCCTCACCATTGCCGTTGTAGTAGCCGGCTGCATAACCGTTGACATAAAATACGTCATTTTCAGCGAAGGTGCCTGCTCCGAGGGTCAGAGTGATCCCGTCGCCCAAAGGGATGCCTGCCTGCAGATCTGCAACGACTCCTGCTGAACCCCAGGTCCTGCCTCCATCAGCCGAAACCTGATAGTCCGCACCATCGTTCACTATCTTGACGGCATAGGTTTTGTTCACGGCACCCGAATAGGTACCCACGGCAGTCAAGGTTCCGGAAAAAGAGTTCCCCTCGGCCGCTTTCGCTTCGATCCTGGCTTCGCTTGCGGCAGCCGAAAAGGGTGCCACATCGTTCCGCGATCCTGAAAAGAGGTAACGGTCGCCTAATTTGCTGTTGGCGAGAGCTTTCATTTCGTCGATGATGGACTGAACATTCATGGCGGCGATGCTGCGTGTGCTGGCCGATGCGGTCCCGGATGCCTGGCTGATGGCAAGTTCCCTGGCTTTCGAGAGGAGATCGCCCGCGCTGGCGAGCTTCGACTCCGTTATGGTAAGCCAGGCGGTGCCGCTGTCGATATTGTTGCAATACTGGTCGATGGATGCCTTGATCTGCCTGCAACCAAGAATTTTGGACATTCCGGAGGGATCATCGGAAATACGATTGATCCGCTTTTGAGTTGCCATCTTTTCCAGCAGATCGTTATAGTCATTTTGTATATTGTAGAGATTTCCGATAGCACTGTTGAATTTCATATTTTCAGAAACACGTAATCCCATATTCATACCTTCTTTTGGAATATCGATTCAGGCATTCTCGACTCGATCAACGAACCTTTCTTCCTCTAATTTCCAAGATTTACCAAGACTTCAAACAATTCATCGGCCGTCGTGCAGAGACGGGCTGCGGCATTGTACGCCAACTGATACTTGACGAGATTCATCATCTCTTCGTCGAGAGACACACCGGATATTTCCTCCCGCCGGTTGACGAGATTTTCCATGAGGGTATTTTGATGTTCCCTCAGGCGTCCCGCATCCGCCGAATCCTGCCCGATCCTGCTCACGAGGGCGCCATAGAAATCGCCGAAGGTAGCCTTGTTGCCGCTCATGGTGAGAGCGTTCTTAAGGTTTGCGATCGATCTCGCATTGTCGCCATCGCCGGAAACGGTAGCCGACGCGGCAATCTTATTCACATCCCCCTTGACGGCCTCGGTGACTGCCATATTCTGCGCGATGTTTTCATCGGCCCCGGCCGGAATGAAAAATTCCCCGCCGACACGATTGTACGCGTCAAATCCCCTGGCATGCTGTTCGTTGACCCTGTCAATGATATATTTTGCCAACTCATCAAGCTTGGCCAGATAATCGTTTTCTATAGCATCCCTGGTTTCGATGAGACCGGCAATTGTGCCTTTATGTTTTGCCGTTAGAACGTCATTGAGGTTTTCATCGGGATCCGCACTTCCTTCGAATGTGACGGCGTATGACTCCGTAAGGACATCCTCTCTGACGGTAAGGGCCCAGGTATCTATGTTAACGACGAGGGGCTTTCCATTGCCGAGGAAGATGTTGACGGTCCCTTCCTGGGATTCGTAATAATTGATATCGATGCGTTCGCCGAGATCCCTTAAAAGCTCCATTCGCTTGTCCAGGAGGATATTGGCCTCCCCATTGTTTTGACCGAGACTGCTGATCTGCTGGTTGAGAGAAGCGATTTCTGAAATCGTCGCATTTATTTCGCCGATCGTCGCTTCAGTGGCATCATCGGTATCCTGCTGAAGCTGCGTAAGATCTTTGCTCAATCTATTGAAGGCCGAAGCAAGATCTTCGGAGGCTGACAGGAGCACATCTCGTTCCACCTGGCCGCCCGGATTGGCTGAAATATCGTCCCACGCCGACCAAAATCTGCCCAATAGATCGTTCAGACCCCCTTCTCCTGTTTCATCGAAGATCGTCTCCACCTGCTCCAGGGTATCCGTTCTGGCCTCGCTGTAACCGAGATAACCTGCCTGCTCGACCAGCCTAGCCTCGATGAAAGCATTGTAAATGCGCTCGACGGTTTCGACCTCGACGCTGAGTTGAAGGATCTGCGTATCTACCTGAACGACACCCAAGGTATTCAGCACTGCCCTTTGCCGGCTGTATCCCGGGGTGTTTACATTCGCGATGTTGGTTCCCGTTACGTCTATGGCCATCTGATAACTTGCCAGTGCGTCTTTCGCAACGTTCATGAGACTGTTTACGGACATGTCTGATTACCCTTCCCGGGACAAGATTCTTCCCCGCAGCGGACGATTCTTCAATTGCCCAGTTTTCACGTAATCCCCACCCGTTGCCATGAGGTTGGTGATTAGCTCCATGGAGTTTCGCACGGAGCCGAGGGAGGCTCCTATCAGGTTCCTGTTCCGTTCGTTCATATCCCGCATCCGGACAATCAGCGATGCGAGATCGGCCCCACACTTACAGAGAGCCGCTTTCCGCTG
>JAFGIO010000200.1 GCA_016929555.1 Deltaproteobacteria bacterium | reverse complement strand
TCTCGATTCCGTATCCCGTGCGGGCCAATTGCTTCCGCAGCCCCAGCCACATCTCCGGCGATTGGATGTCCACACTGCAGTCGATCCGGCACCGGCCGCAAAGGCTGCATTGTAGTACCCTTTTTTTGTAGTCGTCGCTGATGGTCCCTGCCTTTGCCGTTCCTGAGATGTAGAGGTCTTTGGCCATCAAGATCCTGCCCCGGGGCGTCGACGAAAGCCAGATCCCCTTCGTTGGGCACTCGTTCATGCAGTAGCCGCACTGGACGCAGGCGGCGATCTCCTTTTCCCAGCCTTCCTGGCGGGTCTCGAGCTTGCCGGCGGGAAGCACCTTGTCGGCGATGGCCGCCAGCCCCATGAGAAACTGGTAGATGCCCGGCCGGAAGATCACCGGCGGATCGAACCACATGCCGGGATTCAGAATGCCTGCGGGATCGAGCTCGGTCTTCTTCTTCCTGACTTCTTCGATCTTTTCCTCGCCCAGGATCTGTGCGCGGTAGCCGGCGTTCCAGACGCCGATGGCGCCGCCGGGCCTCCCGCCCAGGGAAAGGGCCAGGCGGGAGACCTCGCTGGGCGTATGCATGGCAAAGACGTATTCGAGGAAACGCAGCTCGTCCGTGGCAATCAGGGGCATCAGGTTGCACTCTTCCGTCGAGATAACGTGCCCCACCAGGCCGACGGGGCGTTTACGGAGTTTCTCCAGGCGCCGGTAGAAGGGTTCCAGCCGCTTCAGGGACAGGACGACGCTGCTGGGCAGCAGGGTAGGCACGGCCCGGCGGATCCGGAAGGTGTTGAACCGCTGCCCCCATTCCTGCCCGGCACCTTCCCTTTCCATGCCGCCGTGGCGGCCCAACGCCTCCCCGACGAGACGGCCGCCCGCCTCGACCTCGTCCGGGGTTCCGTCGTAGGTCACGAGCATCTGCCCGCTTCCCGGACCGAAAGGGGCCGTTTCGTAGCCGGAAGCTTTCAGGAGTTCCAGGTAGCGGTGATCGAAAATTTCCATGTTGAAGGGACGGGGCGAGGCCCCGGCGAGAGAATCCACGGCGCGGAACAGATCCTCGATGCGTTCGAAATAGACCAGGCGGTGCCCCGTGGCTTCAGGAATCGGGCGTACTCGCAAGGTTAAGCGGGTCATGATGCAAAGGAGGCCTTCCGTTTTCAGGAACGTCTCGAGGCCGTTACCGGCGATGTACTCCCCGATCCCGCCGTCGGGAAAGACGAATTGGGCCGAGAGGACCTGATGGCCCACCTCGCCGTATTTCAGGGTGCCGATGCCCTTGCCGCTCGTCATGACCCAGCCGCCGAGGGTTGCCGAGCGGGCACTGGAGGGATAGGTCATGAGCGTTAGGCCTCTGCGGTTCAGTTCTTTTTCGAGCTGCCACCAGGTGGCCCCGGCCCCGGCCGTCGCCGTTTTTTGGCCGGGATTCACCTCGATGACCGTCTTCAGGTCCATCAGATCCATGACGACGCCGCCCTTCTTGGGCACGGAGCCGAAGAGCCCGGCCGTCCCGGCGCCCCTGGGTATAACGGGCAGTTCCCGTTCGCGGCAGAAGGCGACTACCGCGGCTACCTGTTCAGCCGATTCCGGTTTGACAATGGCGGCGGGGGCGGTCTTGAGCATGGCCCGGACCGCCTCCGGGATATGGACGATTTCCTTTGTGTAGAATTGCAATTCGAAGGGATTCGCCGTGACGCGTTCGCCGACGATTTCCTTCAAGTCTCTTTCCAGATCGCTTGGATTCACTGCCTGTTCCTTTCGCCTTAGGATTCTGCTGGTTTCAGGAATGGTCCGGCCTGCTTCGCCTGCTCGAAAAGCTCAGCGGCGCAGAAGGAACTCCTTACCAACGGAGCCGAGGCCACACCAAGGAATCCCATCTCACGGGCCAGACGGGCGTATCGATCGAATTCTTCCGGCGGCGCATAGCGGATGACGGGGTGATGCCGCGGCGAAGGCTGAAGGTATTGCCCAAGGGTGAGCAGGTCGCAGCCAGCCTCCCGAAGCGCGCTCATGGTAGCGATGAGCTCTTCGTCCCTTTCACCGAGACCGACCATCACGCCCGATTTCGTGACGATGCCCGGATCGAGGACCTTGGCTTGCCGCAGAAGCCGCAGGGACTGTTCGAAGTTCGCCAGGGGCCTCACCTCGGGATAGAGGCGGGGAACGGTTTCCACATTGTGGTTGATGACATCGGGACGGGCCGACGCGACCCACCTCAGGGCCTCCGGTGAGCCGCGGAAGTCCGGGACGAGAACCTCGACGGTCACGGCAGGAAGACGGTCCTTCAGGATGCGGATGGTTTTCGCGAAATGGTCGGCGCCGCCGTCGGGCAGATCATCCCGGGTGACCGAGGTGATCACCGCGTGGCGGAGTTCCATGGCGGCCACCGCTTCGGCCACGTTTTCCGGCTCCTTTTCATCGAGAGGCTTCGGGATCCCCTTTTGGACGGCACAGAAGGTGCAGTTTCTCGTACAGATGTCGCCCAGAATCAGGAAGGTCGCCGTCCCCTTCGAAAAACAGTCTCCCATGTTGGGACAGAGGGCGCTTTCGCAGATCGTATGGAGAGAAAGATCGCCGAGCAGCCCCTTCATCCGTTTCATCATCACGGCGTCCGGCATCTTCTTCTTGAACCAGGGGGGCAGTCTGCTCCTCATAAAGAACTCCCGACGAATTCCTCTGGACTTTCTTCCAAGGTAACGTCGAAGATCCTGGAAAAATGTTCGACAAGACGGTCCGCCACATCTTTCAGGGGCGGGGCGTACTCCAGGATTTTCGCCATGGAGGTGACCCCTCTGTCCGCAATGCCGCAGGGCGTGATGAGGGCAAAATGCCCGAGATCCGGATTCACGTTGAGCGCCAGTCCATGCATGGTGATCCAGCGGCGGACGCGGACCCCGATGGCAGCCGCCTTGTCTCGGCCCACCCAGACCCCGATATGCTCCTCGTCCCTGCCTGCCTCGATGGAAAAATCCCTCAGAGTTCCGATGACGGCCTCCTCCAGGTCATGAACGTAGCGGTGTATGTCCTTGCCGCGCCTTTTCAGATCGACGATGGGATAGGCGACGATCTGCCCCGGTCCATGGTAAGTGATATCGCCGCCCCGATCGGTAAAGAACAAGGCCAGACCTTCTTTGGCCAGTTCCTCCCTTTCCACGAGCAGATGCTGCATCTTGCCCGATTTGCCCAGGGTCAGCGTCGGGGGGTGTTCCAGCAGCAGCAGAAAGTCCTCGGCCCTTCCCGCAACCTTCTCCGACCAGAGCTTCATCTGGAGGTCATAGGCCTGGGCGTAAGGAATCATACCCAACCTGTAGAGCAGGCACTTCATGGAATCCCTTCATCAAGACCCGTCATGATCGTCCGATACGAACAGAGAGCGCTCGCAGGCCTGCTGCAAAACTCTGTCTATGTCGACGACGACGGGTCCCCTGGGATTGATGCGGACGCTCAGGGCATCGCCCTGTCGGGCACTGATTTCCCTCTCGCCGTCAAGAGCGATCAGGGAAGGCACCTGTGAGATTGGAATCGCTTCATCTTCTCCAAAGACCCGATGGGATTTGATGGGAAGAGAACAGACCAGGCCCGGTGCAATGGGTGTCTTCACCTTGCGCTTTCCATCGCCGATGACGATATGCAGACCCTTGCCGCAGCCTGCCGGTAGGGGGCAAAGGTATCCCCCGACCGAGGAAAAGCCGATGTTCGACGGGCCGGAACGGGTCAGGAAAATCTCATGGATTTCCGACACGTCCCAGACGGCCCGGGCACCGACGAAGGCAGACTTTGTCACGACAACATCGATCAGGGCGATGTCCACCAGGTCTGACCCACGGTATATCTCCAGGCGGGGTTCCCTGCGGGTCACCTCCTCGACGGAGATGGTGTTCAGGGCCAGGGTTCCCGCTGCGAGCCCCGCGAGTGTGCCCTCCACCATGAAGGGAAAGACATTGTTGGTGCCCGTGGAGATGGGGAGCAATGGCGTATCCCCCGATTTTTTGGCCACGGCGCGGTTCGTGCCGTCGCCGCCGAGGGTGATGATGCAGGCCACGTCGAGGGCGCTGAGCAGCTCCGCCGCCAGCGTCGAGTCATCCTGCGTGTCCTCCACCATCATGTCCAGCCTATCGGCCTGGAGCGCCACCTCGATAGCATCCAACGCCCGCTCCCCGATGTGGAAGGAGTCGGGCATATAATAAACCTTGTCGACACCAACGGCATCCATGGCCAGAAGCAGCCTCCGGACAATGTTGACCTTCTCGTTGTTGTCGAATACCGTGCCAAAAGCCACCAGCCTTCGGATGTCCTTCCCGGAGGCCGGGTTCGCAATAATTCCTACCGATTTCAATGAATCAACGACCCTTTCCGCCTACTACGACCGGCTATGCCTTCAGGCCTTAAATATGACCTTGACCGATTCCCCCGTGTTCGCCTGCGTCGCAAAGGCCTCCTTGGCCTCTTCGAAGGGAAAGGCATGGGAGATGAGAACATTCCTGTCGACCTTCTTTTCACGGATGAGTTCCAAGGCTTCCATGAACTCTCCGGGAATGTCGTATCCGAAGGACCCATAGATCTTGATTTCCTTACTGAACAGAGGGTTGAGGTCGACCGTTACGGGGGCCTCGAAGGCGCCCACGACGACGATCCTGGCGAACTCTTTCGTTATCATCAAAGCCGTTTCGATAACGGGCTGCGCTGCGCTTCCCTGGACATAACCGACGGCGTCGTAGACGAGATCGACGTCGGGCAGGAGAATCGTCGGCACGAAACGCATCGGCACCGTTCCCGCGATCTCCGTGACCTTCTCGATCACGTTGTCCCTGGTCAGGTTGATGACATCCGTAGCGCCCAGTTTCCTGGCCATTTCCAGCCGCCTGTCGGATGAATCGACGACGATGAGCTTCTTCAGCTCCACCCCCATAGCCTTGATGCATTGAACGATGCCCAGGCCGATGATGCCGGCACCGAAGATGACCGCCTGCTCTCCGTTGGCAGGCTTTCCCATCTTCGCAGCATGGAGCGATGTGGCCAGAGGTTCGTTGGTGGCGGCCTCTTCATAGCCGATTCCCGTCGCAAGTTTGAAGACGAGGAAGTTCAGGACTGCCGGGGCAACCGTAACGTACTCCGCCATCGCTCCCATGGTAAGGGCCGTGACACGGTCTCCCACTGCGATTCCTTCCACGCCTTCGCCGACCTCGGCGACATCGCCGGAAAACTCATGGCCTGGTATTCTTCCTTGGGGAACCTCCTTGCTTATTTCGGGGAAAAGCCCCAGCTTGTACGTGTGCAGATCGGAGCCGCAGATCCCGCAGGCCTTGACCTTAATGAGTATCTCACCGGGTCCCGCCTTTGGTTTGTCCACTTCCGCCCCGATTGCGTCGTACGGTCCACGAAGAACAGCTGCTTTCATTTTCATACCTCCCTCATGTCGTATGATAGTGCACCCGTATTAACGTCGATGGATAACATACCGGCCCTCCTCACGACGGAGGCCGACTTTGGGGGTTTCATTCCTTGATGTGTCCGTCCCATCAGGGCGGATCAGGTCTTGAAGACAACCTTTACCGATGCCCCTGCATTGGCCTGGGTTTCGAAGGCTTCCTTCGCCTTCTCCAGTGGGAACTCATGGGTGATGAGGACCTTCCTGTCCACCTTCTTCGTCCGGATGAGTTCGAGGGACTCCAGCAACTCATCGGGGAGATTATAGGCATAGGACCCCTGAACCTTGATCTGCTTGGCCACCATGGCCATGGGATCCATCGTCATGGCGCCTTCATAGACACCGACGACGGCAATACGGCCCCACTCTCGGGTGAGCAGCATGGCCTGTTCGAGGACCGGAGGCGCGGGATTGTCCTTGATGTATCCTACGGCATCATAGACAAGATCCACGTTGGGCGATATGACCGTGGGCAAAAGCATGATAGGGGGCGCCTGACCGGCCAATTCCATCACCTTTTCGAACACGTTTTCCTTCACGGCGTTGATGACGTCCGTGGCGCCCACTTTCTTGGCCGTCTCCAGGCGGTAATCGACCGCGTCGACAACGATGATTTTATTCAAATCTACGCCGAAAGCCTTCAGGCTCTGGACGATACCCAGCCCGATGATGCCGGCCCCGAAGACGACGACCTGCTCCCCTTTCGCCGGAGCCCCCAGCTTGGCGCAATGGAGAGACGTCGCCATGGGTTCCAGAGTGGCCCCTTCTTCGTAGCTGACCTCCGGCGGCAGCTTGAATACCGTCAGATTCAACATGGCGGGCGTGACGACTACATATTCCGCCATGCCGGCCACGGCGAGCGCCATGACACGGTCCCCGACGGCGATTCCCTCGACGCCGTCGCCGACCTCGACCACATCGCCGGCGAACTCGTGGCCTGGTATCCTTCCCTGGGGAATTTCCTTGCTGATTTCGAGGAATAGACCCAGTCTGTACGTGTGCAGGTCCGATCCGCAGATTCCGCAGGCCTTCATCCGGACAAGAATCTCACCGGGGCCCGCCTGGGGCTTGTCGACCTCTTCCCCAGTGACATCATAGGGTTTGTGATAAACGGCTGCTTTCATGATGCCCTCCTCGTATTTTTATTGGAAAGGTTCAATTGACGCGGTATTTTTCGCCGCACGGGCGGTCAGGCGCCCCAGATTCATAATGGCGGCTATAGATCTTGACGCGTTAAAGCCTTCCGGCCTGTTGGCAGATTCCTGCAGCGGGCATGAAGGCATGAAAGCGTCCAGGGAATATCAGGACTCCACCGAGACAAGCACCGAGGCGTTGGTGATGATGATGTTGTCCGGCTCGGTATGGGTGACGTCCATTCCCCCCGGTACGACCCTGATGGTTTTTTCCCCGAAAGGGATCTCTCCGAGAACCGCCTCGGCATCGACCGCTTCGGGTTTTGGAGAGGCGATGATCACGTCGATGAAGACCTTCGGGCGTCCACCCGCCTTGAAGGCATCGCCCAGGTAAACCAAACTGCCTCTCCGGATGGCGTCTTCGATCGCCCTTTTCGCGGATTTCGTGTAGTTCTGGCCGTGCATGTCCACGCCCATCCCCAGCTCGACAATCAGCCTGGTCCTTGCCATTGTTGTCACCTCTTTATCGGGACGGCGAACCGAGAAGGGTTCCCGGCGCGCCGCTTGGTTCCTCGAACCCTATTTTTTGTTGGCGGAGATCGAATGTATCGTATCGCCATTCACATCCAGGGCCGCTTCCATCATCGCTTCGGAGAGGGTGGGGTGTGGATGGATGGTCGAGGCGATCTCGACAGGGGTCGCATCCAGCTTCATGGCCAGGGCCGCCTCCGGGATCAGGTTCGACGCCCGGGGGCCGATGATGTGCACGCCCAGGATCTGGCCGTACTTCTTGTCCGTAATGACCTTGATGACGCCCACCCGCTCGCCCAGGATGGTAGCCATCCCGCTGGCGCCGAAGGAGAACCGCCCTATCTGCAGGTCGTACCCTTCGTCCTTCGCCCGGGCCTCCGTCAGGCCAAGGCTGGCCACTTCCGGATACGTATTGACGCAGCGCGGAACAACCGTATAATCCATTTCCGCGTTTCCGCCCAGGGCATTCTCAACGGCCGTCATTCCCTCCGTGAAGGCCACATGGGCCAAGTGCGGCATGCCGACCACATCGCCGGCGGCAAAGATGCCCGGGGCGCTCGTTTCCATCCTGCCGTTGACGGCGATATATCCGCCTTCGAGGCGAACGCCGGCCTTTTCCAGGCCGATGCCTTCCACATTCGCTCTCCGGCCGTCGGTCAGAAGCACGGTCTGGGCCGTCAGGGACATCTCTTCACCCTTGACGTCGAAAACCACCTCCTTTTCGTTGGCGGCACCCGGGCGGACGGCCTGGATCCGGGCCCCGGTTTGGATCCGGATCTTCTCTTTTTTCAACTCCTTTTCCAGCATGGAGACGATCTCCCCGTCCACCTCGGAAAGGATCCGGTCCGATGCCTCCAGGATCGTGACGGCGGCCCCGAGTTTGCAGAAAATCGTCGCGAAGGCCAGGGCCACCTCGCCGCCCCCAAGGATGATCAGGGATTTCGGCACTTCCTTCAGGCTCAGGGCATGGTCCGTCGTGATGATCGCCTCCGCCCCGGGGACGGCAGGCACGTCATATCGGCAGCCCGTGGTGATGATGATCTTGCCCGCCTTGAGACGGCGGCTGCTTCCGCCGTCGAGGACGGCTTCCACTTCCGCGGAGGAGAGGATCGTTCCCTTTCCCTTGAGAACCTCGATGCCGTTGGCCTCCATGAGAAGCTGCACACCGCCGACGGTGGTCTTGACGACCATCTCCTTGCGGGCCATCATCTTGGCGAAGTCGACCTCGGCGGCGCCGTAGTTCACCCCATACTCCTTGGCCTTGCGGACGAGGTCGATGAATTCCACCCCCCGCCATAGGGCCCGGGTGGGGATGCACCCCCGGTTCAGGCAGGTTCCCCCCAGGGTGTCCGCCTCGATCAGGGCGACCTTTGCGCCCAACCGAGCGGCGCGAATGGCGCCCACATAGCCGGCAGGCCCGCCGCCGATAAACACCACGTCTTTTTGATCCAT
>JAFGIO010000199.1 GCA_016929555.1 Deltaproteobacteria bacterium | reverse complement strand
TTCGTATTGATCTCGCAAATACAGCGTTCTTCCGGATGATTTTGCAAGTAGCATACCACGCAATTTTCATTCTTTTATCCGACGGGTCATCGTCAGATGATGAAATCGTAAAAAAATCCATGCCCCGTGGGGCAGCACGAAGCATGAAAACGAGCAGGGCCTTTCCCGCGCAGGCGGAATCCGGGAGTTTTTATTTTCGTAGTAAACCCCCGTGCCCCGTGGGGCACCACGAAGCATGAAAATAAGCAAGGTCATTCCCGCGAAAGCGGGAATCCAGGGTTTTATTTTCGTAGTAAGGCATGAATCCCCCTCCCCATCGAGGGGGGAGGGTTGGGGTGGGGGTGAACCGCTTTTGTCATTCCCGGGTGGAATCATGGGAATCCCGTCCCGACCATTTCGGGATAGAATTTCTCTCCTGCTGATGCAAGACCTGATCCCGGATTGTCGGTCGAGGATGGCACCGCCTTTGCATAAATAAGGCCACCGGTCGTGTGGCTTATCCCCATGACCGGCATTCTGATGGATCTACAGACGCCGCAAGGAAAACCATGGACGACCAGCAGAACGAAGCCTCTGAAAACAGAAGGGAATATTCCCGGGTGAGCGCCTACATCCCATTCGAGGTCCGCCTGGTTCCCCCGGAGCTGCGGCCCGATGTTCGGTCGCGGATCTACAGCGAAACGGTCCTTACCGACATCAAGATCCTGCCGGATGTGCAGGATCAGATCCTTTCCAGTTGGCTGACGATGCTCAACGCCAAGCTGGACACGATCATTCGGCTTCTGACCGTTCACAAGGAAGGTTTCGACTGCATGCCCTTCAAGTATGTGACCATCAGCGGCAGCGGGATGAGTTTCACATCCCTTGAACCCTTCGCCCTGGGAGACATCCTGGAAATCAAGATGATGCTTTCCATGAGCCAATCCGTGGCCCTCTATGTATATGGAGAGGTCCGCCAGGTAGACAGCCATCAGAACATTCATTATATTTCCGTACAGTTCACCGAAACCGACGATGCCATCAGAGATGAAATCATCCGATTCGTTTTCGAGAAGGAAAGGGAAATCCTGAGGGAAAAACGGAGGCAATAGATCCACCCATGATTGCGATCATCGGCGTCCTTGTCGTTACGACTGCCGTCATTATCGGCTATAAAATGGAACACGGGAACCTGGCGGTTCTATTTCAGCCTGCCGAAGTGGTCATCATTTTCGGCTGCGCCATCGGCGGCTTTCTCATCGCCTCTCCCCTGAAGGTCATCAAGGCCTTGATGCGTTCCATCGGAAAGATTTTCGGCAGCAAGACCATCGGCAAGGAGGATTACCTGGAAGTGCTCATGCTGCTCAACGGCATCTTTTACAAGATCAGGCAGCAGGGGCTCGTCTCCATCGAATCCGATGTGGACAACCCCGAAGAAAGTCCTATTTTCAACAAATATCCGAAAATCGTCAAGAATCACCACGCGATCGCCTTGATTGCCGATACCCTCAGAACCGTCATGACGACGACCATTGCCCCCCATGAACTGGAAGCCGTCATCGACAGCGAACTGGATGCCCATTACGAGGAATCCATGGTCCCGGCAAAGAGCGTCAGTTTCGTAGCCGACGGTCTTCCCGGCCTCGGTATCGTCGCCGCCGTCCTGGGAGTGGTCCTGACGATGGGCAAGATCAGCGAACCGCCGGAAGTACTGGGACACAGCATCGGCGCGGCCCTGGTGGGCACCTTCATGGGCGTTCTGTTGTGCTACGGATACGTGGGACCCATCGGCAAAAACCTGGAACATATCGCCACCGACGAACTACAGTATCTGAACGTTCTGAAGGTAGCGCTCATCGCCTTCATCGGCGGGGCAGCCCCCAAGGTGGCCATCGAATTCGGCAGGCGGGTCATTCCCGGCAATGTCAAACCGACCTTTTCCGAGGTTGATGACGCACTCAAGCAGGCGAAGAAATAATGGATGACCGCTCTCCGCCCATCATCATCAAGAGGATCCGGAAAAACCGTCATCACGAGGCTCACGGCGGTTCCTGGAAGGTTGCCTACGCCGATTTCGTGACGGCCATGATGGCCTTCTTTCTCCTGCTGTGGCTTTTGTCCATGGTGTCTACAGAAAAACGGATCGCCGTATCGGAGTACTTCAAGAATTATACGATTTTCCAGGAAATTTCTGCCGGCGGGTCGCGGTCTTTCATGAACGCCTCCACACATGTTTTCGACAAGAAGGGCACAGGGCCCGCCAAAATCACAAAGGCCTCGGCTCAGGAAATCGTCGCCACGGAAGAGATGGTCAAGAAACTCAAGTCCGCGGTGGATGAAAAGCTGAAGTCCATGAGCAATCAGGTGCTGGTCGATGTCGTGGACGACGGGGTGCGAATCCAGATCGTGGATGCCGACGGCAGCCTCATGTTTCAACTCGGAAGCGCCGAACCGACGGAGCGTGCCAGGGCCATCATCAAGCTCGTTTCCGAAAACATCCGTGAAAGAACGAACCGGATCGTCATTGAGGGACACACCGATGCCGCTCCCTTCCGGGGCGCTCAAACGACCAACTGGGAGCTCTCGACATCGAGGGCTTCGGCCGCCCGGCGCGAATTGGAGAAGAACGGGGTGGATCCCAACCAGATTGCCAAGGTCGTCGGCTACGCAGACCAGGAACTGCTGATAAAGGAGAATCCAAAAGACCCCCGAAACCGAAGGATCAGCATCACCCTCCTCCATGCAAAATCCTGATGACTTCGTAAAAGTGCCTTTCCCATCGAACCGTTTGTTGGAATGCCCGGTCCCTCAAGGCGCAAAGCGGAAGATGACCCCCATCTTTTCCATGCCCGCATCGAAACCCAATCGCGATTCAAGACCGCCCGGCGATGATGCGACCTCATTCGAGGCCGTCGCAGCATCCCTGTAAAAGACAGGCAAAGACAACCGGCTCGATCCGGAGGGATCGGCCTTGCTTAAAAAAGTTCCGCAAATCATTTCAGCCGCTTCCCCTGTACAGTCCTCGACGATCTCATTGGAGACGGGATGGGTCGATATGCACAGCATGTTCGCTGCCATGGTCTGGGCCATGCTTCTGGTCATGAAAAGTCCCATCCGGCCGTTCAACATCCCCTGAAAATCGACGACCGCGGCATTGGCGTACGCCCTCTGCTCGAAATCTCCGGATTCGAGAAAAATGAAAAACATCTTCTCAAGAACCTCAAAAATCGAGGCAGCCATCATCCGTTCCATCATCTCCGCACTCTCCACCACGATGGTTCGTTCCCAAAACCTCCCCGAGGACTTTCTTCAATTCCTCAGGCGTAAAGGGCTTCTTGACGAAACCCCGCGCACCGGATGCAAATACATCCCGCTTCGTTGGGTCCGTTCCCTCCGTTGTCACGACGATCACGGGAATATTTTGCAGCCCCACATCTCGGTGCAGGGTTTCGATCAATTCCAGGCCGTTCATTTCCGGCATATTGGTATCGGAAACAATCAAATCCACGGGATTCGCCTCCAATATCTCGATTGCCCTCTTTCCGTTCGGCGCTTCCAGGCAAGGATCCATCCGGAATCCGGACATTGCGATCACCCTTTTAATGAATCTCCTCATGGAACTCGAATCATCTACGATGAGTACCTGCAGCGACATGGAGACCCCCTGCAATGAAAAGGCGTTTACGACTGAATGATGTCCGTCAAATCGCGTGCCCGTTCCAGATCTTCCGTCAAGAGAATCATGGCGCCTTCGATATCCCTTGTCTTCAGGTTGAACATCTTGCCGGCCTCTCCCAGTCCGCGATAAGCCAGTCCGTCGGTGCCGCCGCCGATCCCCATCATGAGGCAGGCCTGATCGGCAAGATAGACAAGCCATGACGAGGTCTGGTCCGCCTTGTCGAGCCGGTTCGGATTGTGATGGAAGGCGATGGGGTTCTTGATTTCCGGCGGGAAATTCCAATGAACGGCGATCTTTCCCCCCAGATCTGCATGGTTGATCCCGATAACCTTTTCCTCGGCCTCCAAAAAGGAATGGCCTTCTTTGGTGACCATCTCCTCGATGATCCGGAAGGATTCCTGAACGTATTCTCCCAGAATGACCTTGCCCACGTCATGGAGCAGAGACGCCGTATAGAGAATCGCATCTTCGCGGTTGAATATCTTTCTCGAGAGGATCTGGGACATCAGGGCTACGGCGACGGAGTGTTTCCAAAGCTCTGCCGCCCTCGAAACATACCCCTTGGGTGTGCCCGCGAAGAACCGCGATATGCCGGCTGTTTGAACAGCCCGGATGAGGTTTTGCCGCCCGAGATAGGTTACGGCATCCTGAATGGTCCTGATCTTGTATCGGACGCCGAAATAGGCGGAATTGCTCATTCTGAGGATGTTCGCCGTAATGGATTGATCATACTTGATCACACCTGCCACTTCTGAAACGGCGTAATCGTCGCGACTAAGCAGTTCCGTAACTTTCTGGATGGTCGCGGGAAAGGCCGGTATGTTCTCTATGGATCGTACAATTCTATCGATCACTTCAGTTCCTCCATGGTACCGCCGGCTATCCTAACGAAAACCGCGCCTGTATCGAGATTCAAACGCATGGTTCGGTTGCAGGAGCGACCCGTATCTGCGGCATCGATCATGACCCGGTTCCTCCAGAAGATGCGACGAAGGGCGGTAAGGTTCTTCTGGCCGATCCGAAAGCAATGAACGTCATCGATGAGATTGGCCCCGCCGGCCACCTTAACGACCATCCTTCTCTTTTGTGCGCCCAAGGCATAACAGGATGTAAAGAGGAGGGGAACGGCCGTGTCTGCGAACATTTCCGGATTGCCCTGTGCCTTGTTCCTATCGATGGCGGATTCCGGCAGCATATAGTGAAGAAGTCCGCCCACCTTGACGACCGGGTCATAGACGGCTACCCCGACGCAGGACCCCAGGGCATAGGTAACCAGGGCATCATTCACATTCTTGCTCACCCGCAGATCGGCAATGCCGATGACGATATCGCTCATGATTTCGAACTCAGGTCGCCTTCCATAAGATGGATCGATTCGGCTTCGGATTTGCAAAATCAGGGCCATCCCTTGCCGTCGCGACACTTTATCCTCGATGGTGCCCCGTTATGAAAAGGAATCGAAGATCTTTTTCCGCATACGGTGCCGACTTGTGGAATCGATTTTGCATTCCTGGCGATATGCATCGTCAGGATTGACGGTCCCGCGAAAAATCGTCATTCCCGCGCAGGCGGGAATCCAGGGAACATGTAATACCTTGAAAATACTGGATTCCCGTTTTCACGGGAATGACCCTGCTTATTTTCATGCTTCGTTGTGACCCACGGGGCATGGGTGTTTTTTACAACGTCATCAAGATGGATGCCCTCGTAAAAAGTGCCCTTCCCCTCCCTTGAGGGGAGGGGATTAAGGGGAGGGTGAATAAAAGATTAGCACAATCATGATGTTTCACCCCCACCCCAACCCTCCCCCCTCGAGGGGGAGGACGATTTGTGACTTTTTTACGAGGTCATCAGGATTGACGTTGGCATGACGGGATTGCGTTGGGAGACCGAAACGGCTGCGACAGGAGTTCATTAAGAACGGGCCGACTTTTCCCCGCTCGCCCCCCTGGGGCAGAAATACCGATCCGAGGAAAAATCAACCGATACACTGTATGGAACCGACTGGGAAAACCATTTTGATTATCGATGACGAGCCGGTCAACCTCAGGCTGCTCAAGGCCATTCTTTCCACCCAGGGGTACAGTCTCCTCGAGGCCGAAGGCGGTTTGGAAGGCATCGAGAAAGCCAAAAGGGGCGTGGATCTTATTCTCCTGGACATCATGATGCCGGATGTCGACGGTTTCGAAACCTGCCTCAGACTCAAGGCGGATGAAGCCACAAAAGACATCCCCGTCATATTCCTGTCGGCCGTCCATAATCCCGAATCCAAGGCCCTGGGCTTCGAAAAGGGCGGCGTCGATTACGTCAACAAGCCTTTTTCCACGCATGAATTGCTGGCCAGGATCAAGGCACATCTGACGATCCGGCAGCAGAGGGTCGAACTGCAGAACTATGCAACGCAACTGGAGCAAATGGTCGAGGAGCGAACCCAGCAGTTGATCCATGCGGACCGCCTGGCCGTTCTGGGTACGTTTTCCGCCGCCATCATTCATGAAATCAACAATCCGATCATGTTCATTTCCGGCAACGCGGAACTCGCGAAGGCTGCCTTGAACCTGGCAGAACCGGCATTGGCCCGGCACGCCTCGGAAGAAACGTCCGGCAACATACGGGAACTTGTCCAGCGGATGGGCGATAAAATGGACGCCGTCCTGGACGGTTGCGAACGGATCACCCGCATCGTAAACCGCCTGAAGGACTACGGAAAGCGCAACGATGAAGATAAAGGTCTCTTCAAGCTCTCCACGACGGTCAACGATGCCCTCCATATGCTGAACTACCGCGTGCTGAACAGGGGAATTGCCATCGAGACCGATATCCCCGAGAACATCGAGATCTCGGGCGACAGGCAGAGCATCTGTCAGGTTTTCGTCAACCTTTACAACAATGCGATCGACGCCATGGATAAAGGGATCGGCGCCATCAGTGTACGGGCCTGGACCGACCTCAACCGCGTTTTCATCAGAATGAAGGATAACGGTCCGGGGGTTCCCGACGAGTTAGCCGAAAAGATCTTCCATCCCTTTTTCACGACCAAGCGGGATTCCACAGGCACCGGCCTTGGCATGTTCATCGTCCGGAGCATCCTCGAGGAACACAACGGATGTATCGTCCTTCTCCCCTCCGATGGAACCGGCGCCCATTTCGAAATCACGCTTCCCCTTCCCGAAGACCCGCCCGGGAAGGCATCTCTATCCTCATCACAGATGTCATGCCGGGGATCTCAATGAAAGGATCTGTTCCCATGCCATCTATCACGACGCAAAGAGATATCGTTTTCCCGGTCGTTCCCTTCGTCGGGTCGAGACGAAGATTAAAGTCGACGCCCTTTCTTGTCGATATACCTGAAGCCGTACGTGAGGTATCTTATGGCTCGACCCATTGATGATCATTTGACGAGGGAACAGCTTGTCGAGGAGGTGGCGAAGCTGAACCGGGAGCTTCTCGAACTGGAGGGGAAGCAGGAGAAGACGGACGCTTCACGGGCCGAACTCCAAGCCATTGTGGAGAGTGCAAAGGATTCCATCTTCATCAAGAACCTCAGCCTGAAGTATACCCTGGTCAATCCATCCATGTGCCGTCTGTACGCGCTGCCTCAGGATGCCATCCTCGGAAAGAGCGACCGGGACATTCTCGATAGCCATACAGCGCTTCTGACCGAAGAAGTTGACCGCAACGTCCTGTCCGGCACCGTCGTCGAAGAGGAAATCTGCAGGATCATCGACGGTTGTCCCCATACATTCCATACCCTCAAGGTCCCTCTTCCGGGCGGCGGCGAAAAGATCGTCGGTCTCTGCGGGATCTCCCGCGACATCACGGACCGTAAACAGGCGGAAGAGGCCTTGAGGAACGCAAAGGCCGATATCGAATCCAAGAACCGCGAACTCACCGACATCAACAACCAACTCGACCATGCAATCAGCCGTGCGAACGAAATCGCCCTGCGCGCGGAAATGGCCAATTTTGCGAAGAGTCAATTCCTTGCCGGTATGAGTCACGATATTCGCACGCCTCTCAACGGCATTATCGGTTTTGCCGAGATGCTTCTCGAAACGCCTCTCGATGCGACCCAGAGAGACCACGTACAAATGATCAGACAAAGCGGCCAGATGTTGCTGTCCCTGATAAACGACATCCTCGACTTCAGCCGGATAGAGGCCGGGATGATGCATTTCGAGGCCATAGACTTCGATCCCCGCAATCTCGGTTTGGAGGTCTGCAATCTGATCCGTCCCAAACTCGAAGCCAAGGCCCTGTCGATGACCTTTCGCACCGGTGAGGGTCTGCCGGCTAGGGTGAAGGGAGATCCGGCTCGTTTCCGACAGGTTATCCTGAATCTCATGGACAATGCCGTCAAGTTCACCGAATCCGGTGAAATCGTCCTCTCCATGGATGTGGAAGAAATGAATGAAACCCATATCAAGCTCCATATCTCTGTCGTCGACCAGGGAATCGGGATACCGCAAGGGAAACTCGCTTACATTTTCGAGCCTTTCACCCAGGTCAAACGTTCGACGACCCGCAAGTACGGCGGCACGGGCCTCGGCCTGTCCATCTGCAAACGCCTCTCGGGACAGATGGGCGGAGACGTCTGGGCGGAAAGCGCCGTGGACAAGGGCAGCACCTTTCACTTCACGGCTTTGCTTTCGAAATCCGAAAATCGCCTCCGAGGGGACCGGATAAACCGGCCTGCCCGTGACGCCGCCGATGGTGAAAATCGGAATTCGCAGGTGTCAGGCCGCTCCACGAGAGTCCTGCTGGCCGAAGACAATCCCGTCAACCAGAAATTGGCGGCCTTGCTGCTCGAAAAGGCCGGCTGTGTCGTGGATACGGCAGGCAACGGCAAGGAAGCCGTTACGAAATACACGGCCGCACCGCAGGATTTCGACATGATTTTCATGGACATTCAAATGCCCGAGATGAACGGTCTGGAGGCAACCAAAATCCTTCGCGATGGAGGCTTCGGCACCATACCCATCATCGCCATGACGGCCCACGCCATGAGCGGCGATCGGGAAATATGCCTTGCCGGTGGGATGACGGATTACCTGGCCAAGCCGATAAAGCGGGAAGAAATTGCCCGCATCGTAAAGAAATGGTCTCCAGCGGGAGGTCAAGACAGCTATGTCCCGAGGCCTTCGTGAGACCATTTCAAAGTGAGAAAGGATCGATCCTTGCGGAAGAACGGGGAAGACAGATCATGAATATCGCCGAAATTGCCGAAGAGCTTTCGCTGGAAGAAGGGGATTGCCTTGAGATCATGGAGCTGTTCCTTGAAACGGGCATGGACGATATCAGGAAGCTGGCCTGCGCCATCGAAAGGGGAGACATGAAACAGGCGGCCATGGCCGCCCATGCAGTCAAAGGGGCTTCGGCAAATCTGCGGTTGCTGGACCTATCGGAGATGGCAAGGCAGATTGAAGTCTCGATCCATCGGGAACAATGGCATGACCGTTGTCAAGAAACGCTGCACTTGCTGCAGGTAGGCATGATCTCCTTTGCCGATGACCTCTTTCGGCAAAGGGAGCCTTCCCCTCTTTTTGGACGGCTGAATCAACCCCCTCGTATCGGAATATAGGAATACGGAGAAGGAATGATCGCTGCGGAGACTGCGGTTGCGAACAGGGCAGCAAAAAAGAAGATCCTGGTTGTGGACAACAGCCCGGTGGTGCTGTCCCTTTTGGGAAAGTTTCTCGAGAAACAGGG
>JAFGIO010000198.1 GCA_016929555.1 Deltaproteobacteria bacterium | reverse complement strand
TCCCTGCCGCCCGGATTTTCCAATGCCGCTTCGAACGGCGTCAATGACAACAACCTCTTTTAACTTCCCCATGTCGTCTCTCTCCTTTGATGAATTTGGTTGAACAGGAACGGGTCCTTTCTTCGGTTATACCGTATCGGTACCCTATTCAACGAATCACGCGTAAATCAAAATTCTCGCTATGCACGACGCCGAAAGCTTCTTGATCGGGAGTAACCGGTCTATTCGAATCGCACGACGTCTGCTTATTTGCCCTTTCGGCGAATGCGGTTCCTCCAGCCGACCGAGGTATTCGCCTGGCCCGTAGCCGATAGTATGTAACGGCATATTTCGCCGTTGCGCCGTTGTCAAGGAAAAAAGTCATGGGAGGATAGGCATTTCTGCTCGCCGAAGATGAACGGACGGACGATTTGGGAGGTCAGCGTTTGAGCAGGTATTCCCGCATGCCCCGGATGCTGTTGAAGGAAAAATATTTTTCACGGGCCTGAATGTCCGGCGGAAGGTCGCGGTAAAGGCGTACCCCTGCGTCGTACGCCACCAGATCGGCGAAGACGCTCTGCTCGAAGGGATCGCTTTCTGCCTCGATATGCCGCTCGACGGTGGCGATCCAGTTATCCAGTTGCTGCAGGGCGAGATCGAAGACTGGACCGGCGTCGGTCCGGATACCGTAATGGCCGAAGCATAGACGGTCGGCCTTTAGGAGGGAAGCCTTCTCGAGGGAACCCCGATAGATTTCATAACTGAACGGTGGAGGCGTTGCGGGCCGAAGATAGAGACCTCCGTTCCGAAAGGGGTAGTTGATGCCAGCCACTTCCCCGGCAAAAAGAATGTCGCCGATGAGGTAGCAGAGGTGATGGGAAGCGTGGCCCGGTGTCTCGACGGCATCGATGGCGATCCTCCCCGCTTCGATGTGCGGTTCAAAGGAGATATTGCCGGCGGGAACGGAGGCGATTTCTCCGTAGGCCAGGGCGATATCGCCCAGAACCTTGAGGGAACCCTCCCAGAGGCGGCTCGGAGCGACCATGTGGCGGAGACCCTGGGGGTGGCAGATGAGCCGGACGCCGGGATCATGTTCGAGCAGCAGGCCGGCGCCGCCGGCGTGGTCGACATGGATATGGGTCAGCAGGATATAGTCGAGGGTCTCGATATCCAACTTTTTCAGGGCTTCCTGAAGGACCGGGATGGTGGATCGGGGTCCCGGGTCCACCAGGATGGCAAGGTCCCCCGGCCTGTAGAGCCAGGCGCTGATGAAGTTTCGGAATCCCTCCCGGGGAAGATCCAGATCGATCAACCAGAGATTTTCACAGATGGCATGTACGGACATGACGAGGCTCCCTTTCGTAACGGCGCAGTTCCTGCAGGTCATCCGGATCGCGGGCCGCCAAGGCCTCTGATGAGAGAGAAGGCGGCTAAGCGATCTGGACACCTTTGTATTTCTTCAGATAATGGACCATGGTCTCGTTCGCCCCCCGGTTCAACAGCACCGGGTCGTCGCCCCGGTTGACCTCGGCAAGGTAAGCCTCGAGGTCCTTCGGGTCCGAAAAGAGGTGTTTGCGCACCGTGGCAGACAAGGCATAGGCGGGCCCCATGGTTTCGTTTATCCTCTGTTTATATGGTGACAGCGATTCCGCCGAGACATCGCCCTTGGAAAGGGCCCGGGTGATGACTTCGGCGGCGATTTGGCCCGCCGTCATGGCCTGGGGCAGCCCCGATCCGAAGAGCGGCTCCACCATACTGCCCGCATCTCCCACTACGACGGCGCCAGCGGCATAATTGTCCCCCGCAGACGGATAGGTGGGCAGGATCGAACCCTTCAGGGGGCTTGCCTGCCGGGCTTCTCTGAGGCGAGCCTTGACGATAGCTGATCGCTCCACGGACCAGGGGATGAGGCTTTTCAGGGACCGGCCGCTTCGCCTGAGGGCGCCGGTGCTGATGAAGACACCGACATTGGCGCGGCTGTCCGTCACGGGGAAGATCCATAAATAGCCCCCCGGAAAGAACAGCGGATCGGGGTAGATGAATTCCATGGTGTCCGACAGGCCCTGTACATCGTCGAAGTAGGCCCGGACACCGAGAAAGAGATGCTCCGGCCCGGCGGTTCCGAACCCGAGTTGGGCCGCCAGGCGGGAGCGGGCCCCGTCGGCCACGACAACGGCCTCGCAGGATATCTCGATATTTCTTCCTTCCTCGCGGCCCCGGAGGCCCGTGACCCTTCCTCGGGCCGTTACCAGCTCCCCGACCGTGAAGCAGTCCCGGAAATGGGCGCCCCGCTCGACGGCGGAACGGCGGATAATATCGTCGATGACGATCCTCGGCGTACAGAAGATCTCGCGGTCCGGTGTGGCGAAACTGTGATAGGCCCCGGAGGGCGAACCGAAGGATGCCCCGCGAAGGATGCGGGCCTGCGCGCGGATCGCCTCGTAGATTCCCATTTCCTTGAAGAGGGGTTGGATGCTGCGCACCTGACCGTCACCGCAGGCCTTGTCCCGGGGGAACCTTTTCTTGTCGAGGAGCAGCACCTCGATGCCGGACCGTGCCAGAAAATGGGCGGCCGTCGAACCGCCCGGACCGGCGCCCACGACCACAACCTGATAGCTCATGCAACACCCTGATGGCCGGTCGTTTGCAATTCATCCAGCCACGCATCCAGTTTCATGATGCGGACCAGGGTATCCAGGGGCATCCTCTTCAAGACGGACAGAAAGGTCTCATGGATGTCCGGTCTGTGTGCGGCGCAGCAGTCCTCGAGGAGGACGACCTTGAAGTCGTGCGCGAAGCCGTCCATGGCGGTGAGATAGACGCATCCCGGCGTCGAGATGCCGGTGACGACGATCGTGTCAACCTTCCAGAGCCGCAGGGTCATGTCCAGATCGGTCTTGAAGAAGGAGCTCATTCTGCGTTTTTCGAGGACGGTGTCGCCCGGTTCGGGACCCAGTTCCTCGACGACCCGGACGCCCTCGGTTCCCCGGATGGCATGCGGTTTCATCCGCCCGCTGAAGAGAAGGTCGCCTTCCAGGAAACTGTCGTTGGCAAAAACGACCGGAACGGCCCGCGAACGGCATGCCTTCAGCGCCCTCTGGAGATTGGGGATGATCTTCGTGAATTCGTGCGATTTATTTGCCGACAGGTGCATCCCGACATTGTCCTTTATCATGTCCACGACGATGAGAGCCGGTTTCATGGTTGTCTTCCTCTTTCGATCGATCAGACCATCGGTTCTTTTCAACCGGGCAGTCTTCGATTGCGTTAAATACCATGCGAGGAATCCTGTTGTCCAGTGAAAGGGCCTTTTTGTTCGAAAGTGGATTCCCACAACTCATCCGTTGCTGCAGGGAATGTCGATGAGAGTAGCCAAAGTCGCTGATTGTTGTTGACACCAATGCCTTTGCTGTTGTATGAGGTCTCCCGTCATCTATGTCTTCTTTGACATGATCTGTTGGCATCAAGTGATTTGGGGGAAAAATTTATGTCCGATACAACTTTTATTCTCAATGGGAAGGAGACTCCCTTTGCACCGGGCCAGACGATTCTTGACGCGGCCCGGGATGCCGGTGTCGTTATCCCGACCCTCTGCTATTTGAAGGGGGCGGCACCGACCGGTGCCTGCCGGGTCTGTCTGGTGGAGGTCACCGGGGCGCGGTCCCTGGTAGCATCCTGCTCGACGCCGGTAACGCCGGGTATGGAGGTCTTCACACAGAGCGCCAAGGTTCTCAGGTCCCGCAAACTTGTCGTCGAACTCCTTCTGGCCAGCGGCAAACACGATTGCATCGTCTGCGAGGCGAACGGCAATTGCCGGCTCCAGGATCTTGCCTATGCCTGCAGGATCACGGAAATGAAATTCAGCCCCAGTGAGGAGACCTATCCCGTCGAAGATGTCAATCCCTTCATCGTGCGGGATTTCAACCGCTGTATTCTGTGCGGTCGCTGTGTCCAGGCCTGCAATGAGGTCGTGGTGAATCGGGCCATCAGTTTCGGCTACCGGGGTTCGAAAAGCAAAATCGTCACCGGCGGAGATCTACCTTACAATGAAAGCGAGTGCGTCTTTTGCGGCCAGTGCATCGAGGTCTGCCCCGTCGGCGCCCTGACGGAAAAGAAGGCCAAAGGAATGGGGCGCCCCTGGGAAACGGAGAAGATCCGAACGACCTGTCCCTACTGTGGTGTGGGCTGCCAGCAGTTGCTTCATGTCAAGGAAGGCCGGATCGCGAAGGTCACAGCCGTCGAGGACGCACAGCCCAATCAGGGCCGCCTGTGCGTCAAGGGCCGTTTCGGCTACGACTTCATCTATTCCGAGGATCGCCTCAAGACCCCCCTCATCCGGCAAAACGGTAAATTCCGCGAATCCTCCTGGGATGAGGCCCTCGATCTGGTGGCCTCGAAGTTCAAGGACATCATCGTGAAACACGGGCCGGACGCCATTGCCGGCGTCAGTTGCGCCCGCAGTCTCAACGAGGATTCCTATCAGATGCAGAAATTCTTCCGCGCGGTGCTCGGTACGAACAACATCGATCACTGCGCGCGTACCTGACACGCCCCGACCGTCGCCGGTCTGGCGACTGCATTCGGGTCGGGGGCCATGACGAATTCCTTTGCCGATTTTGCCAAGGCGAAGATGCTTTTCGTCATCGGATCCAACATGACGGAGGCCCACCCCGTGGCCTCCACCTTCGTCAAGGAAGCCGTTCTCGCCGGCGCCCAGTTGATCGTGGTCGATCCGCGACGCACGCCGCTCGTCGATTTCGCGTCGCTCCATGTCCCGATCAAGGTGGGATCGGACGTGGCCTTCATCAACGGCGTCATGAACGTTCTGATCGACGAAGACCTCTACGACAAGGACTATGTAGCGTCCTGCACCACCGGTTTCGAGCAGTTGAAAGAGAAGGTGGCGGCCTATCCCCCGGAGCGGGCTGCGGAAATCAGCGGCGTTTCTCCCGAGACGATTCGGGATGTCGCAAGGCGTCTCGCCGCAGTAAAACCGGCCATGCTCATCTACACCCTGGGGATCACCGAACATATCTGCGGCGTGAACAACGTCCTTTCCTGTGCAAACCTTCAGATGCTCCTGGGGAACGTCGGATTCGAGTGCGGCGGCGTCAATCCGCTCCGCGGGCAGAACAACGTCCAGGGGGCCTGCGATATGGGCGCCCTGCCCAATGTCTTTCCGGGATACCAGAAGGTGGACAATCCCGAGGCGCGGGCGAAATTCGAGCAGGCCTGGAATGTCCCAAAACTTCCCGAAAAGCCGGGTCTCATGATTCCCCAGATGATCGACGGCCTGCTCGACGGCACGGTGAAGGCCTTTTACGTCTTCGGCGAAAACCTGGCCAATACGGAGCCCGACATCCGCCATGTGGAGCATTGCCTCGATTCTGCGGAGTTTCTTGTCTGCCAGGACATCTTCCCGACGGAGACGACCCGTTTCGCCCACGTCATCCTGCCGGCGGCCGCCTGGAGCGAAAACGACGGCACCTTCACCAGCAGCGAACGAAGGGTCAACCGCGTCAGGACAGCGAGCGCTCCCCCCGGCGAGGCCAAACCGAATTGGTGGATCTTCAGGGAACTCGCCCGCAGGTTGGGACATCCATGGAAGGCGGACAGCGCCCAGGAGATCTGGGATGACGAGATCGCCTGTCTGGCTCCGTCAATGGCCGGCATACGTTACGCCAGGCTTGAAAAAGACGGCATCCAGTGGCCGGCACCCAGCGAGGATCATGAGGGGACATCTTTCCTCCATAAGGAGGGTTGCTTTACCTGTGGACTGGGCGTCTTCAGCCCTGTGGACTGGATACCGCCGGCCGAGGTTCCCGACAAGGAGTATCCCCTGGTCCTGAGTACCGGCCGCCGGCTCTACCATTACCATACGAGAACGCAGACGGGACGTTCTCAGGGAATCGACGATCTTCTCGGTGAAGAAACGGCGGACATTTCGCCTGCCGACGCGGCAGATTACGGCATCGGTCACGGCGAGATGATCTCCGTCCGCTCGCGCCGCGGCGAGGTCGTCGTCCGGGCCAATGTGACGGAGCAGCTCCCGAAGGGAATGGTCTGGATGGCCTTTCATTTTCGCGAAGCCTGCGCGAATTGGCTGACCAATCCGGCCTATGACCCGAAGACACAGACCGCCGAGTACAAGGCCTGCGCGGTGCAAATCGCCAAATTGCGCTGAAAGGCGTGGCGGCAATGCCTGTAGCGGAATGCGGCCTTGCCGCCTCGTTTCCTTGTCGGCTTGGGCTAAGAAAAAGGATGTTTTTTTATTAACTTATATGTTATTAATAACATATTTCATTTTCTTTATCGAGGTGGTGAAATGAAACGTTGGATGCGCCTGTTCTCTTTTTTCACGATGATCCTGTTTGTTTGCCCTTTCAGTGCCGCAGCCCAGGAAAAGATCAGCGCCGCCGTTGCCGCCAACTACATTGCGGCCTTCAAGGACATTGCCTCCGCCTTTGAAGAGAAGACCGGGATCAAGGTCGAGGCGACCTTCGCCTCCACGGGAAGTCTGTACGCGCAGATACAGAACGGCGCTCCCTATGACATCTACCTGGCCGCCGATGAAGATCGTCCGGTCCGCCTGCATAAAGAGGGCATCGTGCAGAAGCCTTTCGTCTATGCCAGGGGCCGCTGTGTCCTGTGGTCGGTCCGGAAGGATTTCTGCCGGGCCAAAGACTGGCGTGAGGCCCTCAAGGGTGAAGGAGTGAAAAGAATCGCTCTTGCCAATCCGCAAACGGCTCCTTACGGTGCGGCGGCCAGGGAAGCCCTTCTGAAAGCGGGGCTATGGGAGGCCCTGGAGAGCAAAAGGGTGATCGCCCAGACCGTTGCGCAAGCCTTCCAGTACGCCTCGACGGAGGCGACGGATGCCGGTTTCTGCGCCCTCTCCTCCGTGGTGACGCAGGAGGGCGCAAAAGGGTGTTGTTACCCCGTCGAAGAGGCGCCGCAGATCGTTCAGTCCGCCTGCGTGTTGACGAGATCGAAGAATCGTCCGGAGGTTGAAAGGTTTGCAGCTTTTCTGCTCTCTCCCGAGTCCGGCGCTGTCAAAACCAAATTCGGCTATCAATAGGGATCGTGGGGATGGATTTTCAATCGCTTTATGTAACGTTGAAGCTTGCGGTCGTTACGATGGGTGTCCTCGTGGTGTTAGCGGCGCCCATCGCCTATATGTTGGCCTATACAAGATTTCCCGGCAAATCTCTCCTGGAGGCGCTGATCAACCTGCCCATGGCCTTGCCTCCCACGGTTCTGGGATTTTACATGATTTTTATCATGGGACCGAAGGGGATCGCGGGTCGCTTCTGGGAGAGCTTCACCGGCGGATCGATGCTCTTCACCTTTTTGGGGATTGCCGTCGCCTCGTCCCTTTACAGCATTCCCTTTGCCGTACAGCCCATGAAGGCCGCCTTCCAGAAGGTGGACCGCCGACTGATGGAAAGCGCCTACGTCCTCGGACTTTCGCGTGCGGCGACGTTCCTCCGGGTCGTCATTCCCAACAGCATCAGCGGCATCGCGGCCGCGGCGATCCTCGTCTTTATCCACAGCATGGGGGCCTTCGGGGTCCTTTTGATGGTCGGCGGCAGCGTGCCCGGAGAGACGAAGGTCGCCTCCATCGCCATCTACGAGGCCGTGGAAATGATGAATTATCGCGAGGCATCCCTGATGTCCCTCTGTTTCATACCGATCGGCTATGTATTTTTACTTCTCGTCAACAAACTCCATGGAGACTCGGCAAATGGCTCTGCAGATCACCCTTCGCAAACAGCTTAAATACTTCGATATCGACATCGATTTCACCTGTCCGGACGGAAAGATGATCGTAATGATCGGGCCGTCCGGCGGGGGCAAAACCACCATCATCCGCATGATTGCGGGACTGGAGAGACCCGATGAAGGCAGGATCGTCTACGGGGGGAAACCCTGGTACGATTCATCACGCAATATCTGTCTTCCCCCGCAGGATCGATGTCTTGGGTATGTTTTCCAAGAGTATACCCTTTTCCCCCATCTCAGTCTTTATAAGAACGCCTCCTTTGCCGCCGTGGAAAGAAAAGACGTCGATGCACTTTTCGAGCTTTTCGGGATCGCCCATCTTCGGGATCGGAAACCGCACATGGTTTCCGGCGGGGAGCGCCAGCGATGCGCCCTTTGCCAGGCCCTGGCCCGGCGGCCGCAAATCATGCTGCTCGACGAACCCTTTTCCGCCCTTGACGTGGTAACGCGCCGCGGTCTCCGTGAGGAAGTTCGGGGTCTCAAGAGCGAACGTTCCTTTCCGATCCTTTACGTGACCCACGACATCAACGAGGCGCTGTTTCTCGCGGACGAGATCCTGCCCGTCGTCGAGGGGAAGATCGACAAGGGCTGGATGCAGCGCACGATCGCCACCGTGCCGTCTTCGACAGAGTTATCCAAGGCGGCACGGCAGCCGCGCCTGGCCCTGGCATATTAGGAAGAAAGAGAGAGCGTGCTCCATGAATATCGGTTCTTACAGCTATGAGGAGTATGTCCACCTGGTCGAGTCGTTTCACGGCAGTCCGGCGCCGGGACTGCTCATCGGCGGTTTCATCGTCGATCTCGCCTTGAAGAAACTGCCCGAGGGGGAATTCTTCGACGCCCTCTGCGAGACTTCGACCTGCCTTCCCGATGCGGTGCAGTTGCTGACCCCCTGCACGGTCGGCAACGGCTGGCTCCGCATCCTCGAGTTCGGGCGCTTCGCCGTGACCCTCTATGAGAAAAACAACGGTCAGGGCGTACGGGTTTATCTCGACACGGAGAAGCTCCGGGCCTGGAGCGAAATCAACCAATGGTATCTCAAAGTGAAGAAAAAGCGCGAACAGGATCACGAATTACTGCTCGATCAGATCAAGGAAGCGGGCTATGCGCTGCTGAGCATCCAGCGTGTTCGCGTGGAGCCGGAAAAGCTGAGACGGCGGAAACAGGGCCCTGTGGCCGTCTGTCCCGGCTGCGGAGAGGCCTATCCCGCCAGGCACGGCGATACATGCAAGGGATGTCAGGGGGAATCCCCCTATGTCGAGGTCGTAGCGATGGAAATGACCTGAAGGGGCGGAATTCGCCCAGTGGATTACTTTCGCTGGTTATCTTCGAGCAGTGAGCGAAACTCGCGATTCACCTCTGCAAGCAGTTCTTCCACATCCTTTTCCAGCTTTTCGAACCGCTCGATGATCGCCTGCGCCTTGGGCGTCAGACGCATGCCCTTTTCGGTCGCGTCGATGTCGACGAGCTTCAGGCCCATCCTCTGCTCCGAGGCCTTCAGACGCCCCCAGGCCGCGCGGTAGGACATCTGCAGTTTTTTGGCGGCATTGTTGAGACTGTGGCCCTCCCGGATCGCCTTGAGGATGTTTTCACGGCCCTTTCCAAAGACGACCTTGCCGTCCTTTTCAATCCATATTTTGTATTTCAGTTCCATCGGCCACCCTCGATTTTTTATATAATCATATCATTTTTTTATTTTTTATCCAGTCCTCTTGACAGTCCTCTTGACATGACGTGTTCTTAGAATGTCCAGCCAATTTAGAAATGTCCTATTGAAACAAAAAGCTCCCATCCTTTTCATAAAACGGCTGGAGCAGGCGCCCCCCAGATTTTCCATCTTCTTCTCCAGGGATGATCTTTTGATGGCTTCGGGGGCCGGTTATAGACTCTCGTGTCTTTTGTTAACAGTCTCTGTCTGTTTGGGTCTTTAGGTTATTTCTTGGTTTTTTAAAGCTGTACCCTTGTTGATGATGAGGAGAGGACCATTGATTCTCTCCTCAATATGGACCTTCTTGCTATGGACATGCTCTAATTGATAAAGCCTTTTGTTGTAGGTAATGGTTTTGTTGTCATTCTTGATCGTCCTTTGATCTTTGATGCAGAGATACTTGTTCAGGTTAAAATGATGGGGCAGCCCCGAAGCTATCCTTTCGCTGGCGAAAAAAGTGAGCGATCGTGAGAGGATTGGCGATCTGCTCGCTGGCGGACTCCTCAACGCCGCCTTTAGCATCGGATAGGATTCGGAGCGGTACCTGATTGAAGTTTTCTATGGAGCATTTACTTTGCTGGGTGGCAAGGCCTTCCTATCGAGGACTTGCCAAATAACCCAAGATGCATGCCTGTCAGCAGAGAGAAATTTGCCTCATTCCAGGTGATTCGACAACGCGGTTTTATCCATCACCGTTTGTCTGTTTCTGGTTCAGCGGGGTGTCTCGTTTTGACTTGTTACGAGATAATCAAGATTGTTAAAAAGGGCACAACACTAATATTTTCCGACCATGAGGGAAAGAGACAGGAAGAAACCCTGTCTCTTTCTCATCGTCGGACGGTTTTAACCTGATTTCTCCTGCAATTCACACTTATTTTTACTCCGCCGCGGCAGCTGCACGCGCCTTAGATCCTGTCTCGTTGACCATCCAGATCACCAGGGCGGTCCCGGCGTATCCGAAGAGCCCGCAAAGAATGCCGACCTTGAGCAAGGACGCCGTCGGTTCACCTCCGGCAAAGGTTGATATGAACGTCGGGAATAGGAATCCTCCAATATTGCCGGCGGCCAAAATCAGGCCGATGGCGGCTCCGCCAAGGGCCACACCCACACTCGGCGTCTCGAAGGGTATGGCAAAGACTATGGGGATCGCGCCCGCAAAGAGTCCCCATACAGCGGCCCACACCAAGATCATGGTATAGTCTGCGGTAATGGCGGTCATGAACATGCCGAAGCCCGAAATCAGCAGACAGGCACAATAGACCGGGCGCCTTAGCCCCACCTTGTCTGAAATCGTCGGGAAGATGAAACATCCGGCCACATACGTCAGCAGGGCAAAGGTGACGACGAATGCGGATTGCCCGTGGCTAATTCCCCGTGCGGCAACCCCCAGGGATGGGTACGCACCGGACATCCCGATCCAGCCGCCCAAGAACATGAAGTATATGAGACAAATTATGAGCACCTGAGTGTTTTTGAGAAGTCCCACCAGAAGTGTCACTAAACTCGGTGCAGGCCCCGCCGCGGCTGCCGCCGCCTTGTCCACGGGAGGGTCCTTCACGGTTAACAGCCACAGAATGCCACACGCCAAGGCGATCAACGAATAAAGATAGATCACGTTCTGCCAGCCTCCAACGGCAGGTGATATCACCGTACCGCTTAACTGGAGGGCGCCTGCCGCACCGAGTCCGTAAGCGCCGAGACTTACCCCGTTAGCCATGCCCAGCTGCGCGGGCGGAAAGTACGACCCCAGCGCTTTGGGCATGAGCACGAAGGCAAAGGGGAAGGTGGCTCCGTACGCGAGCATCGAGAAGTAGAACATAGTGGACGTCGGCGCCAGGCCGCGAAGCGCTCCTACAATGCCTATCATTATGGCCCCTATGCCGGCAACCTTCATGCCGAACTTGTCGCCCACTATCCCGGCTGGAAAGTTGATAAATATGATCGCGAGGGGAATCGCACCCCAAGCGGCCATCAAACTCGCGATGGTCCAACCCTTTGTCTGCATCATCTCGCCAAATAGGACCGGTACAGACATCCATGTGCAGCCGATCACGAAGATCTGAAACAAACTAACCATAAACAAAATATACCATTTATACGATGAACCTTGTTCTCCGCTACCGTTAGCCATTTTTGTCCCCCCTTTTTCTGTTTTATTCCCCATATGGTAATTTATCCCTCTTAACTACTTTGAATCCGCCAGTTGTCAATACCCATTGGTTCCTTTCCTCACCTCCTTTCTCCTGCAACATCCCCTCCTCCGATATTGGACCCCGCCGCAACCGTTTCAGGGTTATGCCTCTTAATTTAGATCGTCTCCATGCTTCTCCATGCCGACTTAGGGGAAATCTATCCATCTCTCAAGATCGTCCCCAGGTTTCCATTGATAAAAAGATGGTGCGCCTTTGTTAGAGAGCTAAAATCTTCCCTTTGAAGCACATAGGAGAATCATTATAAGGACTGCACGGACCGTGTTTGAACGAGTTATTTCTGATCGGGCTTTGGAGAAAATACTCATATTTCAAGCATTCCGTGCGACCTTCTCAGCTGTAACTATTTTAAATAATGGAAATTATATGGTCTTTATATCCTGCAGTGATGGAAAGATGTGGGGCAGAAATCTTGCTTAGACGGCCTCAATGACACGGGATTGGGGTGTCCATCGAGGTAACATGCCGCATGATTATACGGGCAATATGCCTCGCAAGACGGGGTAGAAAAGTACTTATGTTAGCCAATCCATTCTACCTTCTCGCCCCTCAATTGGTTGCGGATGAATCTATTTCTTGTTGGATGCTTTTTAAAGAGTCAATTCAATGAGCTATTATCTTTTTTCCCAAGAAGTTTCTTTTCCTAAGAGGCAAGTCTCATTAATGCATTGAGTAGTTTTATATTCTATAATTAGGCGTTAGCCGTTTTTGTCTTGTTTTCGGAAGAGCAGGCGCTTGATAAGAATTTCCTTTTGTTGGCATGAAGTATAGGACAAACGGACTTGCGTGTCAATGAAATATGTCAATGAAATATGTCCATCTGTCATGTTCTTAGAAACAGTAAAAAGGGCCTGCCTTTGTTTTGGACAGACCCTTTCTTGATTAACGAATTTATCTAAGGCAGCGCATAATGTGGGACCCACGCCGTCAAGTTTCAGGCATGGCCGTGGGTTTTCTCCTTCTCCTCGCCGTAGACCACGAGTTTGCCGGCTTCTTCCATCTCCTGGAGCCACTTGGGG
>JAFGIO010000197.1 GCA_016929555.1 Deltaproteobacteria bacterium | reverse complement strand
CTGCATCATCGGCGGCGAGTCGACCATTCGCCGGTTTTCCCTGAACCCCTTCACTGCTTTCAGGCCCTGCCATCACCGTACCCGTGTCCTGCGTCACCCCGGTTCCTGCGGTTTTGTGCTCCATACCCGACGTCATTTCCGCTGACTGCTCTACCGAAACGGCGCCTTCCGTCATCCACAACGTCTTCTTCGTGCATCCCGCGATAAGGATAATTCCCAAGGAAAATGAGACTATCCCAGCCAAAATCCAGAGCTTTTTCATAGAAACACCTCCCTGAGTTAGGATAGGTACACTCATAATTCAGGGAGATCGTTTTTGTCAATCAATTTATACACAAACTGTTTGTGGTAAAAGATTCTTGAAGGCCGAGACGGGAACCGATTATTTCAGGACGGTTTTTCTGCCTTCCCGCCGCGCCTCCACCGATGCCAGTATCGTCGGCCTCACCGTGTCGGGAAGGGCGAATCCCGCCGTCATGTCTATGGACAGAAGCATCCGGGCGTCATAGATGCCCCCCCATTTTCGCTTGTGCACCTCTTCATGGCCTGGACAGGTCGGCATCCTGACGATCTTCCCGGCTTCAGCGACCTTTTCCATGAACCCGGGGAACTGGTGGTTTGCACTGCAGGCACAAAGCCCCACGAGGTAAACCTCGTCGAAGTCCGCCAGGGATGCTGCAACCATCGCCCTCGTCCCGGAGATGACGGCATAACGCTTCTGGGGATCGACCACGGGCGGGACGGCCATCATGGCCAACAGGCAGGCATGGCAGGTGCCGCCGAAAAACTCCTTCACATTCCGGTACTTCTGGACGAAGCGGTTCATGGACCGGACAAAGGGAAAATGGACGTCCTGAAGCCGTTCTCCGAGAATATCGATCTCGCCGAGATCGCCCGTCCCGAGCCCGTCCTTCATTGCGAGCTGGACGGCCGGACTCTCCAGGGGATGATAGCCGACGACGGCATGACAGACGGCCTCGACCGCGACGGGATCCGCCGAGGCCGCGACAATGCCAGGCTTGCAGACATGGCCGTAGTGGGTCGCACCTTCCATCGCATAGACGCCGTCGACGACAATCAAGCGTTCCTTGTGGCGGACGGCCTTGGCGATATCGACGCAGCCGGCCGCCATGTCGACGGGCGTGCGGTGAATCGGTTCCCGCTCCTCCTGGGGAATGATGCCCAGCATGCTCTTCAAGCTCAGGGTGAGCGCGCCCGATCCCAGCACGTAGTTGTTTTTGAGCTTCGGAATATCGACGAATCCATCGGCATCGAGGATCGACCTGGGAATCTTGACGGTCGCGAAGCTTCGCGGTTCGGGCACCGGCGTATCGATGTACTCCTCTTTTTCCCACTCCAACAGCGCGTCCACACCGGCATCGAGAGCGGCCCGCGCAATGCCGCTCTTTTCATAGACCTGCCTGGAAGAGGCATTGAAGGCGGGCCTCTCCAGGATCTTGACAACGGCGCCGGCCTCCTTGAAGATCCTCGTCAGGGCGGCCACCATGTCGGGATGGGTTGTCTCGCCCACTTCCCAGGGTGCTGCAAAAACGAGGTTCGGTTTCAGAATGATCGTCTCGCCGGGCCTGCAGAAGCGGTCGATGCCCCCCAGCAGATGGAGCGCTTCGCGAACGGACGACTCCGCCAGGGCATAGCTGCCGCACCGCACAAGGGCGACTTCGCTCCTTTCCTCCAGAGGCGGCCTGTCGAGGAAAGCCGGACCGCAACCCATCCCCGGATAACTTGACGGCACCATTTCGACGGCCCCGTATTTTTTTCTCTTAAAAGGATCGCCAATCATATCTTCTCTCCAACGGTTTCAGGGGAGATCTCTACCTGCCGTTTTTCATGAGTTCGGTTTTCCCGCGCTGGCGTGCATTGATTTCCCAGTGGTCGGCATTGGTATGGGGATATTTGATCACCTTCTCCCTGCGCTTCAGCTCAAGGGCGCCGTTTTTACAAGACTCGACGCAGATGCCGCAGCCGATGCATTTTTCTGTTTCCACGACGGCCGTCCGCTTTTCCGGATCATAGGTGATCGCATTGGCCGGACATTTCTTGACGCAGTCCAGAGCTCCCCTGCAGCGTTCCGGTTTGACGGAAGAGTAGAAGTTGGATTTCATGGTGTAGCCGTAGGCCCGCGCACCCAAAAGAAAAGGCTGCAGCGCGCCGCAGCAGTCGGGGCAGCAACTGCACAGAATGCGGGTATGCTCGGCCGTGGCCGCCTGATGCACGAGGCCGTATTCCCTTGCCCGTTTGACGATTTCATGGGCCTCGGCCTTGGTGATGGGCTTCGCGACCCCCGCCTCGATGGCCGCCTGGGCGAAGGGTTCGAAAAAGAGGCATATATCGAGGGGAGCGTTGTAGGAGCAGGATCCTCCCATGGACTGTTTTATCTTCCGGCAAAGGCATTCCGTGACGGCAATGCCCTTCTCGCCGGCATGCTCTATGATATGGGAGACGATTTCGGAGGGCAGTATTTCGGTGTCGTAGGGCAGGCTGCTCTCCCGGGGTACGACCCTCAGATAGGGCAGCATCTCATCGTCCCCGGTCCCGATGGGCCGTTGATTGAATTCCACCTCCTTCGGATCGGGATTCGCCGCGCTGGCGGCGATAGGCGTCAGCAGGCGCGCAACGGATTCCGGCGTCAACCAGGGCATGTAGAATTCGAACTGGCAGGTATGGGCCTCGTACCTGCGGTCCTCACCCGTCCCCTCGGAAAACACCCAGAGCTTCTTGACCAGGCTGTCCAAAAGGGGAATGACATCCTTCGGATCGCGCCCCATGCGTCCGGCAATATCCCTGGCCGATTCGAAGTAGGGCATGACGTTGGCGAGGACCTCGCCTTCCTCGTCCGTCAGCGAGAAGGGCGCTTCGAAGAGTTTCAGATCCCATTCCTCTTCCGATGGCGCCGGAAAGCTGAAGCCTGGAAATTTCCTCAAATGATCCGAGACCTTTTTTCCGATCTCCTTGCGCATAATTTCACCTCCTTGCCTTGAAAATATCCTGCAGCTCACCTTGTGTTCGAGTCATGCCATCATCATAGGTTCGCCGCGAGCTCCAGCCTGATGGCGCCGTCGATCTTGCAGCCGAGGACGCATTGGCCGCAGCCGTGGCATCTTTCGGCATCCACGACGGCCAGGCGTTTTTTCGAGACAGGGTCCGTCTTGAGCGAGATCGCCTCGAAACGGCACCTTTTGACACAATTGGCCTGGCCTTTGCAGATTGCCTCGTCGACGACGGCCCGATAGGGGGACTTGTCGAGGCCCTCGTAGCAATGGGCGTAGGTTCGAAGCGGATAGAAGATGTTGCAGCATTCGGTGTCGCAGGTACAGATATCGTACATCATCGGCGGCAGGCCGATATGGACCATGGCGAACTCCTCCTCGCAGCGGCCCATCATTTCCAGCCATTCATCGGGTTCCCATTCCTTGTAGGTCTTCTTCGGATGACCCGTCCAGGGGGCGGGAAGGAGGTACCGGGCGGGCATGGAGCCGCAGGTCCAGGTCGGCGCGCTGCTTTTGCGCGCCCTGACCCGGCAGGCGCAGACATTGGCGTAGATCTTTTCGCCCTCCTCTTTGGCCTTTGCCGCGACATTGCGCAGGTCGTATCCAGGCTCCGGAG
Organism: Deltaproteobacteria bacterium; assembly: GCA_016929555.1. GTDB lineage: Bacteria > Desulfobacterota > Syntrophia > Syntrophales > JAFGIO01 > JAFGIO01. The sequence goes on along the minus strand of JAFGIO010000197.1, from coordinate 2,264 downwards.
GGGGATCGGCATGGCATTTCTCCAGCGCCTTCCAGGCGGGCGTCACCGTGAACGTGAGGAAGGCAGAGGCTCCGCCCAGCATCTCGACCCGCCGGTGCAGCAATTCGTCGGTCCGGGCGAAACGAAACCAATCCTTCTCGAAGAATTCGTGGAAAAGATCGGCAATGCGCCGGTTCTTCTCGCCCTTCAGGGTATGGTATTCTTCGTCCCAATCGGCCCCCATGCTGTGCATCATGGAATCGCAGAAGACCTCGGGCATGAAGATAGGCATATACGTGAACTGATCTCCGGGTCCGGAAACCCTCTGAATGGAGCCTGCGGCCGCCATGCCGTCCAACTGCTCCGTTACGGCCTTGACGTCCAGGGTCAATCTGTTCGCTACCTCTTCGGCCGTTGCCGGCAGGGCCAGACAAAGCCTCGCCTCTTCCCCGGAATAAACGGCTTCGAGAAGATTTCTCAGGTACCTGGATTGGGGATAGCCGAATTTCACCATGATTTCATTGTAAAATTCCTGGTAAGCGTTCTCTGAAGCTGCCATAAATGCCTCCCTCGTTAAATCCTGTGAAGTTCTTTGCAATGGACCGGTATATCCCCGGTCACTCCCACTCGATGGCATCGACGGTCAGTTCCCGGCCCGAGAGCACCTCCACATGCATCCCTTCGCAGGTCGGGCAGATCAACTGGTCGAACCCCTCCGACAAGAAGGATTTCCGGCAATGCCGGCAGCGTATCTCCGCCTGCGGCCGGTTGAACACCAGCGTGGCGCCGGCGGCTATCGTCTTTTGGCTGATGACGTCGAATTGGAATTGAACGCACTCCGGAACGATCCCGGACAGTCTGCCGATGGTCAGCTCGATCCGGGTGACCCGGGCCGCACGGGCCATCTTGGCCTCGTCCAGCACGATGCACAGGATGCTTTCCGTAACGGGCAGTTCGTGCATAGACTGGATTCCTTCTAAAGGTCTTCGTTGCAGACCGGATTCGGATCAAGGAAAGACGACGGCAGGATATCATGTACCCTGTCGTTCTGTCCAGTTTGTTGGAAGCTTGTCGGGAAAATTTAGGGGGAAAGTGTGTGGAAGAATCGTTTCAGGTCAAAAAGACCCCTCGGAAGTCGAATACGATCCAATACGATCACGATCCTCCTTGGAGAATAGGTGATCGTCCGCCTCTTTGAATCGAGGTGAAATGATGGATGATAAAGATTATCCCCTTGCCGTTTTTCTTCTCCATCCGGCGATGAAGACCAGGCCGGAGCCAAAAAGGAGGATGGTTAGCGGCTCCGGTGCCGGATTTCTTTCGAGGGCCTCCACTTCGCCGATGTACCAGGCACTGCCGCCGAGATACCACCGATCACTGGAATAATTGAGCGCCGTTAGCCAAAGATCTTTTTTTGATCCATCTGCCGACTTATAGTCGTCCGAATCGCTGAATATCAATCCCGTATAAGTTCCAGGATCGGAATCGGCATATTCATACCCCCAGATCGTGAGGGCATGCCCGCCCCCCGTGGCCGTGTAAATGCCAATCGTTACACCGTAGCCGGCATGCAGGTAGGCATCGATAGCCGAAAGCGCCGATGGCTTCTCCGATGTCTGATGATAATAATCGCCGAAATCGAAATAGGAGTAGTGATTTCCCCCGCCGGGCACGTTGATCTGTGACCATCCGCTCTCACCTTGCGCAGGATTCGTCCCGTCGAACCACCACTGCCAGCCGAACGCCATGATGCCGCCCTCATCGGTCCAGTGGTACTGGAAGTTCTGCCAGATGAGGTCTTCGTTGGAATAGACGGCGGTGCCCCATCCGCCCCAGGCCAGGATGTTGGATGCCGCCGCCGCCCAGCACATCAAGTCGTCCTCTGGGTTCCCATAGGTTTTATTGGCGTCGAACCAGCCGACACCGTAATCAAGACCATAGGGCAGGTACGTGTCTGCCGAGGCAGGGCCGGCAAAAACCAGCAGAAACACCATGACCGGATACAGGATGGCCCTGAAGGAAAGCCTTCTCATTTTTTCTGCGATTTTAAACACACGGCCTCCTCTTCAAACAAAACGCTTCCTCTCCAGAACTGCCTCAGCCTCCCGCCCATACCCGCAGGCCAGCGTCCCATAGCGGCATCATCAGAGGTTACGGCATGGTACCATACACGATGGCGAATTCCAACGGAAACCTTGAACCCGCCCTTTCTTTCGATCAAGCTAAATTGATGGTCTCGTAAAAAGTCGGATTTCCTCAATAATCGTCATTCCCGCGAAAGCGGG
>JAFGIO010000196.1 GCA_016929555.1 Deltaproteobacteria bacterium | reverse complement strand
GAGCGGATCACCTCCCGGTCGATGACGGCGGCCCCTTTCAGATTCTCCCCGACGGTCTTCCCGGTCACGGTGAGGGCTCCCTGGTCGATGACTCCCAGGGAACCGATCTCTTTCATGACCGCCTGGATGCCGCCGGCAAGATCGAGCCGTTCGATGTGGTGGGGACCCGCCGGGCTGAGGTGGCAGATGTTGGGCGTCTTTTTGCTGATGGCATTGAAAAGATCGAGGTTCAGCTCGATCCCCGCCTCGTGGGCAACGGCGGGAATATGGAGGACCGTATTGGTGGAGCAGCCCAGGGCCATGTCGACGGCGATGGCGTTTTTCACGGCTCCGAGCGTCACGATGTCCCGGGGTTTGATGCCCTTCTTGACGAGATCCATTACCCTCATGCCGGCATGCTTGGCAAGGCGCCGGCGGGCGGCCTGTACCGCCGGGATCGTTCCATTTCCCGGGAGGCCCAGGCCCAGGGCCTCGGTAACGCAGTTCATGGAATTTGCCGTGAACATGCCCGAGCAGGAGCCGCAGCCCGGACAGGCGCTGTCTTCCAGGGCCTGGAGTTCCTTTTTGGTCATCCGGCCCGATTTCACCTTCCCCACCCCTTCGAAGAGCGTGATGACGTCCGTGCGCGCCCCTTTCTGCACGCCGGCGAGCATGGGACCGCCGCTGACGACGACGGCGGGAATGTTCAGGCGGAGCGCCGCCATCAGCATGCCCGGGACGATCTTGTCGCAGTTGGGAACGAGGACCAGCCCGTCAAAGGGATGGGCCATGGCCATGATCTCGACGGAATCGGCGATCAGCTCCCGGCTGGCCAGGGAATACTTCATGCCCTCGTGGCCCATGGCGATCCCGTCACAGACGCCGATGGTGGGAAATTCGACAGGGGTGCCTCCCGCCAACCGGATGCCCGCCTTGACGTCTTCGGCGATCCTCCCCAAGTGGATGTGGCCGGGAACGATCTCGCTGGCGGCGTTCACGACGCCGATCATGGGTCTTGCAAGCTCCTCGTCGGTGTATCCCATGGCCTTGAAGAGCCCTCTGTGTGGCGCCCTTTCCAATCCCTTCTTCATCAAATCGCTTCTCATCTCTACCCCCTTATCCTGTCGGTTGGTCTCGGAAGGCTGCCTTACTTTTTCCGCCGCTCCGGTCTCAGCGACCGCACCGCGGCCCCCGCCTGCCACATCTCGCTCGTCCTCATGGCCTCCAACTCGGCAGCCAGCTTGTCGCGGTAATCGGGGGCGCTGTTGGCCGCAAGGACGATGGCCGTCTCCTTCCCGGTAAGGACCCTGTCATAGAGCTCTTCGAAGATCGGGGCCACGGCATCGCGGAAGCGGCCTTTCCAGTCCAGGGCGCCGCGCTGGGCCGTGGTGCTGCAATTGGCGTACATCCAGTCCATGCCGTTTTGGGCGATGAGGCCGATGAGGCTCTGGGTCAGCTCCTCGACCGTCTCGTTGAAGGCTTCGCTGGGGCTGTGACCGTGCTTGCGCAGCACGTTGTACTGGGCCTCCATGACACCGGCAAGGCAGCCCATGAGAACGCCCCGTTCTCCCGTCAAGTCGCTGTAGACCTCCTTCTCGAAGGTCGTGGGAAAGAGGTAGCCCGAACCGATGGCGACACCCACGGCCAGAGTCCGTTCCTTCGCCCTGCCCGTCGCGTCCTGGAAGACGGCGTAACTGGAATTGATGCCGCTGCCCGCAAGGAAGTTGTCTCGGACGGTACGACCCGCTCCCTTGGGGGCGACCATGATCACGTCGATATCGGCGGGCGGGATGACGTCCGTCTGTTCCTTGTATACGATGGAGAAGCCATGGGAAAAATAGAGAGCCTTGCCCTTGGTCAATTGCGGTTTCAGCTCGGGCCACATGGCCTTCTGGCCCGCATCGGAGAGGAGATACTGGATGATGGTCGCCCGCTTTGCCGCCTCGATGGGCGGAAAGAGGGTCTCTCCGGGAACGAATCCCTCGTCGATCGCCTTCTGCCAGTTGTAGTCTCCCTCGCCGACGATGCACCGGATGCCGTTGTCACGCATGTTCAGGGCCTGACCCCGCCCCTGGACGCCGTAACCGACGACGGCCACGACCTCGTCCTTCAGGACCTTCCGGGCCTGCTCCAGGGTGAATTCCTCCGCGGTGGTGACGTCTTCCCAAACGCCGCCGAAATCGATCTTTGCCATATCGCTCCTCCTTCCTTTCCATTGCCTGAATTCTAAACCAAGTCGGGGTGAACTTCAGCCGTGGCCATTCGCCAGGGCAACCGTCCCCGTTCTCGTAAAGTCGTCCATACCGAGCGGTTCCAGAATCGTGAGGGCCCGGTCGATATCTTCCCTATCCCCCGTTACCTCAAGAACGAAGCCTTCGGGTTCGTTGGAGATCACCTTCCACCCGTACCGCTCGACAGCCTTGAGAACCCTGGCGTTCTGGTGTTCGTTCGTTTTCAACCTCACCAGGACCATCTCCCGTCGGGCCGATTCCATGCCCGTGAGATCTTCCACCTCCAGGACATCCAGGAGCCGGTTGAGAAGCTTCACGAGCTTCGTGAGGGTCTCCCGGTTGCTCAGGGTCGTGATGATGATTTTTGTCACCGCCGGATTGCGCGTGACATTCGCCGAAATGCTTTCGATATTGAAACCCCGGCCGCTGAAGGTACCCGCGATTCGGGCCAGCACGTCAGGCTTGTTGTTCACCAGTATCGAGATTGTGTTCTCCCTCACCTCCGGATCCATATTCCACCTAACCTCCATGATTGAAAGCAACCGCAGCGATCCTCCTGCACCCCGGGGCTACGCCGGCAAAAAAGCGGCGCCGCGGCAACCGCTACGTTCCCGATCTTAACACCTCCGCCTGGGCGAAGGCCCTAGGCCCTACACGGCGCCGACCTTCTCCGGCACCGCGCTGCCGGCGAGAACCTTGCCGTTGCCCAGATCCATTTCCGTCAGCGACGCGCCCGGTTTGACCATGGGATAGACACCCTCCTCGGGCTCGACTTGGAAGTCGAGAATGACGGGGCCTTGCGCTTCGAGGGCGGCCCTCAAAGTCGGATCCACATCTTCCGGCTTCTCAGCCCGGAAACCTCTGGCGCCATAGGCCTCGGCCAGTTTCACGAAGTTGGGACCGTGGTCGAGATCGGTCTGGGAGTAGCGCCTGCCGTAGAAGAGTTCCTGCCACTGGCGCACCATGCCGAGATAACGGTTGTTCAGGATGATCACCTTGACGGGCAGCCCGTAATGAACGGCCGTAGCCATTTCCTGAATGTTCATCTGGATGCTGCCGTCGCCGGCGATATCGACCACCACACGGTCCGGGCAGGCGACCTGGGCGCCGATGGCGGCGGGCAGTCCGAATCCCATCGTTCCCAGACCGCCCGAGGAGATGAAGGTGTTGGGGTGGTCGAAGTGATAGTAATGGGCGGCCCACATCTGGTTCTGGCCGACCTCCGTGGTGACGATGGCTTCTCCCCTGGTGAGTTTGTACAGTCTTTCGATGACGTGCTGCGGCTTGATCCGCTCCCCGGGGTGGTAGGTCAGAGGCATCTTTGCCTTCCACTTGGCGACCTGTTCGAGCCAGGCCCTGGTCCGTTCACCGGGGACCATCGACGGATCCTCGTCCAGCATACGATTGAGGGTTTGGAGGGCCGGTCTGCAGTCGCTCACGATACCCACATGGGTCTTGACCATCTTCTCGATGGAGGTGGGATCGATGTCGATATGGACGATCTGCGCATGGGGAGCGAAGGCGTCGAGTTTCGAAGTGACGCGGTCGTCGAAACGCACCCCGACGGCGATCAGGAGATCGCAATGGCTGATGGCCATGTTGGCGTAATAGGTCCCGTGCATCCCAACCATGCCGAGCCAGCGGGGGTCGGTGCCGGGATAGGCGCCCAGTCCCATCAAGGACGAGATGACGGGCAGGTCGAGTTTTCTCACGAAGGCCCTCAGTTCTTCCGAGGCCTTGCCGAGGATCACGCCTCCCCCGACGAAGAGGAGCGGCTTTTTCGCCTTCCGGACCAGCCAGAGGGCGCGGGCGCAGGATTCCTCGATGGGCTCTTGCCTTTCCTCGGGGTAGGTCAGGGCATGAGAGAGGGTCTCGACATCGGCCGTCGATTGCATCATATCCTTGGGAAGATCGATCAGCACGGGTCCCGGACGCCCGGAGCGTGCGATCTTGAAGGCCTCCCGGATGGTCCTTCCCAACTCGTCCACTCTTCGGACCAGGAAGTTGTGCTTCGTGCAGGGGCGGGTAATGCCCGTGATGTCCACCTCCTGAAAGGCGTCGTTGCCGATCAACATCGTCGACACCTGGCCCGTCAAAACGACGACGGGAATGGAGTCCATGTAGGCATTGGCAATTCCGGTCACCGTATTGGTGGCGCCGGGTCCCGAAGTCACGAGGCAGACGCCCACCCTGCCCGAGGCCCTGGCGTAGCCGTCGGCGGCATGGATGGCCCCCTGTTCGTGCCGGACAAGAATATGATTGACGTCGCTGCGGTACAGCTCGTCGAAGATATCCAGAACGGCGCCGCCCGGTAATCCGAAGATGGTCTCCACCTGCTCTTCTTTCAAGGCCCTAAAAAGGATCTGCGATCCTGTCAGCTTCACCTGTACACCCCCTCTTTCATCAGCACTGAAAACAATCAAAAAAGCCGTTACCAGAGGCTGGTAACGGCTTTTTTTACTTCCTGTCTAACTGCAAACCATCACCCGGCCCCTGCCCGCAGGGAAATAATTATGCCGATAATAATGGTGATGATTACAGAACAGCCGTACATAAAAAGCGACCTGCTTTCATTTTTAGCGATTTCTAACAGACATCTCCAAACCTGTCAAGAAAATATTTCAATACTGTACAGGAAAATGTGTACTGCCGGTACCTGGGGCATCACGCATTCCTCACCATCCATAATCTGTTTGCTTTTACGCCCTAGCTATGGGAAGATGCCGCCATTACGATCTAAAGGATGGAAATTATGATGCGATCAGCCAGAACGACTTTTCATATACGGCGGCCGGAGCAGTCCCCGCGTCCCTTGCTGATTCTCTTCCTTGCCCTTTTTACCTTTCTCCTTACAACGGGGTCGGGCTGCGTATCGGAAGAAATCCCCGATAAGACAAAGTCGGATCCCCCCTGTTCATCCCTGAAGGAAGCGGATATCAGACAGATCCTTTCGAAGTTGAACGCCCCGGCCGCGGAAATCATCAGCATCGAGCAGAGTCCCGTTGACGGATTGTGCGAGGTGGCCATTGCACTGGGCAACAGGGGCAATCCTCAGGTTTTCTACCTCGACCGCCAAAGCAAGTACATCGTCTTCGGCCAGATGATCGACATTGCGAAAGGCGCCAACAGAACCGCCGAAAAGGCAAAAACGATACGGGATAGCTATCGCATCGACACGTCGAACATCCCCCTGGAGGATGCCCTGATTCTCGGTGACGGCAAGGTCTCGCGCCGGGTCATCGTTTTTACGGATCCCGACTGCCCCTACTGCAGGGCCCTCCACAAAACCCTAAAGCAAATCACAGCCAAGCGAAAAGATATCGCCTTCTACATCAAGTTATTTCCCATAAGCTATCACAAGGAGGCCTATGGTAAATCCAAAAGCATTCTTTGCAGCAAATCCCTGAAAATGCTCGATGACGCCTTCGACAAAAAGGAGATTCCCAAGGCTTCCTGTGAAACGGACGCGGTCGATAAAACCGTAGCGCTCGCTCAATCCCTGGGTATCAGGGGTACGCCGACCATGATCCTTCCGGACGGAAGAGTGGTTCCCGGCGCTTTACCGGAAGAGGAGATCCTAAAGAGGATCGACGAAAAGCCGCTCTGAAAGGGAAAAGGAGATTACCGCCCTTTTAACCCCAATTATGTAAAATCCCCGGCCGGCATTTTTGACGACCTCGTAGAAAGCCGAATAAATCCATATTTTGTCATTCCCGTGAAAACGGGAATCCAGTATTTTCAAATAATTACATAGTTCCTGGATTCCCGCCTGCGTGGGAAGGACGACTTTTTACGGGACCATCATTTTTGGATGGCACGAAGGTCACTCGCTTCCCTGCTCCCTCAACGAGAAAACCAGGCGTGTGCCGGGGAATGGTTATGCAGGATGAACCATAGAATTCTCGTCGTCGATGATGAAAGGAACATGAGACTGGTTCTCTCGGCCATGCTCAAGAAGGAGGGCTACGAGGTGGAGACGGCCCCGGACGGCATCGAGGCCCTGAAGGTGCTCAGGCAGCGGGATTTCGCCGTCGTCGTCACGGACATGAAGATGCCCGGAATGGATGGAATGGATCTGCTCGATCGGGTAACTCACGGCTATCCCTCGATTCCCGTCATCATCGTCACCGCCTACGGCACCATCGCCACGGCGGTGGATGCGCTGAAAAAGGGAGCCTTCGACTACATCACGAAACCCTTTGAACAGGATGAACTCAAGGGAATCATTCACAAGGCCATCAAAACCCGAACCCTGAACGAGGCGGAAATCATACCCGCGCCGGAAGAAATCGACCGCTACGGCATCATCGGAGCGGGCAGGGCCATGCGCGAGATTTTCGAAACCATAGCGCAGGCGGCCCCGCGGACGATCACCATTATGATCACGGGCGAAACCGGCACCGGCAAGGAACTGGTCGCCGGGGCGATTCACAGAAACAGCCCGCGCCGCAACAATCCCTTCATCAAGATCAACTGTTCCGCCATCCCCGAAAATCTCGTCGAAAGCGAACTCTTCGGCTACGAGAAGGGGGCCTTCACGGGCGCGGCGGTCAGCAAACAGGGACGATACGAGCTGGCCCACAAGGGGACCCTTTTTCTCGACGAGGTGGGGGAACTGCCCAGGGACATGCAGGTGAAGCTGCTTCGGGTGATTCAGGATCAGCAATTCGAACGGGTGGGCGGGTTGAAAACGATCACGGTGGACGTCCGACTGATCACGGCAACGAACAGAAACCTCCTTCAGGATGTCAAGGAGGGGCGGTTCCGGGAAGATCTCTACTACCGCCTTAATGTTCTGCCCATCCATCTGCCTCCGCTCCGGGAGCGGCGGGACGACATCGAAGAGCTGGCGGACTATTTTATCGGCCGGTTCAACAAGAAGCTCGACCGCGCGATCCGTCACATAGAACCGAGCGTACTGGAGCTATTTCAGAATTACGACTGGCCCGGAAACATCCGGGAAATGGAAAATCTCATGGAGCGCCTCGTTCTGCTTGCGAAGGGAGATGCGATCACCCTGGAGGATCTTCCCGCGGAGATGAAAACCGAGGCGGAAACGTCACGCCTCCCGGACGGCACGGGACGCAGCAAGCCCTTCAAGGAACTGATACGGGACCATATGGAAGAAACGGAAAAGCAGATGATCATCTCCTGCCTGGAGGAATGCGGAGACAACGTCACCCAGGCGGCCAAAAGGCTGGGATTGAGCCGCAAGGGCCTTCAGCTCAAGATGATCCGGTACAACCTCCGCAAACAGGACAGGAGCGGTTAGAATTTCATGATGACATTGTAGATCTCGCCCGTATCCAAGGCCCTGAGGGTAAGCCGGATCTCCTGGGACTTTTTCGCCTCGCCGGGGAAAAAGACGAATCCATGGGCCACTTCGTAGGGGGCGATGGCCCGCCGTTCCAGGGACCTGTTCTGCAGGTCCTCGCGGATCTGGCCACGCACCTCGACGTCCGACATGCCCCGGGCCCCTCCCAGGGTTGCGCCGGCAGCGGCGCCGACGGCGGCCCCCTTCATGGCCGCATCGCCCACGTTATGGCCCGAAACGATGCCGATCGCCGCCCCGATGAGGGCTCCGGCGGCGCCGGCAAGCAATCCCGACTTTGCCCCTTCGGGAACCACTCGGCCCAGTTCCGTCTCTTTCGCCAAGCGGTCATAGGCCAGATTCGCATCGAGGATCGGCCAGAGATTGCCGTCCGCATCCGCCAGCAGGGTTCTTTCCGGCACAATCTCCAGGGGATGCCCCCCCTTGTTGTCGAAGATGATCTGGACGGGGAGGATGCCTGCATTCCGGATATCGAATCCGAAGGCGTCCCTCGCTTCCTTCACGCCGTCGTAGGCCTTCGCGGCGATGGCGGCGCCGGCCGCCTCCGCAGCATTGGGATAGGCCGAGGGCATCTTGAAGGGCACGACCTGCCTCTGGTAAGTCGTACAGGCGACAACGACGATCAGGAACACCGCGGCAGCGGCCCCTGCAAGAATTCTGCGTTTCATGACGGCTGTCCTCCTTTTCTCACGGCATCATCTGGGCTGTTTATATGACAGCTTTCGGCCAGAAGTCAATAGTCACTTCTGGCTAGAATGCAGACTGGTTGTGCCGAGGCCGGAATGGCGCTTGACGATCTTCCAGGAGGGATGGAGCGCTTTGAGCCTTTTGTCAATTCGCTCTTTTCTTGTCTTCCATTCGGTCTCGTCGTTCATCATTTGGGCTGTTATGCTCGTTTAGCAAACAGAAAACCGGCCATCTAATGAAAGGGGATACGAGGCTGCACGAACTCAGGCTGTCCGACCCTCTCGATTGAAGAGATACAAAGGTGCTATAAAATCGCCCTCAATATCCGCTTGAAATTTGCGTGAAAAGTATAACCGAACAGAAAATCAGTCAAGGGATTTCTCCTAAATAATTCGCATGATCCGATTTTCTGCAATCGGGCCTCGGTTTCTCACCTCCGATCCCGATAGTAGATTTCTTCCAGGGACTTTTTCTTCTTCGATTTCTTCGGCAGCGTCAAAGCGTACGACCTACCGATATCGAGCCACCGGGCCAACTCAACCTTTCGCTCCCAGGAGCCTTTTTCGACCATGACCCATCCCTTCATGGGCTTGCCGGTGATGTCGAACTCCCGCACAGGCTCTTCCATCAGTTTTTGGGCTGCCAGGTCCGCCGCCATCCTCACGATCAGATAGTCCTTGAAGATCCCGAAGCACATGTTCCCGTTGATCAGGTAGCCGATGCCGCCGAACATCTTTTTCTTTTCGAGACCGTCCCAGTTCCGACCGATGATTTCGATCTGTTTTTCTAAAGTGGTGTTGTACGGCATTTGTCCCTCCTTGCATGATGTCGGCCCATCGCCGCGGCGATCGACGAAACCCTTATAAAAACAGGCCCTCCCGCCAGAACAGCCGGCACTGCCCTCAAGGCCCCGATATCGAAGGAATTCCTAAACGGTGCCGATCTCAAGGCCCCTCTTTTCCTGAACGGATCGAGGCCTTCTCGGGAAGGCGATCAGTCCGGCCAGGGAAAGCGTCGCGAAGGCCGCCCCCGCCAGGAAGGTGGCGGGCGCACCGAAGGCGCTCCAAAGCGCACCCGCAACAGCGCTCGCCAGCAGGATTGCGCCGCCGCTGACAAGGTTGAAGATGCCGAAGGCGGCGCCGCGAAGCTTGACGGGGGCAATATCAGCCACCAGTTTGGCGAACAGGCCCTGCGTTAGCCCCATGTGCGCTCCCCAGAGCGCCGCCCCGATGAGCGCCGGCAGAGGCGATGTGGCCGTTGCCAGGATAATATCGGCCGCAATCAGCATCACGAGCCCCAGGACAAGCAGCGTCTGTCCGCTGAGCCGATCGGCGGCGGCGCCCGCCGGATAAGCGATCAGAGCATAAAGGATGTTCATGACGATCAGCACCATCGGCACATAGCCGAGCGCCAGACCGACATCCTGGGCGCGAAGCACCAAAAAGGCTTCACTGAAGCGGGCCAGGGTGAAAACCGACCCCAGCAGCACGACGATCCAATAGCGAACGGACAACCCCTTGGCGTCGGCGAGGGAGAGCCGGCTCTGAAGGCGCGACGGATCCCGGGGGCGCTCCGGTTCGTGAACGCCGAAGACGAGCAACGCAACGGCAATGAACGCAGGAACGACGGCAACCCACAGCACCGTTCTTATGTCGTTCCCAAGCCATGCCATGAAGACAAGAGCGAGAATCGGACCCACGAAGGCCCCGACGGAATCAAGCGATTGACGGAGTCCGTAAGCCGCTCCCCGCAGTCGCTGCGGTGCAATGTCCGCCACCAGGGCGTCTCGCGGCGCCCCGCGGATCCCCTTGCCGATCCGGTCCATGAATCGCGCCGCAAAGACCCAGCCGATGGTGTTCGCCAGGGGGAAGATCGGCTTCGTAACCGCCGCAAGCCCGTAGCCGAAAACGGCGAGCGGCTTGCGCTTCCCGAAGTAGTCGCTGACCGCGCCTGAAAACACCTTCGTGACCGCCGCAGCGGCCTCGGCGATGCCCTCGATGAAACCGATGGTCATCATGGAGGCCCCCAGCACAGTGGCCATGAACACCGGCAGCAGACTGTGAATGAGTTCGGAGGAGATGTCCATCAGCATCGAGACGAAACCCAAGGCCCAGATGCCCCCAGGCAAGGCCTTGAACCTTCCCGGTCGGTCCGTAGAAGGCCGGCCGCTTTTTGCAGATGAAATCGCCATGCGCTGTCTTTTTCTGTTCGATTTCAAACGCCCCTGCACTCCGGACGATCCCTACCGTCTTCTGGATCGCATTGAAGATCGCCGGATGCACTGTAGGTCGCGGATCGAAAGACTGTCAAGCAAAAGGCAGAGCCCATCAGAATGAGGATATTCCCGTTTATATTCGAAGGGATCTAATATCGCTTGACGGGGATAAACCAGGCTGCTATAGGGAAGATCCGTTTAGATCGACTGATCTCTCCCTAAAACTGTAAATACAAGGATCTCCGCAATCATGGACATCAACAAATCACAGGAAACGACAGCAGGACCGCCCCACCCGCAGGATGCGGCCACCGTGATCATCGCCCGCAACAGCGGAAAGGGTCAGTACGAAATCCTCCTGATGCGCCGGCACAGCAACCAGTCCTTCATGGGAGGGGCCTATGTGTTTCCCGGCGGCCGGCTCGACGATGCAGACTGCGATCCGGGCCTGCATCGCTATATAAAGGGCATTACCGCCGGCTGTGCCTGCCGGCTTCTCCAGGAGCCGGACCTTCCGGAAGACAGGGCACTGGGTTTGTTCGTGGCAGCCGTCCGTGAAACCTTCGAGGAGGCAGGCGTTTTGCTGATCTGCGGCAGTGCCGGTGAAGCCATTGATTTCACCGATGCCGATACCGCCGACCGTTTCCTGGCCTGTCGCCGGGCCCTCAATCAGCGGGCAACGACCCTCGCGGAGATCGCCCGTCGGGAAAACATCAGCTTCGCCATGGACTATCTGGTACCGTTCGCCCATTGGATCACCCCCGAAATGGTTCCCAAGCGATTCAACACCCGTTTTTTCCTGGCCTGGCTGCCCGACGGCCAGGTGCCCGTTCACGACAGCGTGGAACTGGTGGAATCGCGCTGGATCGCCCCGGAGGACGCCCTGAAGCTTCATCAGGCGGGAGAAATCCTCCTCATGCCTCCAACCCTGAAGAACATGGAGGATCTGAACGCCTTCCGGACGGCCGATGAACTCTTCGAAGCGACGAAGCGTCGGGAGATACGAGCCATTCTTCCCCAGCCCCTGGAGGAGGCAGGCGGTTTCGGCATCAAGCTGCCCCACGACAGCGAGTACACCATTGCCGGCTACAAGCAGCCACCCCGGATGGGCGAATCGTCGAGAATTGTTATGGACAACGGCACCTGGAAGACCCTGAGGGTCTGAAGACCACTCCGCCCTGACACAACCGCTAAAACTTGACCTGCGGGGCCGTTTCGGCCGCCGCCGGCGCCTCGAAGAAGGCGGCCTTCTGGAAACCGAACATGCCGGCCAGCAGATTCGCCGGGAAACTCCGGATCGCCACATTGTAGGTCTGTACGGCTTCGTTGTATCGCTTTCGCTCCACGGCAATCCGGTTTTCCGTTCCCGCCAGCTCATCCTGAAGGCGGATAAAGTTCTGGTTCGACTTGAGGTCTGGATACCTCTCCACGACGACCAGGAGTCTCTGCAGGGCGGAGGTCAGTTCGTTGTTCGCCCCGATCTTGTCCGAGATGTTTACGGCACCGCCCACCTTTGCCCGGGCGTTCGTCACCTCGACGAGGACGTCCTTTTCCTGCTTGGCGTACCCCTTTACGGTCTCCACAAGGTTCGGAACGAGGTCGTAGCGCCGCTGCAACTGGTTTTCCACCTGAGCCCAGGACGCCTTGACGCCCTCGTCGAGCCTGACGAAGTTGTTGTAGGCCCCCTTCACGAAGGAATAGAGGCCGAAAAGAACCGCCAGGACGACCACGATCGCGATAATGAGATTTCTCTTACCCCCGGTCATAGTTTACCTCCTTGATCGATTTAACATTTCATTCCGTCGACCCTATCGCACAGGTGGCCTGCCGCCCTGAGATAGGACTGAAAGATTTCCCGGATGTCGGAATCCGTAAAACGGCCCGTTCCGTCCCTGATATCCGCACATTGCAGGAAGACAGCGGGATCGAAAGCGAAGACCTCCGCCGCTGCCGTGATGATCGCCCGCCTGTTCTGCGGCACCGCCGCATCCCTCAGGTAAAGGAGCCCCCTGAAAATGGCGATGAAGGCCGAAAGCGATTCACCGAGAAGTTTCCGCAGGGCCCGTGTCCGTCCACGACCCTCAAGGAAACCTCTCCGTAAAAGCAGAATCTTTGCCTTCAGTTCACGCTCGCATTGCAAACGAAGACTGTCGGCATCGATTGCCAGTCCGTTGAGGACGTCTTCGCCGAAAACGAGGATATAACGCCTTTTCATATCGAGAAATTCCAGGGGATAGGCATCCAGGGATGCACCGATGAAGGCCTTCGTCATGAGAAGCGGTGCGGCCACAGGATATTTTTTGAGAAGCTTGAGGGCCAAAAGGGTCCGGCCGATTTCGTCGATGCCCTTTTCCGTGAGAACGACGAGCAAGTTGAGATCGGACTTGCCCGGGATGTAATCCCCGCCGGCCCCGCTCCCGTAAAGAATAACGGACAGCAGATCCTGCCCGAAGGCCTGTTGAAAGGCCCCGATCACCTCCGGAAATATCTCCTCCGGCCTTTGCGGTATCCTTGCCATGATGCGCACCTTTCTTTAAAATCCACGGCCCGCCCCGCCGCCGCCGCTGCTGCCGCCGCCG
>JAFGIO010000195.1 GCA_016929555.1 Deltaproteobacteria bacterium | reverse complement strand
CATGCCCCCGTGGGGCGCCACGAAGCATGAAAATAAGCAAGGTCATTCCCGCGAAAGCGGGAATCCAGGGTTTTATTTTCGTAATAAATAGCATAAGGTAGCGTGGGCATGGCTGTATGTTGTGGCGTTTAATTGGTACAACTCCTATGGCGGGTTGTTCCTAAATCCATTGTTTCCGCAGAAAGGACATTTCTCAAAGGTCCTTACCCATGAAAATTGACTCGCACGGCTGTCCATCGTATAGTTCCATCTCGCAGAAGTGGATTCTTGTCCGATAAGCATTATTGAACAACAGCGGTATGCCATGTCCGACATTGTCCTCCGCACGCTTGAGCTGACCAAACATTACAAGAATAGGCCTGCCGTCGATCGCCTGAGCATCGAAGTCCGGCGGGGCGACATCTTTGGCTTCCTCGGCCCCAACGGCGCCGGGAAAAGCACCACCATCCGGATGATTCTCCATCTTATCTTTCCTACCAACGGGGACGTGGAACTGTTCGGAATGTCCCTGAGAACGAACAGGCACAGAGCCCTGGAAAAGGTGGGGGCGATCGTCGAGAAGCCGGCTTTCTACAGCCACCTGTCCGCGAGGCGGAACCTGGAAATCCTGGGAGGGCTGCAGGGGCCTGTGTCCCGCCTCAGGATCATGGAATATCTGGAGCGGGTCGGGCTGGCCGACCGGGCGGACGACAAGGTGAAGACCTACTCCCACGGGATGAACCAGCGCCTCGGTCTCGCGCTGGCGCTGCTGAAAGGGCCGGAACTCGTGGTCCTCGACGAGCCGACGACCGGTCTCGATCCGCAGGGCATGAAGGAGGTGCGGGAACTGATTCAGGAGCTGTCCCGCGAGCGGGGCGTCACCGTCTTTTTGTCTTCCCACTTGCTTTACGAGGTGGAGATGATCGCAACCCGGATGGCCGTCATCCACGAGGGCCGGCTCCGGATCGAGGGCAGCGTCCAGGAACTCCTGAAGCAGGGTCAGACGGCCGTTTTGATCAAGACGGACCGTCCGGCCGAGGCCCTGCAATTCCTGAAGAAAGACGGGGCCTACCCCTCCGCCGAAATCCACAGCGACGGCATCAGCGTCCGACTGGACCAGCGGCAGATCCCGGAGCTGAACCGGCAACTGGTCGGCGCCGGCTTCGATCTGCAGGCGCTGGTCCCCCGGCGGACCCTGGAGGCCTATTTTCTCGACCTGGTCGGAGGCGGCGGGGAGGCGTGACATCCATGGGCCCGGCAGACATCCTCGCGGAGGCAGGAGAAACCCCATGACCCGTCTGGTATGGTTTGAGTTTGTAAAGACCTTCACCCGCCTGCGCACCTACATCGGATTCGCCGCCTTCGGCATCGTCGTGCCCCTGGTGGTGGCGGGCCTGAAGCTCGGCGGGCAGCATTCCTTTGAAAAGCGTCTGCTCTCCCTGCTGCAGAACGACTTTGTCATCGGCGGCAATGTGCTTAATGGCTGGTTTTTCGGTTTCTTCTTTATGGGCGCCCTCTGGGTGCACGTTCCCATCGTGCTGACGATCGTAGCCGGCGATCTGATCGCCGGCGAAGCCAATGCCGGCACGTTCCGTTTTCTGCTGACCCATGCGGTCTCGAGAACCAGGATCATCGCGGCCAAGTTCATCGTCGCCCTTCTCTACACCGCCGTCATGGTCTTCTTCATCGGCGGATTGACGCTGGGCCTCTCCCTTTGGGCCTTCGGCAACGGCGACCTCCTCGTCATCCGGGGGGGCATTCTCGTCATTCCGGAAGCCCAGTTGCCCTGCCATTTCCTGATCGCCTACGGGCTGGCCACCCTGGCCATGTTCGTCGTTTCGTCCCTGTGCTTTCTCTTCTCGGCCCTCACCGACAATTCCATCGGCCCCATCATCGCCACCATGGCCGTGATCATCATCAGCATCATCATCATTTCCCTGCCTTTCGAGCTGTTCCAGGCCATCCGCCCGTACCTGTTCGTCCACTATTTCGATGCCTGGCAGAAGGTGTTCGACGATCCGATCCCCTGGGAAACCATCCGGACGAATGTCGCCATCCTGACGGGTTTCATCGCCGCATTTTTCCTGGCGACGGTCATCTATTTTTCGAGAAAGGACATTCTTACGTAAGTGAAAAAAAACATCCTGCTCCCGCTGTCTCTGCTCATCACGATCCTGGCCCTAACCGCGGCGCCGCTGCCGGCCCAGGAACAGCGGCCCGAGGCGGTCGCGAAATCCAATCCCGGCCAGGTCTTCCAGGAGATCCTGAAGTCCTATGAATCCCTGAAGGATTACACCACGAAGATTCAGGCGAAGGTGAAGATGCCGGGTTTCCGGGTGCCGGATTTTACGGCGAAACTTTATTTCAAGAGGCCGGACAAGTTTCACATCGAAACGAAGAGCTTCGCGCCCCTTCCCCGCAACAGCGGCGTCTTCAATCCCTTCCTCTTCGATCCGGAGAAGAATCGGATCACCTACCGGCAGGCGGAGGCCCTAAACGGCGTCAGGGCGGAGCTGTACAAGGTGGAGCCCCTCGAAGACGAGGCGCGCATCCGGTATTATCAGGTCTGGATCGGGGGAAGCCCGAAGCGCATCCTGCAGGTGGAAAGCCATTCCTTCAAGGGGACGAAGGCGCTGGTGCAGCCGGAATATCAGACCGTTCAGGCGGGATCGGAAAAGTGGCTGCTTCCCGAAAAGGTCCATGTCCACATGACGTTTCCCGGGGGCGGACAGGGTCCCGATGCGTCCTTGTTCGCTGCACAAGACAATCCCTTCTCCCGGGGCATGGGCAGGATCGACAACATACCCGGCGAAGGCGATATCTATCTCACCTACAGCGAATGGCAGATCAACACCGGCCTGGACGACGGTCTGTTTCAGAAAAACCGGGAGCGCTGAGCCATCATGGATGGTCCCGTAAAAAGTCACAAACCATGTCACCCCCTTGCAGCCTGCCCCCGCGAAAGCGGGGGAAAGCGGGGGTCCGGAATATATTGAATTACCTGGATTCCCGCTTTCGCGGGACTGACAAAAATGGGTCAAATCGGACTTTTTACGAGGTCATCATCATTGATGAACCCGTAAAAAAAACAAAAATGAAACTATTTTGTCATTCCCTGTAAATCTGTGGTAACTGTTTTCAGCTTAGTGATGTGATCACGGGATTTTAAAGGGGTGATGGGGGAAGTCATGGTCGACGGGTTGGAAAAAAGAAAGTTTCGACGTCTTCAATTCCCTTTGGAAGTCGCTGCGGAGATTGTATCCGCTCGCGGAGTGCCAAGGGGTCATCCCACACTGCACGTCAAAAGCCGCAATATTTCCATGGGAGGAATCTGTCTCGAAACGAAGTCCATCGAGTTTGGTGGCGTCAATCTTCTCTCCGGACCTCCCTTCGCACGGGAAAATCGTTTGCGGTTGAGTGTTGAGCTCATTCCCCGGGAGCCGCCGTTTGAGGCAACAGGAGAGGTCCACTGGTATGATATTTCCAGTGATATCCCCGAATTTATCTATCGGGTTGGGGTTGCCTTCATCGAGATCGAGGGCGATGGGAAAAACCGGCTTTCGAGATTCTTGAAATCTGCATAGAATCTGCTCCGCGCCGCCCGTGACGACTGCCGCCGTGTCTCATAGGAGGCAAGATTGCCGCATAAGACCATGCGGTATCGAGAACCGGGATCATCGCGGCCGTTAAGGCACGGGTGGGCGGCCGTTGGTTGGCCCACCCGTGTCCAAATCCTTTGAGAGTTTCTAAACATCCGCTTTTTTCAAAGGGATGACAACCTTACAGGCGGCATTC
Organism: Deltaproteobacteria bacterium; assembly: GCA_016929555.1. Lineage (GTDB taxonomy): Bacteria > Desulfobacterota > Syntrophia > Syntrophales > JAFGIO01 > JAFGIO01. Next base: position 813 of record JAFGIO010000195.1, on the reverse strand, counting down.
ACGATAGGATACATAATGGGAGAGGATGTCAGCGCAGGATGGGTCCCCATCTGAAATTTGACCATATCGTCCGCCGTCATCTTGTGCATGATGCAGGCGCTCAGCACATTGATCATTTCCCCTACCGGTTTTCCTCCGCTTATCGACCCGCCCATGATGACGCTCGTATCCTTGGAAAATATGAGCTTTACCTTTGTCATTGTGGAGTTGGGCATGCCTCCCGGATGGGTATCGGGCGCCTCTGCCGTACCAATCACGACTTTCGCGCCCATCTGGTTTGCCGTTCTTTCCGTGAGACCGGCAACGCCAAAGGCCCTTTCGTTGACGACTGTGGAAAAGACGCTAATGACGCCGCAATTCTCGTGCGTCGGCGAAAACAGATTTGCTCCGGCGATCCGCGCTTCCGACGTGGCTATCGATGCGAGCATAACGCCGGTCGGCCGGCCGTCGAAAAACGATGGTTTCTCGGCACAGTCGCCACAGGCAAAGATATCCGGATCGGTAAAACTTCTCATGTAACGGTCTACACGTATTGTATTTCTGAAACCGAGTTCGAGACCGCACTTCTGCGCGAGTTCCGTGTTCGGAACGGCTCCAATGCCAAGGATGACCATATCCGCCTTGAGTTCCTGTCCGTCGACAAGCCTGACCCCCGTGACCTTTTCATTTCCCAGGATGGATGCCACTTTTTCGTTTACCATAATTTTCACGCCGGCTTTGGTCAGGCTTTCCTGCGCTTCATCACAGAATTCATTGTCCATTGCCATTTGCAGGCAATGAGGAAGGGCCTCTACCACGGTCACATTGATGTCT
>JAFGIO010000031.1 GCA_016929555.1 Deltaproteobacteria bacterium | reverse complement strand
GGATATGGCCGAATCGGCCACATTGAAGGCCGGCCAGTGATAGGCGCCGATGTACAGATCGAGAAAATCGATGACCTCGCCGAAGCGAATCCGGTCGATGAGGTTTCCCGCGGCTCCGGACAGGATCAGGGCGAGGGAAAAGATCAGGAGGGGCGGCTCCTTCCGGCTTTTGCCGAGGTATAAAAGGATGAGCGTCATCGCCACGAGCGTCACGGCGATCAAGAAGAGAGATCGGTACAGGGGGGCGGCCCCCGCAAGAAAGCCGAAGGCGGCGCCGGGATTCCGGATATAGGTCAGGCTGAAGAATCCCTCGATGACCGGCCGGGATTCATAAAGGGCCATGCGGGTATGGACGAGGGTCTTGGTGATCTGATCAATCAGGAGCACCGGCACCACCGTCAGGAAGAACAAACTATATTTTTTCAGCAAAGATCCCCCCGGATGAAGGCGCCTGCTGAGATAACCGGTTCGGCGCGGCTCTTTAATATACCACAATGATCAAGATGATGCGGTCGGCTCAAAGGCCGAGATTGGTCCTGCACCGTTCGCATATCTCGGGATGGTCGTCGAAGGTCCCCACGGACTCGCTGTATATCCAGCAGCGGCTGCATTTCCTTCCAGCGGCCTTTGAGACTCCGATCGCGAGACCCTCTATCTCGTCGCTTCGGTAGGGATCCTTTACGTCGGTCTCGTCCACAAAGTTGATCTGGGACACGATGAGCAGCGCCCGCATGTCTTCGCGATGAGCCGTCAATATGGAACGGAGCCTTTCGGGGGCTGCGACGTCCACCGCCGCGTCCAGTGAATGGCCGATCATCTTATTTTTCCTGGCAATCTCAATAGCCTTTGAGATCTCTGCCCGGACCGAGATCATGGTCTTCCAGCGTTCGGCCAGCTCCGGCTTCATGTAACGGGATTCGACTTCTGGAAATTGTGTCAGGTGGACGCTTTCGGCCTTCCCATGGGCCGGGGGAAGCGCTTCCCAGATTTCTTCCGCCGTGAAAGTCAGGATCGGGGCCAGAAGGCGGACCATGGCATCGACAATGATGTACATGGCACTCTGGGCGGAAAGGCGCTTGGGGGAGCGGGCCTGAGAGGTGTACAGCCTGTCCTTGAGCACATCGAGATAAAGCGCGCTCAGATCGACGGTGCAGAAGTTGTACAGGGTGTAGTAGACGATATGGAACTGATAGTTTTCATAGGCCTCGCGGACCCGGCGAATGATTTCCTGGAGCCGGTGCAGCGCCCACCGGTCCATTTCTTCCAGCGAATCATAGGGAACCCTGTCGCTGGCACAGTCGAAATCGTAGAGATTTCCGAGAATGAAGCGGGCTGTATTGCGGATGCGCCGGTAGGCCTCGACGAGACGCTTTAAGATCTCATCGGAAAACCGTATGTCCTCTGTGTAATCCTCCGCAGCCACCCACAGTCTGAGGATTTCGGCACCGAACAGCTCGATGATCTCCTGGGGATCGATAACATTGCCCTTGGATTTGGACATCTTTTTGCCATCGCCGTCGACGACGAATCCATGGGTGAGGACGTTTTCGTAGGGAGCCCTTCCTCTCGTCCCTACCGATTCGAGAAGGGAAGAGTGAAACCACCCCCGGTGTTGATCGCTTCCCTCCAGGTACATGTCGGAGGGCGACCGGAGGTTTGACCTTTTCTCCAGAACGGCGGCATGACTGACGCCGGAGTCGAACCAGACATCCAGGATATTGGTCTCCTTGGTAAAGGAACCGTTCCGGCAGGCAGGGCATATCGTTCCGGCCGGCAGGAGGTCTTTCGCTTCCTTCTCGAACCAGACATCGGCGCCGTGCTCCCGGACGAGGGCGACGATTCGATCCATGATCTCTTTGGTCATGAGTTCCCGCTTGCACTGGCTGCAATAGAACATGACGATGGGGACGCCCCAGGAACGCTGACGGGAGATGCACCAGTCGGGCCGGTTTTCGATCATGCCGTAGATCCGGTCGCGGCCCCAGGCTGGAATCCAGCGTACCGATTGGATGGACTTCAGGGCCTTTTCCCGAAGACCTTTCTTTTCCATGGAGATGAACCACTGCTCCGTGGACCGGAAGATGATGGGATGCTTACATCGCCAACAGTGGGGATAGGAATGCTCGAATTCGGCCAGACCGAGCAGAGCTCCCGCCTCCTTGAGTTTCCTGTTGACTGCCTCGTTGGCGTCGAAAACAAAGAGCCCCGCGAAATCATCGACCTCCGATGTGAACTTGCCGTCATCATCGACAGGGGCGTAGTTGTCCAAGCCGTATTTCATGCCGATCTCGTAGTCTTCCTGGCCGTGCCCTGGCGCGATGTGAACGCAGCCCGTGCCGGCCTCGAGGGTGACGAAGGGGGCCAAGATCAGGAGACTTTCCCGGTCGATAATGGGGTGGCGGCATTTGAGGCCCTCCAGGAGTTCACCGGAGAATTCGTCAAGAATCTCATGGGAAGTTCCGCGGTAGCCGAAGGCATCGAGGCAATAGTCCATCATCTCCTTGGCGACGATCAAAACCTCGCCGGCCACTTTGAGGGCGATATAGATAAAATCCTTGTGCAGGGCGATGGCCAGATTGGCCGGGATCGTCCAGGGGGTCGTCGTCCAGATGACCACACTGACCTTCTCGTTTTTCAGCTTCGGGAGGGCGGAACCGATGTCCGATACAAGAGGGAACTTGACATAGATTGACGGCGTCAAGTGGTCGGCGTATTCGACCTCGGCCTCTGCCAGGGCGGTCTTGCAGGAGGCGCACCAATAAACGGGCTTCTTGCCCTTGTAAACGCTGCCGCCCAAGTAAAGTTTACCGAATTCCTCAATCGTCGTCGCTTCGTAGTCGTAGGACATGGTGAGGTAGGGGTTTTCCCATTCACCGAAGACCCCGAGCCGCTTGAACTGTTCCCGCTGGATTCCCACGTATTTATCTGCATAGACACGGCAAAGCCGCCTCTTTTCCGCCTGGGATATTTCATACTGCCTGTCTCCCAGTTCCTCATCGACCTGGTGTTCAATGGGCAGACCATGACAATCCCATCCGGGTACGTACACGCTGTCATGACCGGTCATGTTCTTCGCCTTGATGACCATGTCCTTGATGATCTTGTTCAGGGCCGTCCCGAGATGGATACTACCGTTCGCGTATGGGGGGCCGTCATGGAGGATGTACAGGGGGGTTCCCTTGGAGACCTCTCTGATCTTTTCATAGATTTGTAAATGATTCCACTTGGCGAGAATCTCCGGTTCCCTGCGGGCGAGGTTCGCCTTCATGGGGAAATCCGTTTTGGGAAGGTTCAAGCTGTCTTTGTGATCCATTTCATGCTCCCGATGCGATGGTCAAGGCCCGATGTCCTGACAATCGGAACGTCCGCGACGCAAGGATACGGTACCGTTGTTCAGAATGTCGCGGCAGGGTATCACAGAACCCCACGGCTTTCAAGAAGAAGTGAATGAAACAAAAGGCCCCCTGCCACATATCGGGCAGGGGGCCTTTGACTGCGATTGGACGACACTTATTATATAGATATGCCCTCTCAGACGGGATTACATGCCCATGCCAGGGTATCCGCCTCCCGGAGGCATGCCGGGCATAGCCGCTCCCTTCTCTTCGGGCTTGTCGGCGACCATGCACTGGGTTGTGAGCATGAGCGACGCCACACTGGCTGCATTCTGCAGCGCGAAACGGGCTACCTTCGTCGGATCGATGACGCCCGCCTCGATCAGGTCTTCGTACTTATCCGTCCGGGCGTTGAAGCCGAAGGCACCCTTCTTTTCCTTGACCTTTTCCACGGCGATGCTGCCTTCCAGACCGGCGTTGGTGACGATCATCTTCAGAGGTTCCTCGAGGGATTTCTTCACGATATTGGCGCCCACCTGCTCGTCGCCGGACAGTTTTAGCTTTTCCAGTGCCGCCAGGGTCCTGATGTAGGCGACGCCTCCGCCGGGAACGATGCCTTCCTCGACAGCAGCCCGGGTGGCGTTCAGGGCGTCTTCGACACGAGCCTTCTTTTCCTTCATCTCCGATTCCGTAGCGGCACCGACCTTGATCACGGCGACGCCGCCGACCAATTTCGCCAGCCTCTCCTGTAGCTTTTCGCGGTCGTAATCGGAGGTCGTTTCCTCGACCTGGGCCCGGATCTGCTTCACCCTTCCTTCGAGGGCGGCCCTTTCACCGGCCCCGTCGATGATCGTCGTGTTATCCTTGTCGATAGAGAGCTTTTTGGCGCGTCCCAGGTCTTCTATCCTTGTATTTTCCAGTTTGTGCCCCAGATCTTCGGAAATGACGGTACCGCCCGTCAGAATGGCGATATCCTCGAGCATTGCCTTGCGCCGGTCACCGAATCCGGGGGCCTTGACGGCCGCCACATGAAGGGTGCCGCGGATCTTGTTGACCACCAGCGTGGCCAGTGCCTCGCCTTCGATGTCTTCGGCGATGATCAGTAGGGGTTTGCCCATTTTGGCGATCTGTTCCAGGATGGGGAGAAGATCCTTCATGCCGCTGATCTTCTTTTCGTTGATGAGGATGAAACAGTCTTCCAACTCGACGATCATTTTCTCGGCGTTGGTGACAAAGTAGGGGGATACATAACCGCGGTCGAATTGCATGCCTTCCACGATCTCCAGTTCCGTCTCCAGGCCCTTCGCCTCTTCGACGGTGATGACGCCTTCCTTGCCAACCTTTCCCATGGCCTCGGCGATGATCTCTCCGATGGCCTCGTCATTGTTGGCGGAAATCGTGCCCACCTGGGCGATCTCTTTCTGGTCCTTCGTGGGTTTGCTCAGCTTCTTCAACTCCGCAACGACGGCCACTACGGCCTTGTCGATGCCCCGCTTCAGATCCATCGGATTGCTGCCGGCGGCGACGGTTTTCGCCCCTTCGCGGTAGATGGCCTGGGCCAGGATCGTTGCCGTCGTGGTGCCGTCACCGGCCACATCGCTCGTCTTGCTGGCCACTTCCCGGACCATCTGGGCGCCCATGTTTTCAAATTTATCTTCCAGTTCGATCTCCTTGGCAACGGTGACGCCGTCTTTCGTTACCGTCGGTGCGCCGAAGGATTTATCCAGGATAACATTGCGGCCTTTGGGGCCGAGGGTTACCTTCACGGCGTCGGCGAGCGTGTTCACACCCTTGAGAATCGATTTTCTTGCCTCTTCATCGTACTGAATTATCTTAGCTCCCATTCTACATTAACCTCCTTATGATTACGTATTACTTTTCGATCACGCCGAGAATGTCGTCTTCTCTCATGATGAGATGCTCAACGCCGTCTATCTTGACTTCCGTGCCGGCATACTTGCTGAATAGAACCCTGTCGCCCGCCTTGACGTCCGGTTTGACCAGCTTTCCGTCATCGCCGACCTTTCCCTTGCCGACGGCCACAACCTGGCCTTCTATGGGTTTTTCCTTCGCCGTATCGGGGATGATGATCCCGCCTTTGGTTTTCTGCTCTTCCTCTACGCGCTTGACAATGACTCTGTCCTGCAGTGGTCTGATCTTCATGCCTACAACTCTCCTTTCTTAATCATTAATATTTCAAAGCAATTGGCGTTATAACCCCCTAAAGATTTCGCATAACATAAACATCAAATTCTTTATGTCAAGCCGTTTTTGGCAACAATCTGCAAAAAAAATCGATGGGGGCCTTCGGGGTGAAAAAACCCCCGATCGGGTCCCCATCGATTTATGATGACAGGCCGCAGGCTGGGAGCCGACCTTGTCGGAGCTTCCCGTCTTGCGCTTAGGGATCTGTTTTGGCCTTGATTACCACGGGGACCTTGCAGAGGTCCCTGAAACGTTTTGCATCCTCGAGGGAGCCCACGATGTCGTCGTAGTGAATGGGAATGGCCGTTTCGGGCTTGATCAGATCGACGGCCTGGGCCGCTTCCTCGGCCGTCATGGTATAGGTGCCGCCCACGGGCAGGATCGCGATGTCGGCCTTGATCTCCTTCATCTCGGGGATGAAATCCGTATCGCCGCCGTAATAGATCCTCTTCCCCTCGATGGTGAAGACGAAGCCGATCCATTGACTCGCCTTCGGGTGAAAGGCCTTGTTCCTGTTGTAGGAGGGCACCGCCTCGACCCGGATGCCATGGGCAGTAAGGTTTTCGCCCGGTTTGAGGGTCCGCACGTCGCCCGTGAGCTTGGAGGCACTGTCCTCCGTTGCGACGATGACCGTATCGGCTTTCTGGATCTTCTTGACGTCCTCGGGCGAGAGATGATCGTAATGGCTGTGGCTGATCAGGATGAGATCCGCCTTTTCGCCGTCCTTGAGCTTCCAGGGATCGATATAAATCACCTTCCTGCCCCCGATCTTGACGCTCGAATGGCCGAGCCAGTCTATCTTTTCCAACAATTCCTTCATGGCCGAACCTCCTCCAAATGTCACAAAGAACCGATCCACACCTTTCAAAGGTCTTGAAACCGCGGCTTTTCACTTCTGGCCGCCCT
>JAFGIO010000194.1 GCA_016929555.1 Deltaproteobacteria bacterium | reverse complement strand
TCTGAGCGCCGGCGATAGTTATCGAAATCGGCCAGAGTTCTAAGGTACATCTCGTGCTCTCGGCTTAGTTCCGCTTTGAGCCGCTCATGTTCACTGCCTTCTACGCCTGCCTGGCTCGCGCTGTCTATTCCCATTTCCTCTTTGTCTTCACTTCTGTTTGCCATCATGCGCCTTTCCAAGATGACAGGGACTCAATTCCTGGTCATAAGTGAGCCTTCTTCACTTGCTCGGCCTGAATTCCGCGTCAATAACCTCATCCCCACCAGGGGGAGGTGCGGCACTCTCGTTACCGCCGGCAGCGGTGGAACCCTGGGATGCGGATGCGAGCCCATAGACAAGTTGCTGCAGGTCGCTCGTCAGCCGGCGCAGGCTCGCGATATCGGAAGACTCGCTCCTGGTCGACTGCCGGATCTCCGCTATCAACTGTTCGGCGCGCGCCTTTTCATTGAGGGGGACACTAACACCAAGCTCCGCTATTTGCCGCTCGGCCTGGTAGGCCACCGAGTTGGCGGCGTTGCGCGCTTCAATCTCCCCGTGACGCCGCCGGTCCTCTTCCGCGTGCCCTTGCGCGTCCTTGACCATGCGGTCAATCTCATCGCGCGAAAGCTGGGTCGAGCCACTGATTGTGATCTCTTGCGCCTTACCCGTGTCCTTGTCGCGCGCCGTAACCTTCACAATGCCGTTTGTGTCGATATCGAAGATCACCTCGATCTGCGGGAGACTCCGCTGCGCAGGCCGGATGCCTTCAAGGCGGAAGTGGCCCAGGGTGCGGTTATCGCGGGCCAGTTCCCGCTCTCCCTGCAGGATGTGGACATCTACAGCAGTCTGATTGTCCTCGGCCGTTGAAAATACCTCCGAGCGTCTGACCGGAATGGTCGTGTTTCGTTCGACAAGCCTGGTCATCACGCCGCCGAGAGTTTCGATCCCCAGGGAGAGTGGCGTCACATCGAGCAGCACCACGTCTTTGACTTCGCCGGCAAGGATACCCGCCTGAATGGCTGCTCCAATGGCAACGACTTCATCGGGATTGACAGACTGGTTAGGTTCTTTGCCGGCAATGAGACGACGCACCAGTGCTTGTACCGCCGGGGTACGGGTGGATCCGCCAACAAGCACTATTTCATCGATTCCGCTCTCGCTGAGTTTGGCATCCTGCAGCGCCTGCTTGACCGGGCCCACGCAGCGTTCCACCAGGTCCGCCGTTAGCTGATCGAACTTGGCCCTGGCCAGCTTCATTTCCAAATGCTTTGGCCCCGCTGCATCGGCTGTGACGAATGGCAGGCTGATTGATGTCTCTACCACGCTTGACAACTCGATCTTTGCCTTCTCTGCCGCTTCCGTTAGCCGCTGCAGGGCCTGACGGTCTTTTCGGAGATCGATGCCCTGATCGTGTAGGAACTCCTGAGCCAGCCAGTCGACAATGCGCTTATCGAAATCGTCACCTCCAAGATGGGTATCACCGGAGGTTGCCTTCACTTCAAATACACCATCCCCGACATCCAGGATTGAAACGTCGAATGTGCCGCCTCCAAGGTCAAAGACCATGATGGTCTCATTCTTCTTTTTGTCGACGCCGTAGGCCAGGGCGGCGGCTGTCGGCTCATTAATGATGCGCAGTACTTTAAGGCCGGCGATCTTGCCTGCGTCCTTGGTGGCCTGCCGTTGTGCATCGTTGAAATAAGCCGGAACTGTGATGACCGCATCTGTAATTTTTTCGCCGATATATTTGGAAGCGTCGTCCGCCAGTTTACGCAGTACGCTTGCCGAGATCTCTTCCGGAGCCACGGGCTTTCCTGCGATTTCAAAACGCACAGCGTCGTTCGGACCTGCAGTCACGCTATATGGAACGTTTTTGATCTCCGACTGAACCTCCGAGTAGCGTCGTCCAACGAAACGCTTGGCCGAGTAAATGGTCTGTTCCGGATTGATCGCTGCCTGGCGCTTTGCCAGCTGCCCGACCAATCGCTCCCCTGTTTTGGTATAAGCCACCACGGAAGGCGTGATTCGAGCGCCATCGCTGTTAATTATTACGGTCGGCTTTCCACCTTCCATAACGGCGACCACCGAGTTGGTAGTGCCCAGATCAATGCCTACTGCTTTTGCCATGATATGCCCCCTGATTTCCAGTCCCGCCCGCCACCGAATGGGACACCGATGCAAATTGAAAAAGGTCGATTCCCTTTGCTCCGGGCGCCGTTAAAGCTTAAGTCGCGAATCCCCAGAGAGCGTTTCAATCTACACTTCCGCGCCGGCTGGCCGGAGATCGGCAATTCCTTATTTATACTTTGGGGCAGTTCGCATGTCTGGTCAGTCCAGCTCACGCATGTGGTCACTATTGAACAGAACGGCAAGTTGCCCGGTGGTATCGTTTTTTATAGCCCGCTTTTCTCACAGAATTTCGTAGGCGGTTCAGAGGGCCGTGGATACAAGGTGCGCGACTGAAGACCCCGCAGGCGTACTTGAACAGTTTGTCGAGGAGGCTGAGGGAGCGCGTGCGTAAAAACCACGCGTACGCGGTAGACATGGTGCTCTGTACCGCCGCAGTAGAAACTTTGTGAGAAATGCGGGCTAGGAGCGCCTTCCAAAACTTCAAGGTGCAGAACCTGTGGGGGTTAACCCGTATTTCCAATTACGTATTTTGCGATGATCATGTTTGAACTATCCCGGAGCAGGTGAAATGTCGGCATTTGTACCCGTTTCGCGACAGAAACTAGTGAAAATGAATGCCCGCTTAACCGAATTCTATTACGGTCATCCCGCGGAAGATGCCATGCAGCAGAGCCTCCCAATCGACAAGTTGTACTTTCGGGATAGTCATATTACCTCCTTTTGACACCAATGTATGGCGAGGCTCATCGACAGGTTGAATCTGGATCAATCAAGATCTGCTGGAACTAAGCGTGTTAAAAAAAATAGAGGCGAAAGGTGAACATTGCGCATATTGAACCGGGTCCATGGATCCGGATTGTGCCCTCTGTAGATCGAAGTGCTTTCTTGCTAATGAGATAGAGGTTTATTTGTCGTGTTTGACTTGATGCGGCACATTTCCAAGCAGGATGATAATATCGAAAGCCTGGCGGCGGCAGCGCCAAAGCAGCGCGTAGCGTTGTTGCTTGCCGGAGGCGATGGAGCACGCCT
>JAFGIO010000030.1 GCA_016929555.1 Deltaproteobacteria bacterium | reverse complement strand
GACATGACGCCCTCCATGGCGTCGGGATGCTTTCCCGCCCATTGCCAGCTCCTATCCTCGAGGACTGCGGCGCCGACATAGTCGGTCGTCCACAGGTGATCCCAGATCATCTTCTTCACCATGGCGATGCTTACCGGCGCGCAGTTGTCCCTGATTTCCCTGGCCATCTCCATCGCCCTCGACAGAACCTGGTCCGCGGGCAGGGCCTCCAGGGCGATGCCGTAAGCTGCCGCCTCGGCCCCGCTGAAGGTGCGGCCCGTGAGCATCAGATCGATCGCCCTTCTCAGACCGACGAGCCGCGGCAGCAGGTACGTGCTTCCCATCTCCGGACCGATGCCCCGCCGGACGAAGGGGAAGGCGAGCTTGGCCTCCTGCGCGACAAAGAGGAAGTCCCAGGTCAGCGCCGTGGTCAGCCCTATGCCGACGGTGTGGCCATTGAGGGCGCCGATGATGGGCTTTTTCGACTGGTAGCCGAAGAAATGCGCATCCCTTCCCGGCTCTCCTCCTGCAACGGAATCGACATCGAAGGATGCCCCTCCCGACGCCAGGTCCGCCCCGACGCAGAAGGCGCGGCCGGCGCCGGTCACGACGATCACGCGGACGGTATCGTCATCGCTGCACTGGCGGAAAAACCCGTCCAACTGTTCCTTCATCAGCGGCGTGTATGCGTTGCCCTGGTCCGGCCGGTTCAGCGTGATGAGCGCGATCCCTTCCTCCACCATTTCCATCTTTACATGAGATTCTTCCGAAACCATTTTCCTACCTCCTTTTCGGATGTTTAAAAGATCACCTCTTCCTGTTCAAGCGCTTGGATTTCTTCCCGGGACATTCCCAGCATCTCGTGAAAAACGAGATCGTTGTGCTCGCCCAGCAGAGGGGCATGGCGGGTGATCGCCGCCGGGGTTTCCGAGAGCCTCCAGGGCGGGGCGACAACCCAGTCCTTCCCGATCACCGGGTGTTCCACGGTTTGGTAGACTTCCCTCGCCTTGAGATGGGGGTCCTTGAAGAGATCCTCGCTGTTCATGCAGGGGGCGGCGGCAACGCCCTCTTTCTGAAGCATGGCCGAAAGCACATTGCTGTCGTGATGCACGGTCCAGTCGCTGATGATTCGGTCCAGCGCCTCCTGATTGGCAATCCGCCGGTCACGGTCGCTGAAGCGCCCGTCCGCCGCCAATTCCGGTTTGCCCATGACCCTGCACAGGGCGAGCCATTCGTCCTCGGTGGCCACGGCAATACCGATCCACCGGTCGTCGCCGCGGCAGCGGTAGTTGTTGTGCGGCGCCATGGTCTCTTCCCTGTTCCCCCGCCGGGTTTGAACCTTTCCGTTCATCGTGTAATCGAGCAGCACATCACCGACCATGACGGCGATCGTCTCCCGGGAAGCCAGATCGATGTATTGACCCTCTCCCGACTTTTTTCGGTGGACCAGGGCCGCCAGAATGGCGAAGGCCGCCGTCGTCGCGCTCCGCAAATCGATGTCGCCCAAAAAGGTGCTGGGCGGCCAGTCTTCATAGCCCGTGATGAAAGACGCACCCCCCATGGCGGCGAAAGCGGGAGCGTAGCCCGAATATTCCCTTTCCGGGCCCGTCTGTCCGCAGGCCGACGATGAAAGATAGATAACATCCCGTTTGCATTCGCGCAAGGCTTCATACCCGAGACCGAGCCTTTCGATCACACCCGGCCGCATGTTTTCCGCCACCACATCGCTTGCGGAAACCAGCCTTTTCGCAAGATCCACGGCCCTTGGCTTGGAAAGGTTCAAGGTGACGCACTTCTTGTTGAGATTGAGGCAATCGTACACCCAGGACGCATCGAGTCCCGAAAACTGCGATCCCGACGTAAAGGAAATCGTTCGGGAATAGTCGGGGCGTTTCCGGCTCTCTACCTTGATGACCTCCGCCCCCAGCATCGCCAGCAGGGCGGTCGCATAGGGTCCGGCCCAGGCCGAGGTGAATTCGGTTACTCTTATCCCCTCTAAAGGTCCTCCGTTCATCGTTCTTTTCCCCTCGATCATATAATGCCTTCTTCCCGCAGCCTCGCCAGCCCCGCCCGGTCGTATCCTAGCCTGTGGTTGTAGATCGCCTCGTTGTGTTCGCCCAGCATGGGCGCCGGACGCTGCATTTGCCAGGGCGTCTTGGAAAACCGATAGGGAGAGGCGGGAAACTTGATTTTCCCCACAACGGGATGGTCCATTTCGCTCCAGAACCCCCTGACCTGCAACTGTTCCGAGTCGGCCAGATCTTCCGGGGTGCTGACCGACGCCACGGGGACCTTCCCGGCCTGGCCCTCATGGAATATCCGTTCTTTGGGATACTGCGTCATCCACTGCGAGATCAGCTTCTTCTGCTCCGCGGCGTTTTCGGCCCGGACGAACCGGTCCCTGCACCAGTCCTCCTTGGACCAGTCCGGATCTCCCATGAATTTCATCAGGGCGTCCCACTGGTGATCCTCCGGAGCGCTGATGATGACATGGCCGTCCTTGGCGGGCAAGACGCCGCCGCCCGGGATGGGATTGAGTTTTCCCGATCGGTTCAGGACGCCTCCCGCGTTGGCGAACATGAGGGTGTCCACCCGCTGCATGTTGAGGATGGCTTCCTGTTTGGAGATCTCGATGAACTGGCCGCGGCCCGTCATCGTTTTCCGGTAATAGGCGGCCACAATGGCCACGGCGGCCATCAGGGCGGAATCGTAGTCGGTGAGATGGCCTCCCGGCTTGACCGGCGGCCGATCGAGATTCACGGAAGGCTGGGGCTGGAGATAGGCCTGCCCGCCGGTGTTTGCCAGATTGAGCTGGTAGGCCTTGTAGTCCCTGTAGGGTCCGCTCCGTCCGTAGGGGGTAATGGAGATCATGATCAGGCCGGGATTCCATTCCTTCAGAACATCGTATCCCAGGCCGGTCTCCTCCATCTGTCCCACAGGGCCATCCTCCACGAGGATGTCCGCATCCCCGGCGAGCTTCCTGAAGATTTCGCGCCCTTCATCCTTTCGGACATCGAGGGTAACGCCCAGCTTGTTGCTGTTCAAAAACAAAAAGAGGGTGCTCTTTTCCGGATGGGGGATGTCGCCGGCAAAGGGAGGATGCCTTCTGGCATCGTCTCCCTTTCCCGGAGGTTCCACCTTGATCACCTCGGCCCCCATGTCGGCCATGATCTTGGCGGTGTAGGCACCCGTGACCGTGCTGCAGTATTCGAGAATTTTCACACCTGATAGCGCTTGATCATTCATTCCCCGTCTTTTCTCCTTTGCCAAATGTATCGCGCAGCATTCGAGACCCCCTCTACCTTTCATTTCAAAAGGTTGCAAGGGAAACTTCACTAACAACCCTTGAACTGGGGCTTTCTCCTCTCAGCGAAGGACAGCATCGATTCCTTCAGATCGTCCGAACCGAACAGCAGATGGTTCTTCTGGATGGCGTAGGCAATGCCGTCCCCCATCGATTTGTTCCGGCTGTAGTTCAGAACGTCCTTCGACCCTTCGACGGCGAGAGGGGCATTCGCCGCGATTTCCGCAGCGAGCTTCTTCGCCCCTTCCATCAGGGAAGCCTGGTCGGCAAAGACGCCGTTGACGAGTCCCATGCGCTCGACCTCCCGCGCCGTGTAGTACCTGGCCGTGTAGGCCATCTCCCGGGCGAAACCCTGGCCGATGATCAGCGGAATCCTCTGCAGAACGCCCATATCCGCCACCAGACCTATCCCGGCCTCCCGGAGCGAAAAGGAGGCATCCTCCGTGCAGAGGCGGATGTCGCAGGCACATACCATATCCAGCCCGCCGCCGATGCATTTCCCGTGGATCGCGGCGATGACCGGCTTCCGGCATTCCTCGAGGACGTTGCAGCAGTCCAGGATATAGTGATCCTCAAACTGCATATCGATGATGTCGCGGACCGGGTTTTTCATCTCGCGCCCCGCAAAGGCCTTGAGATCTAGGCCCGCACAGAAGATTTTGGCATTGCTCTTCAGGACGATCACCCTCACCTCGTTGTTGTTGCTCAGCTCGCGGACCGATTCCGTGATATCTGCCGTCAAAGGCACATTGAGGGCGTTCATGCTGTCCGTACGGTTCATCGCCACCGTTGCGATGTGATCTTCGATGGCGACCTCCACATATTTGTAATCCATAACTTCCTCCCGAAAATAAGTCAGTCTCCTATCCGGCAGACCGACAGAAGCATACATCCCCCTTGCCCCGCATTAGCAAGGGGGTGAGGGTGGGGTCTATCAACGATCATCTGCGGCCCCATTATGAGCTCAGTCGCTTCAGGAGCTTTTCCGCCCCCGCGACCATCCTGTCGATGACCTCCTTGACCGTGGGAATATCCTTGATCAGGCCCACACCCTGGCCGCAGGAGATCGTACCGTAGTCCACGTCCCCTTCAAAATAAACCCTCCGGCCCCTCTCGCCGCTGATCATCGTGACGAGCTCCTCGAAGGGCGCCTTCCGTGCCTCCATCTCCAGCACCTTCAAGGCCAGTTCGTTTTTGAAAACACGAGTTTGGTTGTTGATCGTGCGCTGGATCATGACCGTATCGTACTCGTTGGCCTCCACCAACCGCTGCTTCAGATTGGAATGGGCGGCACATTCCTTTGTCGCCATGAAGACCGTCCCGCAGGTCACCGAATCCGCACCGAGGGCCAGGGCGGCCGTCAGCTGGCGATAGTCCGTCGTCCCGCCCGCGGCTGAGACAGGAATATCAACGGCGTCCACAATGCGGGGAATGAGGTTCCACATGGTGACATCGTCGGGCAGGGGAAATCCGGCACTCTCGAAGCCAACGACTTCGACGGCATCGTAGCCGAGCTTCTGTGCATTGCGTGCATGCTGCACCGACCCCACCTTGTGCATGATCTTCACGTTCGCCCGCTTGAGGGCATCGATGTACTTCCCGGGCTTCCCGGCGGCTGTCTCGACCACGGGCACACCCTCTTCGCAAATCACCTGGACAAAACCGTCATTCGGCAGTTCTCGGATTGCCGGCAGCATGACGATGTTCACCCCGAAGGGTTTGTCGGTTAACTTTTTCACCTTGCGGATCTCTTCGCGGAGGTCTTCCGGATCGGGATGGGTCGCCGAACCCAAAACTCCAAGACCGCCCGCATTGGAAACGGCCGCCACCAACTCCGCCAAGCCGAGCCAACCCATTCCTCCCTGAATGATGGGGTATTTGATCCCCATCAATTCCGTCATTCTCGTTTTCAGCATGATGTTTCTCCATTCCTTAGATGTGCATGCCGCCGTCCACAGGCAAAACCTGGCCGGTGACGTAATCCGCCAGGGGCGAGGCGAAAAAGAAGATGGCCGATGCCGCTTCCACCGGCGTCCCCGCCCTGCCCAGGGGCAGCGTCATGAGCATGTTGTCGATCCCCGCCTTGGGGACGCCTACGGCGATGGATTTGCCTTCGATGACGATGTCCTGGGAGGTCTCCTTCTCTCCCGTCAGCCTCGTCTTGATCCAGCCGTACACGACGGCGTTGGCGTTGACGTTGTACCGGCCCCATTCCTTGGCGAGGGTCTTGATGATCCCGAGCATGGCGGCCTTGCCCGCGCTGTAATTCACCTGGCCGGCGCTTCCGTAAGCGGCAAGGGACGATACATTGACGATCTTCCGCTGAACGTATTGCCCTGCGGCCTTTTCCTGCTTGACGGCGTTGCGGATGTAGGGCGCCGCAGCCCGCAGGATCCGAAACGGAGCCGTCGCGTGGACGTCGATCATGGCGTACCACTGCTCGTCCGTCATGTTCTGGATGACCGCGTCCCAGGTGTAGCCTGCATTGTTTACAATGATGTCCAATCTCCCGAAGGATTCCAGGGCCGTCTTGACGAACCTCTCACCGAAATCCGGTGCGGTGACGTTCCCGGGACAGGCGACGGCCTTCCCGCCCCGCCCCTTGATGAACTCGACGACCTCGTTCGCCGGGTCCTTGTCCAGATCGTTGACGACGACGGAAGCGCCCTCCCGGGCGAAAATCTCCGCCGCCGCCCTGCCGATGCCTCTGCCCGAACCGCTGATGATCGCTACTTTTCCTTCCAAAAGTCCCATAATGTCCCTCTCCTTTCTTTGGTGAAACGTCCCGTGCCGGGCGCTGTGTTCAAACATTGATCTCCATCTCAATCTTTTGTGAACCCTCTATCTACGCATGATCCATTCCACGTTATCGTAACCAATAAGGACTCCTTCGTATAAATCCCTGAATCCCGTCCCTTGAGGGGATGGGATTCAGGGAAGGGTGAACAAAAAATTAACAAATTCAAAATGGTTCACACCCACCCCACCCCTCCCCCTCGAGGGGAAGGGTGATCTACGACTTGTACGAGACCGTCAAGAATCAGCCAGGGCATTCTCATGGGTAAAAACTGTTACCAAATGTGAGAAAATATGTTATCGAATGAGGCAATACCACTTGGAATTACCAAATAAGATAAGAACGGTCCTCTGGAATGCGGGGGATTTTCGCGGTGGATGAAAACACCTTTTTCAGGAAGGCCACACTGAGCATCTGCAGCAGTTTGAATCTCGAAACCGCCCTCTGGCGGTGCCTGAAATGCCTTCAGGAATTCATTCCGGTCACGGATGTTCACCTCAACATTTACGAGCCCGGTTTGGGGATTGCCCGATCGGTCGCCTTTGCCGATGTTATGGGCGGCAAAAAAATCGGCACCTTGACCACCCTGCCCGAAAATGCCCGCCAATTCCTTGCGGGCGGCGGCGTCCCGGACGTCGTGATCGTCAACCGGCCCGACCTCGATCCGATCACCAAACCCATGGGGTTTTCCACACCGGATTCATCCCTTCTGATCA
The DNA here is from genome assembly GCA_016929555.1 of Deltaproteobacteria bacterium. GTDB lineage: Bacteria > Desulfobacterota > Syntrophia > Syntrophales > JAFGIO01 > JAFGIO01. Next base: position 43,032 of record JAFGIO010000030.1, on the reverse strand, counting down.
TGCGCCTGATCCTCGAAGACAACGAAATCGGTTACGTCATCCTGAGAGCGCAGGCAAAAGGCGTCTTCAACCAGGAGCACGTCCGGCTGCTCCGCCAGCTCAACGAGCCCTTCGCGATGGCCCTGTCGAACAGCCTGTCGCACGAGGAGATCGTGCAGTTGAAAGATCTGCTGACCGATGACAACCGCTACCTGCAGCAGGAACTCGATCTTCTGAGCAAGACGAGCGAAGAGATCGTAGGAAGGGACATGGGGCTAAAGGACGTGATGAATAAGGTGCGCCATGTCGCCCCACTCGGCAGTCCGGTTCTGCTGTTCGGAGAGACCGGAACGGGCAAGGAGGTCATCGCCAATGCCATTCACCAGTTGTCGCCGCGTAGAAACGGTCCTTGCATCAAGGTCAATTGCGGCGCCCTCCCGGAGACCCTCATCGACAGCGAACTTTTCGGCCACGAAAAGGGGGCCTTCACCGGCGCGCTGAGCCAGAAACGGGGGCGCTTCGAAAGGGCCCACGGCGGCACGATCTTTCTGGATGAAATCGGGGATCTTCCGATGACGGCGCAGGGCAGGCTGCTCCGGGTTCTTCAGAACAAGGAAATCGAACGGGTCGGCGGGTCGAGCCCCATCACGGTGGACATCCGCACGGTCGCCGCCACACACCGGGATCTGGAGGGCATGGTCCGATCGAATCATTTTCGCGAGGATCTCTGGTTTCGCATCAACGTGTTTCCCATCGACATCCCGCCCCTGCGCGAGAGAAAAGAAGATATTCCCGCCCTGGTGCATCATTTCCTTCATAAGAAGTATCGGGAAATGGGCTTGACCGAGCCGCCCCGCCTGGAACCCGGCGCATTGGATCGCCTCACAAACTACCATTGGCCCGGCAACGTTCGGGAATTGGAGAATCTGATCGAACGGGCGATGATCCATGAAAGGGAGCTTTTGTCCTTCAGTGAGCTGGCCTTCTTCAATCGAGCCAGGAAGACCTCGATGGATGCGGATTCGGCAGAGGGACCGCCTAGTCTCGATGAGGCGATGTCCCGGCAGATTCGGCACGTGCTGAAGCTGGCGAAGGGCAGGGTGAACGGTCCGGGAGGGGCTGCGGAAATCCTCAAAATCAATCCCAACACCCTCCGGAACAGGATGAGAAAACTGGGAATCCCCTTCGGGAGACGCCGCGAAGCATGAGAATTTTCAAGGTCTTCCCCGCGCAAGGCTGTAATGGGGTGGCATGGTTTTGGACGTATACCGGGCCGTCAAAGCGGAGGCGAAACGGTCCCGATCAAAAGCGAGGGGGGTGGGGTGATGCCGTTCGAGAGGGAATTGGAGGAACTGCAGCAGCGGAGAAGCCACGCCCGGCAGCAGAGGCGTTTCGATGCCTCTCCCTACTCCGGCGGGTCTTCATGCCCTTCACGACGTGATCGATCCACGGGACACGAGGGAACAGATCATCAAAACCCTGGAGATCTGCCAGGATTACCGGAAGGGTCTCGTCAGCGAACACAAGCTGGCCAACTGGCCGACCAAGTTTTGACAGGACGGTCGACGTACAATCTAGGCCGGATTTGATGAAACCGTAAAAAGTCCGATTTGACCCCTTCTTGGCATTCCCGCGCTTTGAGTTCGAGTCTATGATCCGATGTGGTGTATAATGCATTGCAGCTCCGCTGCGAGAGCTTTCCTTCTGATCGCATTTTTCATGTCAATGTTCGGCTGCGACCTGCAAACCAAAATGCTCTACTATCCAGGCACGTCATTGCCTTCGGAGACGGAGCTGGCTGCCGGCCAGATTCGTTTTTGGCCGTCCGGACCGGCCGGTTATCGCGGTTTCACCGGTACAGCCGAAATCGGCAAATGCCAAGGGACGGTCATCGTTTTTCATGGAAACGCAGGAACGGCTTCCGACAGGGATTATTACGTATCGATACTGGGCTCGATAGGCTATCGCGTCATCCTCGCAGAGTATCCGGGTTACGGGACGCGGGAGGGAGCGCTGGGCGAACGATCTTTTGTGGAAGACGCCCGGGTGACCGTTCGTCTCGCCTCCGAATCATACGGGCAGCCCCTTTTCCTTCTGGGAGAATCCCTGGGATGCGGCGTCGCGGCCGGAGCGGCCGCGGACAGGTCGCTCCCGATCGACGGCATCGTCCTCATAACGCCCTGGGATACCCTGTGGGCTGTGGCGAAATCCAAATTTCCCTTCCTGCCGGTTCGATGGCTCATGAAAGACGGTTACGACAACATCGAAAACCTGAAATCCTTTCGGGGGCCGATCGCCGTCATCGGTGCAGAGCGTGACGAAATCATTCCGATAAGACATGCTGTCGCATTGTTCGAGGCGCTCCGCGGCCACAGGAAGATGTGGACGATCAAGGGAGCCGGGCACAACGATTGGCCGGAGAGGGTAGCCACAGGGCAGTGGCGGGAAATTATGGATTTCATCGAAGAGGAAGCGGCGGAAGAGAACTCCTGAAAAGGACGGGGAAATTACCGCGCTGCTGCTTTCGATAGCTGATCGGCGAGTTCCACCATGCCATCGAGGAGTTCTTCCTCCCGGCCGATCCTGCACTTGAGAGACCTCATGGCCAGGGTACCCATGGTCTTGAGATCCGTGAGCTTCGCCTGGAGAAGGCAGATAGCACCGAGCACGCTGAACCTGCCCGTAACGGCTTCGCTGGCGGCCAGCCACCGGCCCGTCCGGATCACGTTTGCCTCATCCACAAGGGCGGACTGCTGCAGTTTGAGCTCCTCGAGAGCCTGAACCATGTTTTCCCTGTTGACCAGGGTCAAATGACCGTGCTTGAGGAGTTCCTCCCGGAGGGATTCCGCCAGAATGAGGGCTGCGACTTCGAGGCCCTCACTCGCCTCGAAATCATAGACGACGAGCCGTGCCTTGCCCGCTGCGGCGGTTCCTTCCCGGGGCACGGTCCCTGTTTTGTCACCCCCTGTCTCAACCGCCGCCGGCTCAGAGACTGCCGGCGTCGCCGCTTCCGGCCGAGGCTGCGGAGGGGCGTCATCCGGGGCGGACGGCGCCTTTGCCCTTTCAGGCTGCATCACCGGCGGAGTGGCCGGCATCTCCTGCGAGGGAGGCAGGGGCCGTGTAATACGTCCCTTGCGGACGGCCGTGGCCAGCATATCCCGCTTTGCTTCATGGAATATCTTCCGATAGGACGTCATGATGATTCGCTTGTAAAGATCCTGGATGGTATCTCCACCCTGCCTCATCATCGGCAGATAATCCGAGACCTCGTAAAAGTTGCCGGTCTCCGGATGGACCAGCCGCATCTTCCACTTCAGATGCAGAACATAGCTCCGATCGAGAATCATGATAAAGTCGGCATGGAGGGACCTGCCGGCTTTACCGGCCAAGGCGTAATCGCTCCTGCGCCATTGCCAATCGGCGACGGACTGATCCCCCAGGATGTACCGGATTTCCGTCTCGGGAACCACTTCGTAGATACCCGTTTTGTCGAGATATTTTTCGGTGAGCTGCGCCATATTCCGGGCATAATCCTCATGCGGCACCAGCCAGCGGCCTCCGGGTCCGCTGCCTTCCGTCAGGGGCAGGACGAAAACCCTCAGTTTGGCATTGGGCGGGGGCGGGGGAAGCTGGCCAAAAACGATGGCAGCCTGTGCCGTGCCGGATAAGCCGGCAAGCACGAAGGCCATCAGGAATATATATCTGTGGAAAATGCGTTTATCGAACATGGGTCACCTTTGATGATCTTGCAAAAAAAGCCCTTACCCTTCCAGACTCTCAGCCTGCCCCCTTGAAACGGGTTAAAACCCCCGTAAAGACGGGATCGAGCCCTTGATTTTCATTCAGAGTTCGCAAAGGAAATACCGGGGACAGTATACACGATCCCGCAGGAGATCTGTCTATCTTTTTTTCAGGGCAGACGCCTGCGCCGGTTCAGCATCCACCGCAATTCCCGCGGCAGAGGGAATCCGGTCCTTTCGTCCCGGCAATCATCCGATGTTCAGGGCAACCGCCTTGAAGAAGGTATAGCAGAAAACGCCATCCGCCTCCGTCGTTCTATAGAGGTCTCGAATCCCCCGATCGAAAACGTGCCGCTCGACGATGCCGGCCGCAAGGGCCGCCTCCCGAACCCCCTCGATCATGGCGGTGAAGGTGTTCTTTGTAAAGCCCTCGACAAATTTCGGCCTGCTGGAATCGACATAGACCATCCGCGGCGACACCCGGATCGATTCGAATCCCGCCTCCCGCAGCAGCGGATAGAGCTCTCTCCCGATCATCGCATTGCCGCCCGCCCGCCGCTGCAATTCCACCTGGCATTGTATGGCCTTACGGGCGGCCTCGCTGTCGGGGTGGAAATAGGCCGAACCGTGATCCCCTTCGATGACGGTAATGGTTCCATTTCTTATCAGGAGTTCCTTCAGGATACCGAGCGCCTCCCCCGGCCGGGACAGATGCTCCAGGACAAAACAGACGAACACGTGATCGAAAGATCGAGGTTCGAAAGGCAGGGCGAAGATGTCCGCCTGCCGGAATCGAACATTCTTCAAACCTGCCGCTTTCACTTTCCTGTCGGCTTCGGCAAGGGAGTCGCCGGAAATGTCGATGGAAGTGATCAAGGCATCCGGGCTGTTGGCGGCAAGGGTAACGGTCTGCGCCCCCACCCCGCAACCGGCTTCCAGAACCCGGCATCCCGCCGGATAGGCCGTATCGAAGTGCAGCAGTTCGACCAGGGTAGAGGCTTGGTCCTGCAACCTTATGTTTTCCCTTGAATTGTACCCATGAACGTACGAAGGACCCATTGCACTTTTCTCTTATCCGTGAACATCGGGACATTCTGGAGAAAAACGAAGGGCCAGCCGAAAACGACTACGGCCGTGATCCATCCCGGAAAGGTTTCCTGCCCCGTCCCGTTGCAAGAAAACCGGTCGCCGTCGACGGCCCGTTGACCCCAGGTACGGCTCCTGACCCTGGCTTTTGCCCAAAAGCAATGAATGATGCATAGCATATCAGGCAATTCCATTTCAATCTCCCTTCCGAAACCTCCGGTTCCTGCGGTTTGCATGAGATCCTATCCTGTCTTTGAAGGGATTCCGATATGGAAAACGGCGGTACCGAAAGAAGAGGTTATCCTCTCCGCGCCTTTACGGCCGGGAATCGGTCAGATCTTGGCCCGCTTCCACCGACCCGAGGCAAGACGCAAGGCCATGATGGCGATCCGCAGGATCAGATCCGGAAACATGGAACACCAGATGACCAGCACAGAGGGGTGGAACAGATGGTAGGCCCCCATTGCCAGAAGAATTCTTCCGCCATATACCCCGACGGTGGAGGCGATCAGCGGCGGCACCGTGTCACCCGCCCCCCGCAGGCCGCCCGCCATGGGTAAGGCGATCCCCATGAGCGGCAGCACGAAAACGAGCAGAACGACGTAAAGCCTGCTAAAGGCGATGGACTCTGCCGTGAGCTTCCCAAAGAGCCAGGAGAGGGTTGTCGGAGTGAAGGCGAAATAGATCAGGCCCCCGATCGCCGCCATCAAGATGAAGCCCAGGAACGTGGTGTGGCGGAAAGCGCTTTCGGCCCGGCCGAAATCCCTCGCTCCGATCGCCTGGCCCACGAGGATCGTCGTGGCCGTCTGGATGCCGAAGGCCGGCGTCTGGGCGAAGGCGAGGATGGCGATTCCGGTGAAGTATCCCGCCGCCGCAGCGTTTCCGTACCGGTAGATGATGAATACATAGATGAGAATCCCAAACTGGATCAGGATCCATTCGAGGGCCGAGGGGATGCCGATCTTGAAGATCGACGCCCCCAGACGGAGGTCGAGGCGCCAGCCCGACACCGGCAGCTTCAGGACGTTTCTGTTGAAAAGGAAAAGGATTGCCATGACCAGGGTGTAGAAGGTAAAGGACCCGTCGATGGCCAGGGCCGCCCCGAGGGTCTCCAGGCGCGGCATGCCCAGCCGGCCCAGGATCAGGCCGTAGGAAAGCAGCAGGGAAACGAGGCCCATGAAGATCCCAACGATCATGGGCGTCTTGGTGTCGCCGGCCCCCCGCAGGGCCGCCGCCATGAAGAATCCCGGTGCCAACAGGGGCAGGGCCGCAAAAAGCCAAAAAAGGTACTGGGAGCCCAGTGTCACGGTTTCCTGGTCGGCGCCGAGCAGATAGTAGGTTATCCGGGAGAGGGGCATGCCAAGCAAAGTGATGACCAGGGTGAGCAGCAGGCCGAAGAGCAGGCTCTGCTGTAGGACCTGCCCTGCCTTCCTGCGGTCGCCCGCACCCCAGGACTGTGCCACCAATGCCGTGGTTCCTACTGCAACGGCGGCGATGACGGTGATGATGAGCAGAAAGACCATCAAGCCCACGTTCACGCTGTTGAAAGCCTTTTCGCCCAACTGGCTTACGATGACGCGGTTGATCATGCTCACGACGGAATGGATGCCTTCGCTCAGGAACACCGGCCAGGACAGCTTCCAGATGGAACCGTAGAGGGCGCGGAGTTCCGGACCGCCCATGGGGTCCCGGAACAGGTCCATGGGTTCCGGCTTCCCGGCGGTCCCGTCGCTCGTCAGGAAATCGGGTTTCGACATAGCGGCGGCATCATAGCAGAGCTTGGAGGACAAAGCCAGCACCGGAATAAGAACAGACCCGCAAGCAGGATTTCCTTGACACAAAAGACCCTTCCGCCTATGCTCTATCCGCCGAAAGACAATGTATTCTCAAACTTATCAATTCAATCAGGTTCTTTGGGACATACCGGCAGAAACGAAGTCCCATGGCGACGCATTTATGGAATACCCCGAAACGACAGGAGGCGACTCGTGAAACTCAGTGACGCTGTATTGATCCGCAAGGATCCCATTCTCCTCAAGCAGGTGCGCCAGATGGCGCCGGACTTCTGGTGGATTGAAGGCTGGTTTCCGAATGTTTTTTTCGGCCAGCACGTCTGCAGCAATGCCTATCTCGTCAAAGACGACAGAAACCTCGTTTTGATCGACAACGGCCGCGGCCCCGTGATGATGGAAAAACTGGTCTCGCTGATCGACGCCTATGCCGGCCAAGTGGATCGTCTATACATGACGTTGACGCAGGCGCACCTGGACCATGCCGGCAACAACGAGATTCTCGACGAACACGCCATCGGTGAAACACATTTTGTGCTGAACGAACGGGAGCGGCCGGTGCTGGAATTTGCCCTGGATTGGGTGGCGGATTTCAAGGCCCGGGAGCCTTACTACGACTGGCGCGAAGACCTGTCGCCGATTCTTCCCCTGATTCCCGCCATCGGAAAACATTCCCGGGAACTGGCCGATATGGCCGTGCAAAACATCGTGGCCATGGCCTATGGTGGGTTGGTGTCGAAACGTGAACAGGTAGAACCCCTGCGGATGGACGAGTGCCGGGACTTCACTTTCGGCAGTGTCACGGTCAAAGGCTGGCCGCTGGGCAGACTGGTCCTGATCCCCGACTGCGCCCATTCGCCCGGCCATGTGTCGATCTACGATCCGGAGTTCAAGATCATGATCGCCGGCGACGTGACCATCGAGATCAATCCGGTGCTGATGTACAGCTCGGTGAACGGCCTGATCCGCTACAACGGTTTCTACAAGACCATGGCCGAAGAAGGATACATCGAGATGGCCGGTGACGGCCACCGCTCCCAAAGCAATTGGGGGCAAGAGGTCCTGGCCCGGTTTCCCGACGATCTGCGCGACAAGGTACGGGAAGGTGATTACATCGTCGGTCGGGATAATTGCATCAGGTTCTTTGAACTTTTTGAACGGTTCCATCGCGACCAGAGGGACGCGGTAATCGCTGCGCATCGGAACCTCGGCCCGGCCAAGGTTTCAGACATCGCGGAAGCCGTCAGGAACCGGGACGAGTGGGGCATTCGATTCATGCGGGCCACCCATTCGTGCCTGGCCGCCTTTCCTTATCCATGGCGCCATCTGGTCTGCGGCATCCTGCTTGAGCAGGGCTGCCGATCTGCGGCAGCAGATGACGGCTACCCCCGGTTCGAACCTGCGGAAACGGTCACGGACGAACCACGCGACACCGTGCCGTGGCGCCAGGACTCCCCGGCTGCATAACAAGGGTCCCCTATGAAAAACGACAGGGCCTATTGGGGCCGCAGGGCTGCATTTTATCTGATCAAGGATTTGAACTGCGCCCTGGCCTCGCACGAAGCCATTCAGGGCATCATCGGGCGGCAGGAAGACTCGGTCTTGCGAGCGGTAACCGGTCTGGAGGGGGGCGTGGTCGCGTCCGGGTCGACCTGCGGGGTAATCACCGGCGGCGCTCTGGGACTGGCCCTGGCATTTGACCGGGCGTTGCAGGAGCGGGGACCGCCCGCGGAGGCAGGGATCACGGATCTGGTTGGACAATACAGCCGGTGGTTCGGCGATTCCTATGGAACGACCTTCTGCCGTCTGCGCAGCAGGGCGGATTTTTACAAGCCCTGGGGGCAGATCAGATATTTGCTGCCGGGAGACCGGGTGGCCGGCTGCCTGTGGCATATACGAGGCGCCATTCGATACCTGCACGACAGAATTCGGGCCGGACTGCCCGAAACCGGCGGTCTCTCCGGCGGCGCCGTCCATCAACCGGTCCACTGCGCACTTGGAGTGCTCGATTTGTTCAGGAAAAGAACAGGAATCGGCAACGATCCGTTGGACCGGATAGCCTTTGTGCTCGACGGCGGAGTAGGACTGAGCGGCGGCGTCTGCGGCGCCCTGGTTGGGGCAATTCTCGGCATCAACCTCAAGTTCGGTCTGGACATCCGCCAGGGCAACCTCCGGGATACGATCAAGGCTTTTCTCATCGGCCACATCAATTTGCTCAAGGAGCACCCAATGGGGGCGCCGGAGCCTTTTTGCATCGGCAAAGAAATCGTGGCCAATTTCCGCCAAAGGGCCGGTTCGATGAATTGCCGGGAACTCACCGGTCAGTCCTTTGAAGGTTATGACGATTTTCAAGGATTCATCGGGAAGGCTGCTGTCTGCAGGGGTTTGATCGAATTCGCTGCCGATGAAGCCGTCGGAGCGATCCGCAAATGGGGCGTCTAACGCGCTTCGATTGACCCGTTGCGCTATTCCATGCGCAGGAACCAAAGGAGACATTCGGTTTCATCATGATCTGATCGTGAAGAAAGGGCGGGACATTCGGCCCTATAATTGTTGTATTATCCTGACTTTCGCTACCCATTGACTACATCATGAATCATTCGATCGTTTTCGGTATCTTGGGCGGACTCGGCATTTTCATTTACGGCATCTATCTTCTCAGCGATTCCCTTCAGAAACTTTCCCTGGGTCTGCTGAAGACCGTCCTCACAAAGATTACGATAAACCGCATCACATCCATGCTGGTCGGTGCAGGATTCACCTCCCTCATCCAGAGTTCGAGCGCCACCTCGGTGCTTCTGATCGGCTTTATCAACGCCGGCTTGATCAGCCTTGCAGCGGCGCTGCCCGTCATCTTCGGCGCCAACATAGGCACGACCGTCACGGCCCAATTGATCGCATTCAAGCTCACAGATTCAGCGCTCCTATTTGTTTTTGCCGGGTCCTTGATCTTCTTTTTCGCGAGAAAAACCAAGCACAAGAACAAGGGACTGGCGATCCTCGGCTTCGGCATGCTTTTCACGGGTCTCAACATCATGACGGAGGCAGTCAAACCCCTTACAGGCAATGAAGATATCGTGAATCTCTTTCTGCAATTCGGCAAGTACCCCCTCCTCGGTATCGTCACGGGACTCATCATGACAATGATACTGCAAAGCAGCAGCACCTCCATCGGGATGGTCATCGCCCTTGCCTCAGCGGACCTGCTGGACCTGAATGCCTCCGTTTACCTCATCTTGGGAGACAATATCGGGACCTGCATCACCGCGGTGATTGCCAGCATCGGGGGAAAGCTCGCCAGCCGCAGGCTCGCTGCCGGTCATGCCATGTTCAACATCCTGGGAACAGTGGTGGCGCTGGCCATGTTGCCCCTTTCCTTCAAGCTCATCGCGATGCTCTCTGGTGATATCTCCCGCCAGATCGCCAACTTTCACAGCCTGTTCAATATAGTCAATGTGATCCTTTTCCTTCCCTTCGTCTCTCTCTTTCTGAAAGCCCTGAATAAGCTGATTCCCGGAGAAGATTACGAGAAGAAGGAAACGAAATACCTGGATGAAAACCTATTGGCCACACCGGAACTGGCCATCAGGGCGGTGATCCGCCAGCTCTCGGTCATGCTTGCCATCAACCTGGAAATGCTGGAGAAAGCGAGACTATGCATCATTCATTACAATCACAAACTCAAGAATGAGATCTCCATTGACGAACAGTCCGTGGACGAAATGCAGCGTGATATTACCGCATATCTCGTGGAGATTACGAAGGGAGAGTTATCGGACGAAAAACGCAAGACCGTTCCCGCCTTGATTCACAGCGTTAATGATCTGGAACGGGTAGGGGATTACTGCCAGGACATTTCCAAGCTGGCCCAGCGTTTATACGAGGACAACCTTGCTTTTTCTCAAACCGCCCAATTCGAATTGACGCGCCTTTTCGACAAGACCCTGACCCTGATGCATTTCACCCAAAAGGCTCTGAGCAATGACGATCACAATGCGGCGAGCATCACCCTCGTGATCGAAAAGGAAATCGACGAGCTTGCCGTCCAGTATAGGCTGAATCATATCGAACGTCTCGAGCAGGGCGTCTGCGTGAACGATTCGGGACTCGTCTTTTCAGATATCCTCATCTATATCAGCCGTATGAACGACCATCTCTGCAACATCACGAAAGGGATCCTCCATATCGGGAAACGCTGATCCCGTTACCCCCTTTGCATGATCGGTTGTCAAAGGGCCGCCGTCGCAGCGCCTTCGATTGCGGCAATCGGCGTGAAGGGCAGGCCGAAGGCCTCGGCAACGGCGCGATGGGTAACCCGGCCGCAATGGGTGTTCAGCCCCTTCCTCAGCGCCGGATTCCCCTCCAGGGCCCTTGTTCCTCTTTCGGCCAGGGCCGTGATGTAGGGAAGCGTCTGGTTCGTGAGGGCGAAGGTGGACGTCCGGGGAACGGCCCCCGGCATGTTTACGACGCCGTAGTGGATAATTCCGTCCACGTCATAGGTGGGCCGATCGTGGGTGGTGGGACGGATGGTCTCGACGCAGCCGCCCTGATCGACGGCGACATCGACGATGACGGCGCCCTTCTTCATCGTGGAGAGCATATCTCGCGTCACGAGCCTTGGGGCCTTGGCGCCGGGAATCAGAACCGCCCCGATAAGCAGATCGGCGTACTGGATCGCCCGGACGATGGAGGATTCATTCGAACTCAGGGTGATGATGCAACCTCCGAAGATATCGTCCAGGTGCTGGAGTCGCTGGTGATTAACGTCCATGACCGTCACCTGGGCACCAAGCCCCAGGGCGATCTTGGCGGCGTTTGTGCCGACGGTCCCGCCGCCCAGGATAACCACCGCGCCGGGCGCCACGCCGGGCACCCCTCCCAGGAGAATGCCGCGGCCCCCGTATGGCTTCTCCAGATATTTCGCTCCCACCTGGGGAGCCATTCGGCCGGCGATCTCGCTCATGGGAACGAGGAGGGGCAGCGTACCATCTGCAAGCTGGACCGTTTCATAAGCGATGGCCGTGGTCCCCTTCTCGACCAATACCCTGGTCAGCTGCTCATCGGCGGCAAGATGCAGGTAGGTGAAAAGCATCTGATCCCTTCGCAAAAAGGGATATTCCTCGGGCACCGGTTCCTTGACCTTGACGACGAGGCCGGCGTCCCAGGCCTCTTCAGCCGCCACAATCCGCGCCCCCGCCGCTTCGTACTCGGCGTCGCCGATGCCGCTGCCCCTTCCGGCGCCGACCTCTACCAGAAGGGTATGACCCTGCCTGACCAGGACCTCCACCCCGCCGGGGACGAGGCCGACACGGTTTTCCGAGGGTTTGATTTCTCTGGGTAACCCGACAATCATACTGTTCCCCCCTACACTGTCTCCTGCTCCGCTGCGGCTGTGAAGCCGGTCCTCAACGCGCAAAGGCGCCGCCTTCGTAAATGACGACCGTTCCACCCTTGGCCAGACGGGCCGTTACCCGCTTGTTCTCCGTATTGACGAGGTCCCAGTGGAGGGCCGAGTCGTTGAATCCGAGTTTTCGCTTTGCCTGCTTTGTCAGGGTCTCGGGATCTCCGGCAAAGGTCGCCGTATAGGAGGACCCCAGGGCGATGTGGCAATTGCCGAACTGTCCCCCGTGGTTCTCGTCGAAGAGGGTGTCGGCCATGAAGCGGTCGATCCGGGAGAAGCGCCGGTCCGTAAGCGAAAACTCCCCGAGGCGGCAGGCCCCGCCGTCCATGGCGATCTGCTTGGCAGCGAACTCGCCGCCCGACTCCGCCTCGATCCCCACAGCCTTTCCGCGCTCGAAGGTAAGACGAACGCCCTCGACGTAGTTTCCATTGCGGAATGACGGCAGGTTTGCAAAGTAGCGGCCCTCCGTTCCCCGCCAGTCCGGCGACGTGAAGATCTCGAAGCTCGGGATGTTGTGGCCCGAGACGCCGATCCACCGCCGACCCTCCCCCGGCGTAATCTTCAGATCGACGTTGTTCGATTCGATGTGGAGCTGCCGGATGGGCAGACCATCCAGCCAGCGTCTCAGGCGCAGCACCTCGGCGCGGATGGCCTTCCACCGGCCCACGGGATCCGCCTCATCCAGGTAGCAGGCCTTGACGATCTGATTTGTGTATTCATCGAGAGAGAGCCTCGCCTGTCCGGCCAGTTCACCCGTGGGAAGGGTGCAGAGCGTCCAGCCGTAGACGCCGGCATCCTCCCTCTTGTCCATGATGTCCCGCAGCGGTTTCCTGGCCAGGAGGGCCTTTCCGATCCGGGTGGGCTCCACATGGCGGAGATGGGTCAGCGAGTCCGGCGCCCGGAGATAGATCCGCCCGTTGAGACTCCCGTATAGCTCCCTGTCACCGGGGACCAGAAAGGCGAGCTGGCGGCCCTTCGACCGTTCGAAGAAGCTCTGTTCCATGACGGCGGTAGAGATCATCCTCTGGACCGGGTTCATATTCAGCGAGAGGATCCGCTCGTAGAGGATTTCCGCCAGCGGCAGGGCTTGGCGATCGTACTGCAGCAGGACGATGTCCCTGCTGTGGAAGCGGCCCCTGCGGGCGACCTTCAAGGCCCAGAGGAGCACGTCGGCATAGCGTTCTATTTGTTCATCCGTCAACATTCTTCACCTCGCCGTTGCTGTTATCGCCCATGATCCCGTTACATTTTACAAGAAAGGAACATAGGGAATTATCAAGTAAAAACCTCCTAATGGCCGTCAAAATCGCTGCCTCCCCATGGTTTGCTGCCTCGGAAAAAACCTGTCACTCCCGAGAAAGCTGGTGTCTATGGCCTTTTACAACACTGGATTCCCGCTCGCGCAGGAATGACGATTCATTTCAATACTCGCCTTGTTACAAGATCACCGATTATCGGAGCGACCTCCTCGGGGTGGCGGCCCTCAGAGGCAGAGTTCCGCCACATCTCCATCCTGAAGAACGTAGTCCCTCTGGACCATCTGGCCGTCTCGCACCGTCCGCCCCCAGATGCGGGCGTATTTCAGCCTGCCCACGAAATCTTTGTGGATCCTACCCGCCAGCTCTTCCAGCGTACTCCCCACAGGCACGACGAAGGGGGCCGTCCGGTCGGCCTCCCTGCCGGGCCGCTTCGTATAAACCCTGACGATCTCCGCCATCTCGTAAAGCCTTTCCAGAAAGGCCGTGATGTTCCGTCCTCCGCTGACGGAAATGCCCAGACAGGGAATCCTCGTTCCCGAAAGTTCCCGGAAGATCTCGAAGTCCTCTTCGAGCTTCCGGCTGTCCATCTTGTTGACGGTGACGAGCATCTTGCGGATGATCGGCTTCCTCTTCAGGCCCTCGGGAATGTCGCAGAAGGGCGAGAAGATCCGGGCACCGTGAAGGATGCCCAGCGTGTCCTCCAACTGCTGCAGGGTGTCGGCAGCGAGATCCAATAGGATAACGATGATGTCGGTCCTTCTCATCATATCGAGCAGTTCCGGGTCGGCATACTCCGTCGTGATCGGAGGGGTGTCGATGACTTGGAACTGGATGTTCTCGTAATGAGCCATGCCGGGTGTCACCCGGTGCGTCGTGTGGGGAAAGGGAGCCACCTCGGGGACGGCTTTGGTGATGAGACCGACGAGGGAGGACTTCCCCGAGTTTGGCGGCCCGGCGAGGATCACCTGGGCGGCGCCCTCCTTTTCGATATAGTAGGCGCTTCGCGCCTTGGCCCCACCCTTGCGCCTGCCCGCCTCTTCCCTGAGTTTCGAGATCCGTTCGCGCAGCATGGCTTTGAGCTTGTCCGTGCCCTTGTGCTTGGGCATGATGGCAAGCATTTCTTCGAGGGCTTCGATCTTGGCCTCGGGGGTCTTCGCCTCTCGAAACCGCTGCTCCGCTTCAAAATAGTCGGGGGGCAGGTTCGCCGGCATGGTCTGATGGACTCGTATCTCGCTTTTTTGCCGAGTATAGGTCAACGTCCGGAACCTGTCAACGAATTGCGCACTTCAGGAAAAGCACTCACTAATTTGTTTCGTCGGTCCGGTGACTGGATAACATTTTGAAAGGCAATGAATCCCTGCTACTTCATTTCGAGGCAGAACTTCCCAAGATCCTCGGGCGGGACGATCGGGTATTGACCGGTGTAGCAGGCAAGGCAGAAGCCCTCGGGGGACATGCCCGTGGCATCGAGCATGCCCTCGAGGGTGAGGTAATGGAGGGAGTCGAGGCCGATGAAGGAGGCGATTTCCTCTTCTCTTTCCTTCTGGGCGGCCAAAAGCTCGCCCTTGGAGGAGAAGTCGATGCCGTAGGGGCAGGGGTGGCGCGTCGGGGGACAACTGACGGCCATGTGGATCTCACGGACCCCGCACTCCCGCAGGCTTTTTACCCGGTTGCGGCTCGTTGTGCCCCGGATGATGGAATCCTCGACGATCAGGACCCTCTTGCCGGCCAGCAGCGGTTTGACGGGATTCAGCTTGACCCGGACGCCGAAGTCCCGCATGGGCTGGGTGGGCTGGATGAAGGTCCGCCCCACGTAATGGTTTCGGATCATGCCCATCTCGAAGGGGAGGCGGCTCTCCTCGGCGTAGCCCAGGGCCGCGTAATTGCCCGAGTCGGGGAAGGGCATGACGAGATCCACCTCGGGCCGGTACTCCCTGGCAAGCCGACGCCCCAGGCTCTTGCGGGCGAGATAGACGTTCTGGCCGAAGACCTGGCTGTCGGGCCGGGCGAAGTAGATCAGCTCGAAGATGCAGTGGGCGTGCCGCACCTTCGGATAGGGAAGGTAGCTGTGAAGGCCCTCTTCGCCGATGACGACGATCTCGCCGGGCTCCACGTCGCGGACGTGCCTTGCCCCCACCAGATCGAAGGCGCAGGTTTCGGAGGCGACGGCCCAGCCCCCGTTGAGCATTCCCAGAGACAGGGGGCGGAATCCCCGCGGGTCCCGGGCGGCGATGATCCGGTCGCGGGTCAGCATGACGATGCTGTAGGCGCCTTCGATCTCGGAAAAGGCCCTTGTGAGGGCCTTTTCGAGCCCGTGTTTGAAATAGGGCGCCATCAGGTGAACGACCACCTCGGTGTCCATGGTGGACTGGAAGATCGAGCCGCGGGTCTCCAGCCGCTCTCTAAGGGCTCTGGCGTTGATCAGGTTGCCGTTGTGGGCCAGGGCGTAGTATTCTTCGGCGTGGTGGACGACAAAAGGCTGGGCATTGGCGATGACCGAGGAGCCCGTCGTCGAGTAGCGCACGTGGCCGATGGCCAGCCTGCCCGGCAGTCTCGCAAGCTTCTCTTCTCCGAAGACCTCGGAGGCGAGACCCATTCCCCTCTCCGTCCAGACCTGGAAGCCGTCGGAGGTGGCGATGCCGGCGCTTTCCTGGCCCCGGTGCTGGAGGGCGAAAAGGCCGAAAAAGGCGACCCGGGCCGCCTCCGGATGTCCGGAAATGGCGAAGACCCCGCAGGAATCCCGCGGCCTTTCCTCCCTTTCATGCATTTTCGACATCGTCTTCTCCTCAAAGGCGGGTGCTTTTTGAGAGCATCCGGGCCTGTCGCTGCTTTTTTCCCTTGCCCCCGCCGTGGTATTCCTGGAGGGGCGATACCTGCCATTGCTCCCGCTGAAGGGCGGCCACGGCCTCGCTGAGGGCCCTCGCCCCGGCTACGGTCGTCGTGTAGAGCAGGTTTTGGACAAGGGCGCCCCGCCGGATATGGTAGGCGTCCCTGGAGGACCGGCGTCCCGCACTGACGTTGATCACGAGCTGGATTTCGCCGTTCTTGATGCGGTCCACCACGTGGGGACGGCCTTCGCTGACCTTCAGGACCGTCTCCGCTCCGATGCCTCTTTTCTGCAGATGGACTGCCGTGCCCCGCGTCGCCATGATCCCGAATCCCATCTGTTCGAAGGAGCGGGCTACGGGGACGATGCGGTCCTTGTGCATGTCGGAGACGCTGATGAAGACGTTGCCCGCGCAGGGCAGGGCAAATCCCGCCGCCATCTGGGATTTGGCGAAGGCCAGGCCGAAGGAGCGGTCGATTCCCATGACCTCGCCCGTGGACTTCATCTCCGGTCCCAGCAGGATGTCCACGTCGGGAAAGCGGTTGAAGGGGAAGACGGCCTCCTTGACGGCGATATGCTTCGGCCGGACGGGCTTCGTGAAACCGAGCTCCGAAAGGCTGCGCCCCAGCATGACCTTGGTGGCCAGTTTGGCCAGGGGAACGCCAATGGTCTTGCTGACGAAGGGGATGGTGCGGGAGGCGCGGGGATTGACCTCCAGGACGTAGAGCGTGCCGTTCCGCACGGCGTACTGGATGTTCATCAGCCCGATGACCCCCAACTCGGCGGCGATCATCTTGGCCTGTCTTTCGATCCGCTTCAGCAGTTCTTCGGAAAAGGTGATGGCGGGAAGGACGCAGGCGCTGTCTCCGGAATGGATGCCCGCTTCTTCGATGTGCTCCATGATGCCGCCGATGACGGTGAGATGCCCGTCGCTGATGGCGTCCACGTCGATTTCGATGGCGTCTTCGAGGAACTTGTCGATGAGGATCGGGTGGCCGGGGGAAACGGTCAGCGCCCGTTCCATGAAGGCGCCGAGCGCCTCTTTATCGTAAACGATTTCCATGGACCGCCCGCCCAATACGTAGGAGGGCCTCACCAGGACCGGGTAGCCGATCCGCTCCGCCGCCCTGATTGCCTCGCCCACATCGGTGGCCGTGTCGTTGTCGGGCTGGTTCAGTTTCAGGCGGCTCAGGATCTCCTGGAAGCGCTTGCGGTCTTCCGCCCGGTCGATGGCGTCGGGGGACGTGCCCAGGATCCTGGCTCCCGCCGCTTCGAGACCCTTTGCCAGGTTCAGCGGTGTCTGGCCGCCGAACTGGACGATGACCCCCAGGGGAGCCTCGACGTCGAGAATGTGCAGCACGTCCTCCAAAGTGACGGGCTCGAAGAAAAGCTTGTCCGAGGTGTCGTAGTCGGTGCTTACCGTCTCCGGGTTCGAGTTGACCATGATGCTCTCGTACCCCTCTTCCCTTAGGGCGAAGGAGGCGTGGACGCAGCAGTAGTCGAACTCGATGCCCTGGCCGATGCGGTTCGGTCCGCCCCCCAGGATGGCCACCCCGGGTTTCGTGGAGGGCCGCGTTTCGTTTTCCATCTCGTAGGTCGAGTAATAGTAGGGAGTATAGGCCTCGAATTCGGCGGCGCAGGTATCGACGAGCTTGTAGACGGGCAGGATCTTTTCCCGCAGGCGCCACTGGCGCATCTCCTCTTCCGTTTTTTTCCAGAGTTCCCCCAGGGTCCGGTCGGAAAAACCCAAACGTTTCGCTTCTTTCAGCAGGGGCGTCGAAGGGCCCGCCTCGGCAAGGGCCTCCTCGGCCTCGTCGATTTGCCGGATCTGGTCGATGAACCAGGGATCGATCCGGGTCAATTCGTGGATTTCGTCGGGCCCCATGCCGTGCCGCAGGGCCGCTGCGATGAAGAAGAGCCGCTGCGAATTGGGCCTTCTGAGCTTGGTCCGGAGAAATTCCAAAGGCTTGCGCACGGCATAGGGGAAAGGCTCCGTGATCCTGTACCGCCCGATTTCCAGAGAGCGCACGGCCTTCTGGAGGGCCTCCTTGAAGGTGCGGCCGATGGCCATGGTTTCGCCCACGGACTTCATGGAGGTGGTCAGAAAATCTTCCGTCTCCGGGAATTTCTCGAAGGTCCAGCGGGGGATCTTCACAACGCAGTAATCGATGGTCGGTTCGAAAGAGGCCATGGTCTTTCGTGTAATGTCGTTGGGAATTTCGTCGAGGGTATAGCCGACGGCCAGCTTGGCGGCGATCTTGGCGATGGGGAATCCCGTCGCCTTCGAGGCCAGGGCCGAAGACCGGGAGACCCGGGGGTTCATCTCGATGACGATCATCTCCCCCGTGGCCGGATGGACGGCGAACTGGACGTTCGATCCCCCCGTCTCCACGCCGATTTCCCGCATGATGGCGATGGCGGCGTCGCGCATGCGCTGGTATTCGACGTCGGTCAGGGTCTGGGCGGGAGCGACGGTGACGGATTCCCCCGTATGGACGCCCATGGGATCGAAGTTTTCGATGGAACAGATGATGACCGCGTTGTCGGCCCGGTCGCGCATCACCTCGAGTTCGTATTCCTTCCAGCCGAGGACCGACTCCTCCAGCATGATCTCGTGGATCATGCTGGCCTCCAGGCCGCTCTTGGCGATCTCCTGCAGCTCCTCGCGGTTGTAGGCGACGCCGCTGCCCGTTCCGCCCAGCGTGAAGGAGGGGCGGACGATCAGGGGGAAGCCGATTTCGGAGGCGACGGCCAGGGCCTCTTCCGAACTCCTCGCGAAGCCGCTTTTGGGAACCCTCAGGCCGATGTTCTCCATGGCCCGGCGAAACTTTTCCCGGTCCTCGGCCTTGTGGATGACGGGCAGCGACGCCCCGATCATTTCCACGCCGCAGCGGTCGAGAATGCCGCTTTCGGCCACGGCGACGGCCGTGTTCAATCCCGTCTGGCCGCCCAGGGTGGGCAGCAGCGCCTCGGGCCTCTCTTTGGCGATGATCTTGGCCACAGCCTCCGGCGTGACAGGCTCCACGTACGTCCGGTCGGCCGTTTCGGGGTCCGTCATGATCGTGGCCGGGTTGCTGTTGATCAGGACAACCTTGTAGCCTTCTTCTTTCAGGGATTTGCAGGCCTGAGTCCCCGAATAGTCGAATTCGCAGGCCTGGCTGATGATGATGGGGCCGGAGCCGATGATCAGGATTTTCTTGAGGTCTTTCCTTTTCGGCATCTCATTCCCACTCGATCGTGCTGGGCGGCTTGGAACTGATGTCGTAAACCACACGGTTCACACCCCGGACCTCGTTGATGATCCGGTTTCCGATCCTGCCCAGCAGGTCATGGGGAAGCCTCGCCCAGTCCGCCGTCATGGCGTCTTCGCTCGTCACGGCCCGCAGGGCGATGATGTGCTCGTAGGTGCGCTGGTCGCCCATGATGCCGACACTCTTGAGCGGGAGCAGAACGGCGAAGGACTGCCAGAGCTTTCGGTAGTGGCCGGCGGCCCGGATCTCATCCTGGAGGATGGCGTCGGCCCCGCGGAGGATGGAGAGCCTTCCCGGTGTCACCTCGCCGATGATGCGTACGGCAAGCCCCGGACCGGGAAAGGGCTGCCGCCAGATCAGGTCGTCCGGCAGTCCCAGTTCCTTTCCGAGCAGCCGGACTTCGTCCTTGAAGAGGTGCCGCAGCGGTTCGACGAGCTTGAGCTTCATCCGCTTCGGCAGGCCGCCGACGTTGTGGTGGGATTTGATGACGGCGCTGGGCCCCCCGAAGGCGGACCGGGACTCGATCACATCGGGATAGAGGGTGCCCTGGGCGAGATAGGCAACCTCGGCAATGCGGCGCGCCTCCTTCTCGAAAACCTCGATGAAGAGCCGCCCGATGATCTTGCGCTTGCGCTCCGGATCGACGACGCCCTTCAGGGCGGCAAGGAACTGCATTCTTGCGTTGACGAAGCGGACGTTCATCTGGAGATGCCTTCGAAAGAGGGCGCGGACCCCTTCCGCTTCCCCCTGGCGGAGAACCCCGTTGTCGACGAAGATCGCCGTTAGTCTCTCCCCGAGAGCCTGGTGCAGCAGGAGAGCCGCCACAGAGGAGTCCACGCCGCCGCTGAGCCCCAGAATGACCCGGCCGTCACCGACCTGGGAGCGGATCTCCGCCACGGCCTCCCTCGCGAAGGAGCGCATGGTCCAACTGCGGCGGCAGCCGCAGACGGCAAAGAGAAAGTTTTCCAGCATCTTTTTGCCTCCGGGGGTATGGGCGACCTCCGGGTGAAACTGCAGGCCGTAGAGTCTTTGCTCCTGGTTTTCGATGGCGGCGATCTCCGTGCTGGGCGTCGAGGCCGTGATGCGAAAGCCGGCAGGAAGGCGGCGGATGGAATCGCCGTGGCTCATCCAGCAGGTCGTCTCTTCGGCGATGCCGCTAAACAGCGGCGAGGGCTCCCGGATATGCAGTTGCGCAAAGCCATACTCGCGCTTGCGGACGCCGATGACCTCTCCGCCCAGGGCTGCCACCATGGACTGCATGCCATAGCAGATCCCGAGGACGGGAATACCCGTCTCGAAGATCGCCCGGGACGCCTTCGGGGCGCCCGCCTCGTAAATGCTCGCCGGGCCGCCCGAGAGGATGATCCCCTCCGGGCGCAGGGACCGGATGATCTCCGGGGTAATGTCGGGAGGTTCGATCTGGCAGTAGACGTGCTGCTCCCGGACGCGCCGTGCGATGAGCTGGTTGTATTGGGAGCCGTAATCGATGATCAGGATCATCGGAACCCTCCATCCCTGCCCTTCCTCTTTCCGGTGAAGACGGTCCGAGCCGCTTTGGCCTCGCGCATCGCCAGGATAAACCGATCGAAAAGATAGACGGCGTCGTGAGGGCCCGGCGCCGCCTCCGGGTGGTACTGAACGCTGAAGGCCCCGAGGTCGGCCACGGCAATGCCCTCCGAGGTCTGGTCGTTCAGGTTGTCATGGCTCTTTTCGAACGAACCACCAAGCGATTCGGGCAGGACGACGAAACCGTGATTCTGGGAGGTGATCTCGACGCGCCCCGACCGCCGGTTCTTTACGGGCTGATTGACGCCGTGATGGCCGAATTTCAGTTTGGCCGTCCGGCCGCCCAGGGCCTGTCCCAGGATCTGATGGCCAAGGCAGATGCCGAACAGGGGAACCTTTCCCAGAAGCCCGCGCACGGCCTCTACGATGTAGGACAGGGGCGCCGGATCGCCGGGTCCGTTGGACAGAAGGACACCGTCGGGTTCCCAGGACAGGATGTCTTGGGCCGTGCTTGCCGCCGGGACGACGATAACCTCGCACCGCCGCTTTTCCAAATTGCGCAGGATATTGAATTTGACGCCGCAGTCCAGAACGACCACCCGGAGACGCCCCGGGGATGGGATATCCCCTTCCGAAGGGACAATCTCCCCCATTCTCTCCGGCGGGGTGAGTGGCGTGAGGGTCGCCTTCCAGGGTGCGCCGTCTTTCCAGAGATAGGGTTTCCTGCAACCTACGGTCCTGACCAGGTCCTGGCCGACGAGGCCGGGGAAGGCGCGAACCCGTGCAAGCAGCAGGTCCGTGTCCAGGCTCTCCGTGGACAGAATGCCCCGCATGGCGCCGGCGCTGCGGATGCGGCGCGTGAGCGCCCGTGTATCGATGTTTTCCACACCCAGCTTGCCGTGGAATTCCAGAAAGGTCTTCAGGTTTTGCCGGCTCCGCCAGTTGCTGGGACGGGGTTCATATTCCCGGACGACGAACGCCTCCAAATGGATGTCGTCCGATTCCATGTCCTCCGGATTGATCCCGGTATTGCCGATGAGGGGGAAGGTCATCGTGACGATCTGCCCTTTATAGGACGGATCCGTGAGGATTTCCTGATAGCCCGTCATTCCCGTGTTGAAGACGACTTCCCCCAGGACCTCCCCCTCGCCGGCGAAGGCCGCCCCCGGATAGACGCTCCCGTCCTCAAGCACAAGCAGGGCGGGACGATCCTCTTGACCGATGGCCATGAACCCTTCCTTGGTTCAATTTAGAAGCTTGAACCGGCAATATCCAAGAATCCCCCCACCCCCCCTTCCGAAGGGGGGCAAGGGGGATTTCATCAATCCTTTCGACTGCCGCCAGTCGTTAAGGGTCCTTGCGCTGACCGGTCCTTCTACAGTATGGGAAGGTATCGGTCAATCTCATACTGGCTGACGTGGGTCCGGAAGCGGTCCCACTCTACTTTCTTGTTCGCGATGAACTTTGAAAAAATGTGTTCGCCCAGGGTTTCCTTCACAAGATCACTGGCCATGACCGCCTGGAGCGCCTCGTAAAGGCTGCCGGGCAGCGAGGCGATCCCGGCCTCGTTGCGGGCATTTTCGTCCATTTCGAAGATATCTTCTTCCACGGGATCGGGCAGCGGATAGGATTTCTCGATGCCCTTCATTCCCGCCGCCAGCATAACGGCGAAGGCCAGGTAGGGATTGCAGGCCGGATCGGGGGATCGGTATTCAATCCGCGTTGCATGTTCCTAGCCGGGCTTGTACATGGGAACCCGTATCATCGCGGACCGGTTGCGGCGCGCCCAGGAAACGTATACAGGCGCTTCGTAACCGGGGACCAGCCTCTTATAGGAGTTGATCCACTGGTTGCAGACGGCGGTGATCTCCGGGGCGTGGACCATGAGTCCCGCGATGTAATGCTTGGCCGTCTTCGACAGGTTGTAGGGGTCGCGGCCGTCGAAGAAGGTGTTCTTCGTTCCCTTGAAGAGGGACTGATGGGTGTGCATGCCGCTGCCGTTCTGGCCGAAGATGGGTTTCGGCATGAAGGTGGCATAAACGCCGTTCTGCCGGGCGATCTCCTTCACGGCCGCCCGGTAGGCCATGACGTTGTCGGCCATCACCAGGGCATCGGCGAAGCGGAGGTCGATTTCATGCTGGCTCGGGGCCACCTCGTGGTGGGAATATTCGACGCGGATGCCCATGTCCTGCAGGGCAAAGATCGTCTGGCGGCGCAGATCGGTGGCCCGGTCCACGGGAAGTCCGTCGAAGTATCCCCCGCGGTCCAGGCATTCCGGCGCCTTGTCGGAGGCGAAGTAGAAAAATTCCAGTTCAGGACCCACGTAGAAGGTATAACCCTTGTCGCCGACCTTCTTCAGCATTCTCTTGAGGACATAGCGGGGATCCCCATCGTAGGGGGTGCCGTCGGGGTTCAGGATGTCGCAGAACATGCGCGCCACGGGCCGGTCGCTGGGGCGGTAGGGAAGAAACTGGAAGGTTGTCGGATCCGGCTTCGCGATCATATCGCTTTCCTCGATCCGGCAGAATCCCTCGATGGAGGAACCGTCGAAGCCCATGCCCTCGGCCATACCTTCCGGCAGCTCCGAGGGGGTGATGCTGAAAATCTTCTGTACGCCCAGAACATCGGTGAACCAGTACTGAATGAAACTCACATTGTTATCTTTTACAGCCTTCAGGACATCTTTTTCCGTTTTACAGGTAAACATCTTTTTCTCCTTTCTTGGCTACAGTATGGTTAAGTGGAATCTCGCCTTTGATTACAGATGCTACGATGAAAAGCCTTTCCTTGTTATTCCATCGGGTCGTTTTCGACAAGCGCCCATACGCCGGTGGGACAGGCGCCCGCGCAGAACCCGCAGCCGATGCAGCGGTCGGCATCCACGACGTATTCGAAGGCCTCCCCTTCAAGGGTACGCCGCGTGATGGCGCTCTCGGGACAGATCGTCTCGCAGAGGCGGCAGTCGCGGCAGGCGCCGCAGGAGGCGCATTGCAGGGCGCAGGAGGCTGGATCCTCGAAGGAAAGCACCCGGGGATCGAAGTATTCCAGCTTGACCCTCCGCCGGTCCAGCATGGGCAGCCGGTCGTAAGTCTCCTGGCGGCCTCTCAGCAGATCGTCGATGGCCTCCGCAGCGATGCGCCCTGCGCCGATGGCCTCCGTCAGAAGACCCGGCCTCACCGCATCCCCGATGGCAAACACCCGGGGATCGCTGCTCCGGAAGCGATCGTCCACAACGACAAAACCGCGCTGTGTGGCAATCTCTTCGGGCAGAAAGGAGAGATCCGGCTGGTCGCCGACGGCCACGATGACCGTGTCCGCCGGCAGCACCTCCCCGCCTGAGAGCTCCACTCCTGTTGATGCAATGGCCAGGACATTCCGGGGCCAGAGAAAGCGCGCGCCCGCCGCTTCTGCATGCCTGCGCTCCACCCCGAAGGATGCCGGCTCCTGGATGTCGACCAGGGTAATATCCCGCGCGCCGGCCCTGGCCGCCTCGGCGGCGGCGTCGCAGCCGACGTTGCCCGCGCCGATGATGACCACCTTCTCTCCTACGGAAGCCTCGTCATTTCTGGCCCGGCGCAGGAAATCCAGGGCGGCTGCGGCCCGGTCACTGCCGGGGATGGGAAGCGTCCTCGGCGTCTGGGCGCCCGCGGCGATCACGATAAAATCGAACTCCTCCCGGAGCTTGACAAAAGCCTCAAGGGAAATTGCCTGTCCCAGATTCCGATGGCTGAGCTTCTCGGCCAGACGATTCAGTTCGTGCTCGATAACCTCGTCGGGGATGCGGCTCCGGGGCACGCTGTCCGTAATCTTTCCGCCCAGTTTGTCCCGCATCTCGTAAATCACCGGTTCGTGGCCCTTCAACCAGAGCTGCCAGGCCACGGAAAGGCCCGCGGCGCCGCCGCCGATAACGGCGATGCGCCTGCCCGTGGGAGGCAGCGGTTCGGGGCTTTTCGCCTGGAGGCTCGCCTTCCCCAAAAGGGTCGTATCGACGGCGGGCAGGCTCGAAAAATGCCGGGTGCAGTTCTGCATGCAGAGATTCGGACAGAGATGGCCGCACACCGTGGCCGGAAAGGGGGTATAGAGGAGGGCCAGATCCACGGCCTCGTCGATTTGTCCCTTGCGGATCAGCGCCCACCGCTTCTGAACGGGGATGCCCGTGGGGCAGCTGGCCTGGCAGGGCGGGAGGTATTTCGCGTTTTCCCAAAGCGGGATGAAACGGCGCAGCGTCCCCGTCGTGATGATCTCGATGGGGCTGCGGTCCCTATCGGTCAGATCGCCGATGAGCCCGCCGCCTCCCAGTTCCCGATTCCAGACGGCCTCGCGGAACTGTTTCAGGTTTCTTACGGTCCCGCTTTTCTTTTCCTGGGGCTTGCGGGCCACGATGAGCTGCCAGTCCCCGCGGTCGCCGGTGAGCCGCGGAAGAAGATCTTTCTGTTTGACGATCTCCAGGAATTCCTTCATGTTCTGGGTCAGCCACTCCCAGTCTTCGTCGGAAAGAGGAGCGATCCTCGCATCCTGATCGCTGATGCCCTGATGGGGACCCCGGAAAAAGATCTTGCCGCCCACCATGCCAACGCAGGGACGATAGCCCAGAACGTTTTCCGTGTTCTGGGGGTTCTGGCCGCAGATCACGGCGATGCCGCCGGCCATGAACTCGGCAAAGGAGTCCCCCACCCCCCCCAGGACCCAGAGCTCCGGCGGGTCGAAGCGGGGATTGTGCTTCGTCATTGTCATGCCCCGGGCGCCGATGCTGCCCGCGATGTAGATCTTGCCCTGGGCCATGGCGTTGCCGGTGCCGTTGGTGGCGTTGCCGCGCACCACGATCCGGGCGCCGGCGTTCAGCCATCCCACATCGTCGGAGGCGGGCCCGACAACGTCGATGACGGTGTTGGGGAAACCCATGGAACCGACGCGCTGGCCCGAGGTCCCCAGGATGCGCACCATTACGGACTCGCTGCCCGCCTTCCAGAGCCGGCCGCCGATGCCGTGCTGCCCCTGCGCGATGACCTCGATAACGCGGTGCCCGTCGCTGACGGCCTTCTGGATGCGTTCTTCCAGGATCCTGGAGTCGACGCGAAGGCCTTTCTCCATGCCGGGGAGAATGATGGTCGGTTTGGGTGACATGAAGGCTCCTTAACGCAATTTATATGACATAACGGATGCCTAGGCGCTCGGCCGCAGGGTGATCCGCGATGCCGAGAGCGTCGGACATCCCGATGGGCAGTGACGTGGAGCGCCCCAGGGGGGCGACGATCTTCTTCAGCTCCGTATCGAAGCTGAGATAGACATCCACCAGCCGTTCGGCCACCTTTTCCGGGTCCAGCCGTCGATCCAGCCTCGGATCCTGGGAAGTGATCCCCTTGGGGCAGAGGCCGATGTTGCAGATGTTGCAGCGATCAGCCTCCGAACCCAGACAGCCGGCGGCGGCCTGCATGAGATATTTCCCGATCTGCACGCCGCTCGCTCCCAGCATGATCAGGGCGGCGGCGTTGGCGGCCAGGTTGCCGTTCTTCCCGATGCCTCCCGCGGCCAGAAGCGGAAGCTCGTTCTGTTTGCCGAGCCTGACCAGATTGAGGTAGGCGTCGCGGACATTGCTTGCGATGGGGTGGCCCATATGGTCCATGGAGACGTTGTAGGCTGCTCCGGTGCCGCCGTCTTCGCCGTCCAAGGCCAGCCCCCCGGCATAGGGGTTTCTCGTCAGGTTGTTCAAGACGGCGAGCGTCGTAGAGGTTGCCGATATCTTGGGGAAAACGGGAACCCGGAATCCCCAGGCCATGGACATGGACTGGATCATCTTGGCCACGGCCTCCTCGATGGAGTATTTGGTCTGGTGCGTCGGCGGGCTGGGAAGGCTGATGCCCGGCGGCACCCCCCGGATGGCGGCAATGAGCCGGTTCACCTTGTACCACATAAGCAATCCGCCGTCCCCCGGTTTGGCCCCCTGGCCGTATTTGATCTCGACGGCACAGGGATCCTCCTTCATATCGGGCAGGGCGTGGATGATCTCGTCCCAGCCGAAGTAGCCGCTGGCGATCTGCAGGATGACATATTTCAGGAACCGCGAACGCAGAAGTCTCGGCGGACAGCCGCCCTCGCCGGTGCAGACCCGGACCGGCATCCCCATCTCCTCGTTCAGATAGGCTACGCCCAGTTGGATCCCCTCCCACATGTTGGGCGACAGGGCGCCGAAGGACATGCTGCCGATGATGAGCGGGTAGATTTCCCGCACCGGCGGCGCCCAGCCGTCCTGTGCGATGACCGTCGGAATCTGCTCGGGGGGTAAAACGCGGCCCAGCAGGGTGCGGAGCTCGAACTCATGGCGCCCCGCATCGAGGGCCGGATCGGTCAGCATGGAAATGCGGATGAACTTGATCTCGTCCAGCAGGCTCCGGGGATCGTTGCGGCGCCCGCCCCGCCTGCGCGGCGTGCCCCCGGCGTTGACATGGAAGCGAAGCTTGTCGGTTTCGGCGCTGCGGATGGGGACGATGGCCCCGTTGGGGCAGACGAGACTGCACAGGGCGCAACCCGTACAGGCATGGGCCGGGTCGGTCCGCTGGCGGATTCCGTGATATAGGCTGAACAGATTCGATGGATGTTCCTGAAGCCCCACGGGGATCTGCAGGATCCGTTTCCGATGCACGCCCAGTTCGATGGCTCGGACGGGACATGCGGCGGTGCAGCGGCCGCAGAGGGAACATTTCTCCTTGTCCCAGAGGATCTGCCAGGGCAGGTCCTTGACGCTCAGTTCAGAGGGATCGAGCCTTCCCATTGGCTCCATCGCTTCACCTCCTTGCGATCCGGCCCCACGGCCACGGTATCGTATTTCATCGGCTGGAAATCCCTGCTCTTGTCCCGTGCCGGGATGGCCGCGTCCAGTCCGCACATCTCCGAGGAGAAGGCGAACATGCCCGGATGGCCGCCGACGATGCCGGGACGGAGCTTTTTGCTGTCCTGAACCATGAAGAGGGTCTTGTCGGGCAGGCAGCCGATCACGCAGTTGGGCCCGTCGATGATCAGGGGCCGGCAGCTTTGCTTCCAAAGGCGCAGCCGTTGACCGTCGGGATGCCGGACCAGCTCTTCGTCCTTCAGGGGGGTAATGATGTGCTTGTACATGTCCAGCCCCAGCCCCAGGTTTTTCCTCGTATAGTGGAGGATGTGGGTGAACACCTCGGAATCCGACTGGTAGCCCGTGTAGCCGGGATAGTTCCTGGACATCAGGAATTCTCGGATCGGAACGAAGGCCGTGTTCTCCCCGTTGGTCATGGTGGCGAAGCCCTGGATGAAAAAAGGATGACAGGCGTAAATGTTGATGGCGTAGTTCGTGTTCTGCCTCCCCTGAGCGAGCATGGTCCGGGCTTGAAGCTCCTTGCGGTTCAATCCCAGATATTCCGCCACGGCCATGGGATCGCCCACTTCCTTGATCATGATGGCGTCGGGCCAGAAGCTGAAGACCATCATGGATTCGTCCGCCTCCCCCATCTTGCGGAGCTGCAGGCGGCAAAGAAGGAGACGATGCTGGATTTCTTCGGTCGTCAGGGATTCCCAGTCGGGAGGATATTCGTAGACCCGGATCACATAGTTGTCCCGGCGCGGCGTTCCGGGAGGCGGGTTTTTGGCCGGCCGGATGGAAAGCTTGTACTTCACCATGAAGTCGAGGTCCATCATGTAGCGGTCCAGGGCCTTGAGACCCTCGTTGGAAAAGATTCCCGAGAGGATGGGCTCCCCCTTGAACTGCTCGAAATCGGAACCCAGATCGGTCAGATAGAGGCCAACCCCGGAACCGTCGTGACCTTCTTTCATCACGTCGATGGCCCGGAGGGCAACCATGGGAGAGAAGGGCTCATCGCTGGTCACGGCAAATAAACGGCACATGGCTTTTTCCTTTCGATAGATCTGCTCAGGTTTGCATCTTCCGGAAAGAATCCAGTATCACGGATTTGCCAGATTTATGCCATATCAAAACAAGGTGGGGGGTCGGGTGCCCTTTTTGTACGGGGCGCTGTCCCGGCGGCTTTGGAATCTTGAAATCCCTGAGGAATGAGGCCATGGAAAGTTTCGCCGGATGCGACACCTGCCCGCTCGGCAGGGAGTCATCCGCCCGCCACAGGCTTTTGGCAGAGACAAAAATGTACCCCGGGCCGCCTGAGGGAACGAAAATGTTTTCTATCTGCTGCCGGCAGCCCTGCACCGGGTGTTCAGGCATCCTCAGGATCTGTCGCAACCTTGTCCGCATCATTGATACCCGGCTTCCGACGGAAGCGGGCCGGGTCGATGTCGAGCTTGCGGATTTTATACTGGATGATCCTCTTGGTCGTCCCCAGGAGTTTGGCGGCCTCGCTCTGATTGCCCCGGGTCTCCTTCAGGGCTTCTATGATCATGGCCCTCTCCTGGGATGAAATGACCGTGTTCAGGGTTCCCTGTACCTTCTTTGAATCGCCCTCCTGGGATCTGGCCTGCAACGATGGCGGCATGTGGACGGTATCGACAATGTTTCCCGAGGCCAATAGAACGGCCCTTTCGATGCAGTTTTCCAGCTCCCGCACGTTGCCCGGCCAGTGGTAGGAGAGAAACCGCTCCATCACCGCCTTCGAGATCCGCTTTACCGGTTTCTGCAGTTCGTTGCTGTATTTCAGAATGAAGTGATCGGCCAGCAGGATGATATCGCTTCCCCTCTCCCGAAGCGGCGGGAGATAAATGGGAAAGACGTTCAGACGGTAAAAGAGATCAGCGCGAAAACGTCCGGAGGCAATATCCGCCTCGAGATTGCGGTTGGTTGCGCCGATGATGCGCACGTTGACATGAATGGTCCGGGACGATCCCAGAGGCTGAAACTGCTTTTCCTGAATGACCCTGAGCAGCTTGACCTGGGCTGCCGCCGAGAGCTCGCCCACCTCGTCGAGAAAGATGGTGCCGTTGTTGGCCTCTTCGAAGCGGCCCCGCCGCTGGTAGCTTGCCCCGGTGAAGGCGCCCTTTTCATGGCCGAAAAGTTCGCTTTCGATGAGGGTATCGGGCATGGCGGCACAGTTCACTTCCACCAGGGGGCCCTTTTTGCGGGGACTGTTCTGATGGATGGCCCTGGCCGCCAGTTCCTTACCCGTTCCCGTTTCGCCGTGAATAAGAACGGAGGTGTTGGAAGGGGCCACCTGGGCGATGAGGCTGAAAACCTCCTGTATGGCCCTGGATCGGCCGATCATATCGACGGAAGGCGTCCGGGTGCGGCCGATGATCCGGCGCAAACGCCGGTTGTCCTCGTCCAGGGCGCGGTAATGGACCGTTTTGGCGATCAGTTCCGCCACGGAGGAAAGCATGGCCAATTCCCGATCCAGGTTCTCTACCTGCCTGGCCACCTTGTCCGCCGAAAGGACGCCCACGACCCGGGCGTCGTAGATGATGGGCACGCAGAGGAAGGCGAGTTCGGACCGGTTCAGGAAGCGCCGCGCGCCGGTGCGATCCAGGAAATGGGTTTCTTTTCCCAGATTGGCGATTGCCATGGGACGCCCCGATTGGGCAACCTGTCCCGTAATGCCTTCTCCGGGCTGGTAGGTGACCTCCATGTCCCGGATGTTGAAGTCATGGGCCACATCGAGCCACGCCTCGCCCGTCTCCCGGTCCAGCAAAGAGATCATTCCCCGCTGCATCCCCAGGCGGCCGCTCATCTCCTGAAGCACCCGCTCGAGCTGATCCCTCAATTCCTGAGGTTGGGCCAGAATGCGGGCGATGGCGTGAAGGGCGGCCAGTTCTTCGTAGTTGTGGACGCTCAGATTCCGGTTGTCGGGGGCGCCGATCTGCGAAGGCCGCCAGAGAGAATCGTTCATGGCACGAAAACGCCTTTATCGGGATTCGGTTGGTTGATAGAATTCATATTTGTTCCGGCCGCTTTCCTTGGCGCAGTACATCGCCTGATCCGCATTTTTCATCAGGATATCCATTTCTCTGCCGTCGGAGGGGTATATGGCGATCCCGATGCTTGCCGTCACGGAGAGACGGTGGCCTTCGACATCGAAGGGAATCTGCATGGCCTTCAGGATTTTCGCGGCCACGATTTCCGCATCCTCACGCCGTGCCATTTCGGGCAGCAGCAGGATGAATTCGTCCCCTCCCATCCGGGCGATCGTATCGCCCTTGCGAAGCAGGCCCGTCAGACGCTGGCTGACCCCCTTGAGCAGTTCGTCACCCGTGCTGTGTCCCAGGGTATCGTTGATTTCCTTGAACCGGTCCAGATCGATCATCATCAGGGCCAGCTCCTTCTGGCCGCGGAGGGCGTTGGCCACGGCGAGCGTGAAGCGGTCATGGAAGAGCACGCGGTTGGGAAGCCCCGTCAGGGTGTCGTAATAGGCAAGCTGCAGGATCGTTTCCTCGGCCTGCTTGCGGTCCGTTATGTCCATCAGGCTGCCCAGAATGGCCGTCTCTCCCTGATAGCGAATGGCGCTGAAGCTTCCCATGCACCATCGCGTCTTCCGGTCTTTTCGGATGATCCGTCCCTCCAGCGGGCGGGCCTGTTCGCCCTGCAGCATCTTTTCGATCCTGCCGATGATATAGGGGCGGTCTTCGGGGACGACGAGCGAAAACGCGTCCATGCCGAGCAGCTCCCCCTCCGAAAATTGGGTTAGCTTTCTGAATTCGGGGTTGACCATCCGGACGATCCCTTTCTGGGCGATGAAAATCCCGATGGGCGTCTTGTCGAAGAGGGTCTTGAAGAGGGCCTCCGCTTCCCGCCGGACATCGATCTCCGCCTGCAGGGCTTCATTGGTTTTCGCGAGAGATGCCGTGCGCTCCTGTACGAGAACTTCCAGGTTGTTGTGGGCCTTTTTAAGGGTCTCTTCCGCCTGCTGGCGTATAAGGATCTCTTCCTGCAGGCGCCGGGTGGGCCTCATATCCTGGCCGACGATAACCTGGCCGACGGCGTCTCCTGCCCGGTCCGTGATCGCCGAGCGGGAAACGCTCACGGGGATGCTGTCGCCGGTTTTGGTTTTAAAGAAGAGCGCCCTGTTGACGGAGGGGTTGGTTTCTGGGATCTCTTCTCCCGAAAGGATGGCGTCGAAGGGTCTCCCCAGCAGATCCTTTTCCTCGTAGCCCAGCAGCTCCTCCGTTCGGCGGTTCACGCGGATGACGATACCCTCCGTATTGGTCAGCAGGAGCATGTCCTTCATCCGGGAGATGATCTCATCGGTGGCGATGGAAGGCGTCAGCACCATCAGCCGGTACTCGACGATGGCATGCCAGATACCCAGGGCCCAGATGAGGATCACGATGTGGGCGATGCCGGGAAGGCCACGGAAGCCCAGGATAGGGAGGATGACGTTGATCAGGGTGCCCAGCACCAGCGCCAAGAGGATCGTGAACACGACGATGCGGGCCTGTTTCCTTTCCCTCTGGATGGTCGAAGAGCGGCCCCAGCGCCAGGTCAGAATGACGCCGATGAGGATGCAGAGGATATAGTTCGTGATGTGGAGACAGAACCAGGCGCCTTCGGGCGCGATTACCTCGGTCCATCCGAGCGGTGTCCACAGGAAATCGCCGGCCGTGAGAACATCTGTCCATGACCGGTAAAAAAAGAGCAATCCCGGTACATACAGGAGAGGATAAAGCCACCATTGCTTGAGGATTTTTTCTTTCCTTGTCAGAACCAGCAGAAAATGCAGAGAGATGCCGCCGAAGGTGCACCAGCCCAGGGAGGAAATCCTGAACCAGAACCAGACGCTCGGCTTGTCGGGAGCCGCGTAAACGAAGGCGTAGCCGAAGGACCAGACGGACAGACTGAGGCATAGGAGTCCGAAGATGCGGTTCAATCTCGAATGGATATCCAGATGGAGGGCGTAGATGCCCAGATAGAGGTAGACGACGACCGCGAAAAAAGATGAAATGGATAATAGATTCACAACCCAAGTCCATTGTCCGGCCGTTTCGCCGGATGCGTGCTTCCTCTGCAGGGGGCACGATAATCTGGCCTCGTGCTGCCTGCTCCCGGTGCTCATGGCCCACTTTGTTGTTGATTGTTAACATGATTCGATATATTTGTGCAACAAGAGTTTCGATGCAGATGTACAATAATGTATCTTGGTGGATGTCGTTGTGGGAGTACGCAGCAGGGTTATTGATTTCATTTTCCTCTTTACGTTCCTCCTTCTGCTGATCCTCTGCCTGGAAATCACGGCTGTCGAGGAGACGGAGCGGGAAAGGCGCTTCGGGGAGGACTATCGGAGCTGCAAGAAGCGAGTGCCCGTGTTTTCCCCCTGGAAACGGCCCGCCGCTTAGGCCGGCCGGAGCGGAGGCATTCCTGATGGGTGAAAAGGAGAACAGGAACGGGCTGAACGGACGTTACAGCCGTCAAATCCCGATTCTCGGGGTGGAGGGACAGGAGAAGATTCGTCAGGCCAGGGTTCTGATCGCCGGCGCCGGGGGGCTGGGTTCCGTCATCGCCCTCTATCTGGCGGCGGCGGGCATCGGCTTTATCCGGCTGGTGGACCATGACAGGGTCGATTCGAGCAATCTCAACCGACAGATCCTCCACTGGAGCGGCGATATAAACCAGCCCAAAACAGCATCGGCAGAGAAGAAGCTTCTGGCCCTGAATCCCCAGATCAGTCTGGAAATTGACAGCGGAACCATCGACGAGAGCAGTGTCTCCGTCTTTGCCGGAGATGTGGATCTGATCGTTGATGCCATGGATAATTTCCCGACCCGCTACCTTCTGAACCGAGCCGCCGTAGCCCGCCGCATTCCTTTCTTTCACGGGGCGGTTCGAGGGTTTTACGGTCAGGCGGCGACCATCCTGCCCGGCAGGACGGCCTGTCTGCGCTGCATCTTTCCGGAAGGCCCGCCTGCCGAGACCTCCCCCATCGTGGGCGCCACCTGTGGCGTCATCGGCTCCATTCAGGCGACCGAAGTCATCAAGTATCTATCCGGCAAAGGGACCCCATTGGGAAAGCTGCTGTTCTGGGACGGCCTGCACGGCGAGATGGACGGGATCGATATTTCCCGGAATCCCAGTTGTATCGACTGCGGGCCTTTTGCTGTCGGGGGTGAGGGAACATGAAGGTGACGGTCAGGGCCTTTGCACACCTCCGTGATATCCTAGGCAAGGAGCTGGAAATCGAGCTTCCCGAAGGGGAAACGATTCGGGGGCTTCTCGCTGCCTTGGGTGAATCCCACGGGGGATTTCAAGAGGCCCTTTTCGACGGGCCGGGCCAGTTGAAGCCCCTCAACAATATACTGAAAAACGGCAGAAATATCGACTTTCTCGACCAGTTGGAAACGCAGATCGGCGACGGCGATGTCATCGCCCTCTTTCCGCCCGCTGCGGGGGGCTGATACCCAAGGCCCCCGCTAAGCCTTTCATCTTATCAAGATTATCTCTTCCGTCCGCCGAAAAGCGATCCCAGAACGCCACGGATGATCTGGCGGCCGAGCTGGCTTCCGATGGCGTGAGCGGCGCTCTTCACGGCGGCAGAGAGCATCTGTCCCATCTCGGATTTGTCTTCTCTCCCCCGTCCCCTTTCCGCCGATGCCGCCTCTTTCTCCCGCTGAATCTGCTCGGTCCGAGCCTTCAGGATCTCATAAGCACTGTCCCGATCCAGGATCTTCTCGTAATGGCCGTAAAGGACCGATCCCCTGATGGCCTGAGACGTTTCCTCTGCGCTCAGGATGCCGAGACGGCTGCGGGGCGGCATGATCCAGGCCTGCTCCACGATGCCCGGTGTTCCCTTTGCATCCTGAACGGAGACGAGGGCCTCGCCGACGCCCAGCTCCAGGATGGCCTTCGACACGTCGAGCTTCGGATTGGCCCGGAACGTTTCGGCCGCGGCCTTGACCGCCTTCTGATCGCGGGGCGTAAATGCCCGGAGAGCATGCTGTACGCGGTTTCCGAGCTGTCCCAGCACTTCATCGGGAAGATCGAGAGGGTTCTGGGTAACAAAATAAACGCCCACGCCCTTGGAGCGGATGAGGCGCACAACCTGTACTATTTTCTCTTCCAGGGCCTTCGGCGCATCCGTAAAGAGCAGATGGGCTTCGTCGAAGAAGAAGATGAGCTTCGGCTTCGGGGGATCCCCCACCTCGGGAAGCTGCTCGAAGAGCTCGGCCAAAAGCCAAAGCAGAAAGGTTGCGTAGAGTTTGGGAGACTGCATCAGTCGATCGGCGGCGATGATGTTGAGGATGCCCTTTCCATTGGAGTCTGTCTGGAGGGTGTCCTGGATGTTCAGGGCCGGTTCTCCGAAAAAGATGTCTCCACCCTGTTCTTCGAGGACCAGCAGATTCCTCTGGATGGCGCCGATGCTTGCCTTCGAGATATTCCCGTAGCCGGTCCGAAATTGATCGGGATTGTCGCCGACGAATTGCAGCATCGATCGTAGATCCTTGAGATCGAGCAGCAGAAGTCCCTCATCGTCGGCGATCTTGAAAACCGCATTGAGAACGCCGCTCTGGGTATCGTTCAGGTTGAGGATCCGGCTCAAGAGCAGGGGACCCATCTCGGAAATGGTCGTCCGCAGCGGATGGCCCTTCTGCCCGAAGACATCCCAGAAGACGACGGGGTATCCCTCGAAGGTGAAGTCTTTGAGTCCCAGCGCCTCGATCCGTTCGGCAACCTTGGGATTGTCGCCGCCCGGGCGGCATAGGGCCGAGAGGTCTCCCTTGACGTCGGCCAGGATGACCGGAGTGCCGAGGTCGCTGAACCGCTCCGCCAACACCCGAAGCGTCACCGTCTTTCCGGTGCCGGTGGCGCCCGCTATGAGGCCGTGCCGGTTTGCCATTTTCGCCGGGATGGCGATCTCTTTTTTTGCCTTGGCAATGAGAATGGTCATGGATTGGGTTTTCATGTATCCTCCTGATAAATGAGATGAAAGCAATGTGCCGGGCAGCCCCTAAGCAGCCTCCGGAGGCGGACCGGAGGCGACTTCCATCTTTCTTATGCCGACCAGGATAGCGGTAAGGGCGGCCTGGGTCATCCCGGGGATTCTCTCGGCTTGTCCGATGGTGGCGGGTTCGATTCTCATAAGCTTCATCTTCAGTTCGTTGGAAAGCCCCGGAAGGGAGAGATAATCCAATCCCGGAGGGATCCGCTTCGCTTCCATCTCCCGCAGTTTCCGAACCGCCTCGATTTGCCGTTTGATGTATCCTTCGTACTTCGTTTCGATCTCGATCTGCTTTTTCACGTCCCGGTCGCCGACGGGCTGCCAGCCCGAAAACCCCTTGAGATCGTCGTAACCGATTTCGTTGCGCTTCAGAAGCTGGGCCAGCGTTACCGGATTCCGGATCGCGGCCGTACCCAGGCTCGCGAGGGCCTCGTTGGCCTGCTCTGTAGGGTAAATTGTAACGGCGGCAAGTGATGTAAGACCCTCCTCAACCTTCCGGATCTTTTCCTGGAGCCGCTCAAAGTGCTCCCGGGCGATCAGGCCGAGCTCGAAACCCTTGCCCAAGAGGCGGAAAACGGCATTGTCTTCCCGAAGGATGAGACGGTATTCGGCCCGGGAGGTGAACATCCGATAGGGTTCATCCACCCCTCGAACGACCAGATCGTCGATCAGGACCCCCATATAGGCGTCGGCCCGGTCGAGGATAAAGGGAGGCTTCCCCTGGACGGCGAGGGCCGCATTGATGCCGGCCCAGAGACCCTGGGCGGCGGCCTCCTCGTAACCCGAAGTGCCGTTGATCTGACCGGCGAGGTAGAGGCCTGCGACGGCCTTCGTTTCCAGGGTTCGTTTGAGCTGGGTAGGCTGAACGAAATCGTATTCGATGGCGTAGGCGGAACGCATGATCTCGGCCGCTTCGAGGCCCGGCACGCTGTGGACGATCCGCTCCTGGAGTTCCGGCGGCATGCAGTTTCCCAGCCCCTTGGCATAGACCTCTTCCGTATCCAGCCCTTCGTGCTCCAGGACGACGGGATGGCTTTCCTTGCCCGCGAAGCGCATCACCTTATCCTCCAGAGAGGGACAATAGCGGGCGCTGATTCCCTTGATAACGCCGGAATAGAGTGGAGAGCAGGCGATATTCTCGCGGATGAGGCGGTGGGTCTCGGCATGGGTGCCGCTGAAGAAGGACGGAAGACGTTCCGGGCGAAGCTGCTCTGTGGTGAAGGAAAAAGGCATCGGGTCGGGATCGCTGTCCTGGCGAACGAGCCGGGAAAAGTCGATGGAGGATGAGCGCAGCCGGGGCGGCGTCCCCGTCTTCATGCGTCCCATATCGAAGCCCATCTCCCGCAGAGAACGGGCAAGGGTCAGCGAGGCCACCTCGCCGGCACGCCCCGCCGGGAAGCTGGCCTTGCCGATATGGATCAAGCCGTCGAGGAAAGTTCCCGTGGCAATGACCACGGCCTTTGCGCCGTAACAGAAACCTGTCTGATCCTGGACGCCCGTTACCCGGTCCCCTTCCACGAGAAGGCGCTCCACCAGGCTCTGACGCAGATGGAGGCGGCTTTCTCTTTCCACGACGGCCTTCATGGCGAGCCGGTAAAGCTGCTTGTCGCACTGAAACCGCGACGACTGCACCGCCGGCCCCTTCGAGGCGTTGAGAAGCCGGAAATGGATCGCCGTCCTGTCGGCGATCCTGCCCATCTCGCCGCCCAGGGCGTCGATCTCCTTGACGAGCTGGCCCTTGGCCAGGCCTCCGATGGCGGGGTTGCAGGACATGAGGGCGACGGAATCCAGGTTGATATTGAAGAGGATCACCTCGCAGCCCATCCGGGCCGCCGCCAGGGCCGCCTCGCAGCCGGCGTGTCCGCCGCCCACGACGATGATATCATAATGAGGGTACAAAAAAGACCTCCCGCTACAGGGTTTACAGGATAGATTCTATAGATAAAAGACCGGAATGGCAAGGCGGGTTTTTCGAGGATTGAAGGGCAAACGATTTGCCCGCTCTTCGAGAGGGGGCTTTCCTTTTCGTGGCCCCTCCCCCTGGCGGACGGACCGTTTTCTCATGCCGACGGGAATCCGTCAGATAATTCGTGCGAGCCGGGTCCAGCTTGTTGTGATCCATTTCGGATCCACGTCGGGCTGAAGATCCGGGCCATAGGGATCAAGCCCGCATTTCCTGGCGAAATACCTGTGAAAGGCTACGGAGGGTGTCATTTCGGGATGGAAGACGGTCACGAGGGCCTCGCCGCTTTCCGCTGCCGCGATGTAGTCATCGATTCGCAGAAGCTCCTTCACGCCGGGTCCGATCCTGAGAACCTTCGGCGCCCGGATGAAGACGAGCGGCAGGGGTCTTTCCGATACGCGGGGGATAACGGCTTCGCTGATGAAGCTGTCCAGCTGGCTTCCGAAACTGTTTCGTTCGATGACCAGATCGATAAGGCCGAGGCAGGGTGCTTCGCCGACGACCTCCCGAGCCATCAGGATGGCGCCGGCGCAGGTTCCCCAGATCTTCATTCCCCTGCGGAATTCATTCTCTATAGCTTGTGCGATGCCGAAGGTGCGCATCAGGCGGGCAAGGCAGGTGCTTTCACCCCCCGGAATGATCAGGCCGGCCAGCCCGCTCAGGGCAGCCGGCTCCTTGACCGGCGTGCCCTCGATACCCAGACGGGCCAGATGATCGAGGTGCTCCGCCACATCGCCCTGGAGATTCAGAACGCCGATTGCGGATAAGGTGCGGTCGCCCATCGGTCAGTTATATCCCCTCATGGCAACGGCCAACGGAAGGACCGCTACCAGCCCCGACCGGCCAGGAGCTGCTCCTTGGGGATCTGGGATATCTCCAATCCTGCCATGGCCTCCCCCAGGCCCATGGACGCCTCGAGAACCTTTTCCGGGTCGTTGTAATAGGCCGTCGCCTTCACGATGGCCCGGGCCCGCACGGCCGGATCCGCGGATTTGAAGATGCCCGAACCGACAAAGATGCCGTCGCAGCCCAATTGCATCATGAGGGCTGCATCTGCGGGAGTGGCGATCCCGCCTGCGGCGAAGTTCACCACGGGCAGCCTGCCCAGTTCCCTTACCTGGAGGGCCAATTCATAAGGGATGCCGTTCTCCTTGGCGTATCCCGTCACCTCTTCCGGAGGCATGCCCGCCAGCTGTCGGATTCCCCGATTCATCGTCCGCATGTGGCGTACGGCCTCGACGACATTGCCGGTTCCCGCCTCACCCTTTGTACGGATCATGGCCGCCCCCTCGGCGATGCGCCGGAGCGCCTCCCCGAGGTTCCTGGCACCGCAGACGAAGGGAATGGAAAAGAGCTTCTTGTCGATGTGGCACTCCTCGTCGGCAGGGGTCAGCACCTCGCTTTCGTCGATGTAGTCGATCTTCAGGGCCTCCAGGAGCTGGGCCTCCACAAAGTGTCCGATCCTCGCCTTGGCCATGACCGGAATCGATACCGCCCGCTTGATCTCGGCGATCATGGCCGGGTCGGACATCCGGGCCACGCCGCCGTCCCGCCGGATATCGGCGGGCACCCGCTCCAGCGCCATAACGGCCACGGCGCCCGCCTCTTCGGCGATCTTCGCCTGTTCCACATTGGTTACGTCCATGATGACGCCGCCCTTGAGCATTTGCGCCAGTTGGACATTGAGTTGATGCCTTCTTGCGTCCACGTCCTTCTTGCCTCCCTGACTCCTAAGTATTTATTTTTTTCCTGGGATTTCCGTCGGTAAGTATATATCCCCCCCAAAGAATAAT
Organism: Deltaproteobacteria bacterium; assembly: GCA_016929555.1. Taxonomy (GTDB): domain Bacteria; phylum Desulfobacterota; class Syntrophia; order Syntrophales; family JAFGIO01; genus JAFGIO01. The sequence continues at coordinate 3,585 of JAFGIO010000030.1, read as the reverse complement.
CAAGATGGTTCAGGTTTCCTTTTTTATTTTCCGGCGGGTCGGCGGTGTGGTGAAGGCTTCACCAGGCCCTTCGGACCTTGACGCCCCGATTCGAAAGAAAATCCTTGATTTCTGCAACCGTGTATGTCCGGTAATGGACCATGGAGGCGATGAGGGCGGCATCGGCCCGGCCCCGGGTCAGCACCTCCAGGAGGTGTTCCGGCCGTCCCGCACCGCCCGAGGCGATCAGGGGAATCCCCACATGGGTAGAGATAAGGGCCGTCAGGTCGATCTCGTATCCATCCTGCGTGCCGTCGGCATCGATGGAATTGAGACAGATCTCCCCTGCCCCCAGACGCTCGGCTTCCCGGGCCCACCGGAGGGCGTCCATACCCGTGAAGATCCGCCCCCCGTGAATGACGACCTCGTAGCCCGAGGGTATCTTTGCCGATGCCTCCACCTTCTTGACGTCCATGCCTAGGACAACGCATTGGCTTCCGAAGGCGCCGGCGCCTTCCTCGATAAGGGCGGGATTCTTCACGGCCTCGGAATTGACGCTGATCTTCTCCGCGCCGGCCAGAATGACACGCCGCATATCCTCCACGGTTCGGAGGCCGCCGCCGACGGAAAAGGGAATAAAGATCTCCTGCGCAACCCGTCGAACCACATCGATCAGAATATCCCTGCCTTCGGAAGAAGCGGTAATATCGTAGAAAACGATCTCGTCGGCCCCCTGCTCGTAGTAGTGCCTGGCGGCCTCCACGGGATCTCCCAGGTCGATGTTGTTCTCGAACCGGATACCCTTGGTCAAGAGGCCCGCCCGGACATCCAGGCAGGGAATGATCCTTTTACTGAGCATCGTTTCCCCTCCAGCGGCAGAAGTTGGCCAGGATCGCAAGCCCCGGGTTCCCGCTCTTTTCCGGGTGGAACTGAACGGCAACGAGGTTGCCTTGAGCGACGGCCGCGCAGAAGGTCAGCCCGTACTCGACGGTTCCGATGATCGAGCCTTCATCGGCGGGAGCGGGATAGTACGAATGAACGAAATAAAATTCGGCTCCTTTGGGCAGGCCCGCGAACACAGGATGATTCTTGAAGCGGACCTCGTTCCAACCCATATGGGGAATTTTGAGGGGAAGGCCGTCTTTTTCAAGGCCGGCGGGGAACCTCCGCACCGAGCCTTTGAGGATGCCCAGGCAGGGCGTGTCGTTTTCCTCGCTGTGGTCAAAGATGACCTGCGTGCCCAGGCAGATGCCCAATAGAGGCTTCCCCTGCCGAACCCACTGCCGGATCCACCGATCCAATCCTTTGCCCTGCAGATGGGCCATGGCCTCGCCGGCCGCTCCAACACCCGGAAAGATGAGATGGGTTGCCTCCCCGAGCACAGCGGGATCATCGGTGATCCGGCAGGGCTGCCCCAGCTTTTGAAGCGCCCTGGCGACGCTGGTCAGGTTTCCCGCCCGATAGTCGATAATGCCGATCATGATTTCCTGTCGTTCCTCCCCGAACGACCCTATTACGCAAATTCCATGCCGAAGCGTACTTCGATCATCGTCAGGCCTCGAAAGGATCCATCCCCTTGTCACGGCCCACGAAGCGCATGCCCTGATGACTGTCCCGCCGGACCAGCTCGGCGTCGATGGCGTTCAGGACGGCCATCTTGTTCGCCGCCCAGGACGGTGCCAGGAAGATGTCCCGGTAGCCGTCGGCCGTCAACCGCTGGATGACCCTATCCGGCGGCAGGATTTCCAGGATGTCGCAGACCGTCTGCACGTAGATTTCCATCGTCATCGGGTGGATGCCGCCCTTCTCGAAAAGCTCGCCCAGGGCGGTCCCCTTCAGGTACAGCAGGGCGTGGATCTTCACGGCGTCGATCGGCAAACGGGACAGCGCCCGGGCCGTCTCGATCATGTCCTCGCGGCTCTCACCCGGCAGTCCGACGATGATGTGGGTACAAATTTGTATCTTTCCGCCCGATAGCCGCCCTACGGCATCGACAAAAGCACGGGCGTCATGTTTCCGGTTCAGCCGGGACAGGGTCCGGTCATGGATGGACTGGAGACCCAATTCCAGCCAGACATCGTGGGTCTGTGCATAGGTTTCGAGCAGATCGATGACCGGATCGGGCAGGCAATCCGGTCTGGTTCCCACGGCCAGGCCAATAACTCCCTCCTGACCCATTGCCTCGTCGTAGAGGGACTTCAATCGTTCCAGCGGCGCGTAGGTATTGGTGAAGGTCTGGAAGTAGGCGATGAACCTTCCCGCCTGCCGGTGCTTCCGATAATAATCCATCCCTCGGCGTATTTGCTCGGTGACGGATGGCAGAGGCCCCTCCCGCCGCAGCAGCGAGCCGCGGCCGTCGCAGTATATGCAGCCCCCAACACCGAGATTTCCGTCCCGGTTGGGACAGGTGAAACCGGCATCGATCGGTACCTTGTACACATTGCAGCCGAAGCGGTTGCGCCAGTAGCTCTTTAGATCGTAATACCTCTTCTGGTTGTTCCAGAATGCCGGTTTGGACACGGGCACCGCTCCTCGGCTTTCGGCCGTTGTTTCCATGGCCTGCAGAATATCATATGCTATGAACGGTCACGGTGAGGAATCAGCAGCGAAAGGCCCCGGCCGGGACCATCTTGTCAGGCTGAACAGGTAAGGTCTCTGAAGAAGCCATGATGATCGCGATCCATCACGCCAGGATGATGAGATCCCACCGCCCCCCTCGGAAGCGGGGCGGCGGGAAGATTCTGAAATGAAAGCAACTTATTTCTGCGGCCCTACTTTCGCATCACCGCTCAGCACGGCCTCCATCTCCGGGAATATGCCGTTGGCATCGAAGAAATACTTCGGATTTTCCAAAGAGGTGATCTTGGCCCAGTTATCCGAGATGTCTTCAGCCGTGGGAACCTTTGCCGACGCATCGGTCAGGATCGCGCCCGGACCCGTCATCATGGCGGAGCGGCTGAAATATCCGGCCCCGGCGTTGACGATGACGCCCGTATCCTGGCACTGCTCGGAACACATATACATCACGACGGGGGTCACGTATTCAACCTTCAGCCTCTGGAAGACTTCCGGCGGCATAACGTCTTCCGTCAGTCTCGTACCGGCAAGCGGCGCAAGGACATTGACCTTGATGTTGTACTTGGCGCCTTCCAGCTTCATGGTATTGGCCAGCCCAACGATTCCGTTCTTGGCGGCCGAATAGTTTGTCTGGCCGAAATTGCCGAAGATGCCGGCGGCGGAGGTCGTCATGACGATTCGGCCATAGCCCTTTTCCCTCATCTGGATGAAGGCCGGCCTCGAAACGCAGTAGGAGCCCCGCAAATGGACGTTCACGACGGCGTCCCAGGTATCTTCCTCCATCTTGACGAAAGACTTGTCCCGGAGAATGCCGGCATTGTTGATCAGGATATCGACCTTACCGAAGGCATCCAGGGCTGTCTTGACGATATTTTCACCGCCCTTGGCCGTCGCGACGTTGTCGTAATTGGGAACCGCCACGCCCCCCTGCGCCTTGATTTCGTCAACGACCTTGTTCGCAGCCGCATCGCCTGAGCCCACGCCGTCCCTGGCACCGCCCATATCGTTGACCACGACCTTGGCGCCTCG
>JAFGIO010000193.1 GCA_016929555.1 Deltaproteobacteria bacterium | reverse complement strand
GTGTCGTCCCGGATCAGAATCGATTCCGACCTTTCGAGGCTGTTGATGACCTCGCGCAGCGGCCAGACGGACCTGCGCATTAGGAGCGTTTCCTTTTTCAATCCCTGGATTTTGTTGAGCGTTTCGCTGTTGGGATCGCCGATCAGCCATTCCTCGATCGTCTCGATATCCTCGCCGATCCGTTCGAGAACGAGGAAATAATTGTCTACGACGGCATCGATGATGGCGTGGGCAAGATAATCGGTTCCTCTTTTTCGGATTCGGCCCTTGCCGTTGCGGATCCGCTCCCGGATCGGATCCAGAAGATTTCCCTCCCGCTCCCTGAGGGTAATCACAAAGCGCGGCCCCAGAACTATGCTGATCTGTTCGGCGAACCCTTCGACAATCCCGCCGGTGCCGTTGAAGCTCCTCAGAACCACGTAGATATAATCGCCGTTGTCCTCCATCTTGGGGCGCTGATCCGTATTCAGGATGTCTTCCATGATGAGGGGATGCAGCCCGAAGAGGGTTCCCAGCTCTTCCAGCAAGGGTACATCGTGGATGCCGGCGATGTCGATCCAGGTCACTTCTGGACTGTCCTTGAAAGGCCTGCATTCCTCCATGCTCTGGATCTGCCGTTCCGTAAAGCCGTCAGCGTCATAATCCATGGCGGTGATTTTCGTTGTGTCATGGAATCTTTTCCCGACATGGACGAGGGCGCCCGGAGGAAGACCCGCCTTTCCCGATCTCGATTTTACCTGCTGGGGCATTTCTGCCGACCTCGAAGAACCGTTGAAGTGCTGGATACGATTTCAGCCCGGCGAGTATAGGGAAGGAACTGGACCCTGTCAAGGCGAAATGACCGGCCCGGGAAATTAGAATGGTACAGAATGGGATTGCAGTGGTATAATCCCCCGGTTTCAAAGGGAGACAAATGGGGACGAAGGGATTTTTTGGGGAATCTATGGGCTTGCGGATCGGTGATCGAACAACGGTCGCCATCGAAACGGTGGCCTTCGGCGGAGAAGGCCTGGGAAGGGTGGACGGGAAGGTGCTCTTCGTACCCTTCACGGTGGACGGCGACGTGGTTGAAGTGGTGGTGGAGGAGGTCAGAAATCGATTTTCCCGCGGGCAGGCGATCGCTATGGCCACTCCCTCCCCGCACCGGGCCAAGCCCCGCTGCCCCTACTTCGGCCGTTGCGGGGGCTGCAGCTACCAGCACATCGAATATGGCCATCAGCTCCGCCTCAAGAAGCAACAGGTGGTCGACGCCTTTGAGAGAATCGGCATGGTTTCCGCGCCCCAGGTGGACGATGTCATTCCGTCCCCGCTCGTTTACGGTTACCGGGGGAAGGCGGATTTTCATGTCGAGTGGGCTGCCGGCAGGCCGCCGAGGATCGGATTCATGGATACCAGGGGGGCAGGTCTTGTCGATATAAAGCGCTGTGAGATTATCGATGATTCCATCAACGAATGTCTTGAAGACCTTTCGAAGAAACTTGCCGGAGGGATGGCCCGCCCGGTTTCGGAAGAACGGCTCACTCTCTGGTCCGGCGACCGGCGGGATGGAGAAGGCGGGACCTCCACAGGGAACAAGTTGGCGGTTGTGCAAAGGATCGTCGGGGACCGCTCGTTTACGGTTCCCGCAGAGGGGTTTTTCCAGGCCAATGCGTCCCTGACCGAAAGCCTCGTGGACGAGGTCCGGCGAATCGCCGATCTCAAGGGCGGGGAGATGGTCGTGGATGCCTATTGCGGTTCCGGCCTGTTCTCGCTCTTTCTGGCTGCGGATGCCGGGGAGATAACCGGCATCGAGGCGAGCGGCGATGCCGTCCGCTGCGCCAGGATCAATACTGCTGGGGCCGGTTTCGATAACGTCCGCTTCATCCGGGGAGATGCAGGGGAAATCCTGAACCGCCACATCGCCGCCTCCGGCGCCGCCGTCGATCTTCTCATCCTCGATCCTCCGCGGATAGGCTGCGATACGAATGCACTCTCTGCCGTGGCGAAGATCGCGCCGCACAAACTCGTATATGTTTCCTGCAATCCCGCAACCCAGGCGAGGGATGTGCGCTATCTGCTGGAGAGGGGCTTTGCGCTCCGGGAGTTGACGCCCATCGACATGTTTCCCCAGACGGCCCACATAGAGGTCATCGGGACACTGCTGGGCAGTGGGCGTTCCTGAGAAGATCGATTTGCCGGCGAAAAAAGATATTTTCATGCTTCGTGCCGCCCACGGGGCATGGGGGTTTTTACGGACAGGCGGGAGAAACCGGAGCGCCCTGACAGCGTCTTCGATGATCAAAGGGAGGAAAAGATGAAAAAAGTCTCGATACCTTCACGGCTCTGGTACGAAAACAAGGAGTGGGAGCTGACCTTTCCCGAACGCTGGCAGGTCGACAACCTGACCTCCCCGGGCTTCGAAAAGGCTGGGCTTACCCCCGAAGAGATCCGGTCGAGGCTGGAACCTCCCATCGACGGGCCTTCGCTGGAGGAGCTTGCCAGAGGCAGGAAACAGGCCGTCATTGTTTTCGACGACATGACAAGACCCACGCCGGTCTCTGCCGTCGTCCCCCATGTTCTCGACGCTCTGCACCGGGCGGGGATGAAGAGGGACCAGATCCGTTTTCTCTGGGCGCTGGGCAGCCATGGGGCCTATGACATGATCGCGGCCCGGAAAAAGCTTGGAGCACGGGTCGTTGAGAACTACGCCGTCTACAACCACGACCCCTTCCAGAACACGGTTCGCGTAGGCAGAACCCCCACCGGGGTGGAGCTGTGGTTCAACCGCGAGTTCATGAACTGCGATCTGAAAATCGGCATCGGGTGCATCACGGCCCATGTCCATGTGGGCTTCGGCGGCGGTGCGAAGTTGATCCTGCCCGGGGTCGCCGGCATCGAAACGATCAACCAGTTCCACAATCAGCTCTATCGAGATGTCAGTCGCACGGGACTGGGAAACTTCGACAACAACATCATGCGTGCCGAGTGCGATGCGGCGGGCGATGCCGTGGGTCTCGACTTCAAGGTGGATTGCCTGATCAACCGCCGGGGCGAGATCGCCGGTCTCTATGCAGGATCCTTCCGGGCGACCCATGCCCGGGGAGGAGAAGACGCCAAAGTGCATTACGGGATTCCTTACACGACGGGCTACGACATCGCCGTCTGCAATGCCTACGGAAAGGCGAACGAATCGGCCATTTCGCTGCTCTTTTCCATGCAACTCCTGAAACCCGGCGCCGCCGGGACGGCGGTGCTCATCTCCGATGCTCCGGAGGGACAGGTGCCCCATTACGTTATGCGCGCCTGGGGCTCCGATTACGGCGGCCGGCATTTCATTCCGAGATCCAAGGGCTTCATCGACGTCTTCATGAAAAAGCTCCTCGTCATGGCTCCCTTTCCGGACCGGACGATGCTCGATCTCATTTGTCATATCGATGATGCCGTGATCGTTAAGAACTGGCCGGAGCTGTCGAAGATCCTGGAGACGGATTATCCCGATGAGGCCAGGGTGGCGGTCGTCCAGGACGGCACCACGCAGTACCTCATGAATCCGCCGGCATAACAGAAAATTGCTCCAGCATGCTCATAGACCTTCACACACATACGAAGCCGAAGTCCGACGACAGCTTTCTGTCTCCTTCCGAACTCATTGTGCAGGCAAAAAAGGCTGGACTTGACGGCATCTGCCTTACCGAACACGACTGGTTCTGGAGCCCGGAAGATCTGAAGAATCTGAGCAAGGCTTTCAACTATTTGATCATTCCCGGTGTAGAGATAAACACGGACGACGGGCACTTTATCGTTTTCGGGATCGATGCGTACGAATTTGGAATGCATCGCACCGCCTTTTTGAGAGATGTTGTGGATGCCGGGGGCGGCTTCATGATTTTCGCCCATCCTTACCGGCGGAACTTTTCCGTCGACGACGATATCGACGAGGCGGTCGAGCGGTGTTGCCGGAAGTCTGTCCTGCAATACGTGGACACGATTGAAATCCTGAACGGCCAGGGCAAGGAGAAGCAGAACGAGTTTTCTAAAAGGCTTGCCTATCGACTCGGCTGGAAAGGCGTTGGCGGAAGCGATGCCCATGAACTCAAGGACATCCCGAGCTATGCCACCCGCTTCGAGCGGCGTATCGGGAATCGGGAAGAACTGATTCGGGAATTGAAGGCCGGCAGATACCGGGCGGTGACCGTGAAGGGGAAGGATTGAAAATCGGCAGACAAAGCCTTACATGTCACCGGTTACGCCAATCTTCTCTCGCCCGTCTGCCCGACGCCGATCAATACTCTTTCTGAAACCAGGGAATGAAAGCGTTTGTACGCTTTTTGTAGGCGTCGTAATCCGGATGGCTTTCCAGGGTTTTTTCCGTCACGGGAATTCCGGAAACAAAAAGGATCATGGCGGTGATCGTCAGCGGCCCGATGATGGAGAGGTGTCCCCAGGGTACCGAAAGGGCCAGGATGAAGAGGCCCCACCACATCATGACCTCGCCGAAGTAGTTGGGATGCCTGGAGTAACGCCAGAGCCCCCGGTCCATGATCTTCCCCCGGGTTTTCGGGTCTTTCGTAAACTGATCGAGTTGCCAGTCCGAAAGGGACTCGAGGCAAAATCCCAGTAACCAGATGGAAACGCCCAAAAAGTCTCCGAAACCCGTTTTCCCGGGATCGTAGGTATTGATGAATAGGACGGGCGAAATGTTCAGAAGCGTAAGGCATCCCGTAAGCATGAAGATCTGGAAATAACTGCGGATTAGGAAAGTTTTGCCCCACCTTTCCCGCAACTGCCGGTAGCGGAAGTCTTCATTATTTCCCTGATTGCGAAGATAGATTCTGAAGGCCAGCCTCAGTCCCCAGATTGTCACCAGCATGCCTGCGATCAGTTGGCGGGGGGTGAAAGAGCCGTGTAGATAAAGCGTTGACCAGGCTACGAGAATGAACCCCGGCCCCCAGGCCACATCGGCAACCCTGTTGTCGCGCAGGATCGTGGCCAGGAGGAACACCGAAGTCATATAGACAAAAAGGACAAGGGATGCAGTCCTTAAGACGTCTATTATTTCCATGACAGATCCAAGCAGTCTCCTACAGTGAAAAAGGCACGCCAGTCATCTCGGCGAGGGATCGTCGGGACATCGTCAAACCTTTATTCTTGCCCTATTTTCCCTGCATTGCGGGGGACAAGTATCACGAAGCCCCTTTTGAGTCAAAGGATTTATATCGAGCAGTCTTACAAGCCCCATGCTTGCAAGGGAATAAGCTTTTTGGCTTGCTGCGGCGCGTTGATTCGATGGGAGGCTGAGCATCGCTTTTCATTTGACAACGGCCCGGATTCGCTGCCATGATGGGCCAATCTTTTCAGGGGTCAGCCCAACCCCAAAAATCCCGGCTCATAACCTAAGGGGATGGGCTGTGCTTTTGAGCCGCTCTTCAGGAGTGGAAGCCATGGCGATAGCAACACCGAAGGACGCCGCCACCGTCATGATCCTCAGAAACAATTCGGACAACGGCGGGAAGGGGATGGAAGTTCTGATGGTCAGGCGGCATCCCCGAAGCAGGTTTGTTCCCGATGTCCATGTCTTTCCCGGCGGGTGTCTCGATGAGGGCGATGTGGATCCTTCCATGGAAGCCCTCTGCGCGCATCTGAATCATCGGAAGGCCTTTGACATCATCGCAGACATCACACCGCCGGAGAAGGCCTTGGGAGCTTGGATTGCCGGCATCCGGGAGACCTTCGAAGAGGTCGGACTGATGATGGCCTATGAGAAGGACGGATCCCTAATCGCCCTGAAGCCGCCGCGATCCGAGAGGTTTTCCTCTCACCGACGGCTGCTGAGTGCCGGAGAAGTTTCACTGGGGAAAATTCTGAAAGACGAAAATCTCATCTTGGCCACAGACCGCCTCTTTTACTTTTCCCACTGGGTGACCCCCGAGCTGTCGCCTTGGAGATACGATGTCAGGTTCTTTGTCGCCGAGGCGCCGGAGAACCAGCAAGCCCTTCATGACGGTCTCGAACTGACGGACCACGTCTGGATCGATCCCCGCAAGGCTCTCGATGAGTATGAAAAGAACCGTTTCGGCATGGTCCTTCCGACAATCATGAATTTGAGAGAACTCTGCCGGTTCGAAACGATCGAAGCGGTGATTCATTCCACGAGGGACAAGGCGATACCACGGATCCTGACAAAGATGGTTTTAAAGGATGATCGATATGTGGAGGTCATGCCGGACGATGAAACCGTCTTTGCTCTGATCTCGATGTAAATCCGTCCCGCGGTGATCCAAAATGTCATCAAAAACGGAGATCGAGTGATGAATGCGGACAGGAACAACAGGATGCTGTGGCTGATGGGCCTGCTTTTTCTGATCATTCTCGGAATCCTCTGGTCGGGAGCCATCAGCCACCAGGAGGCTCAGAGGGAGTTCATTCTCCGATCCTATGCCGATATGGAAATGCACATCGTGAAGGCAGCCGCCAGGGCTACGAAGTCCTGGCTCGATCTCCGCGTGAAAAGGCAGGGAGCCTCCCGGGAGGACGTGGAACGGGAGATATTCAAGATGTTCATCGAGCCCATTCGACTGCTGGACAGCGGGGATGCCTTCATCTACAACCGAAATTACGTGGTTTTCGACAAGAGTTCGGATTTTCCCGATATTTACAGGGGGAAGAACATCAAGCAGATCTTCGATCTTCAGGCGAACAGGGGCGCCCATCATTATTCCGGCCTGGTCCACGGCGTCATGAATGCCACGGAGGGGAAGGACTGGTTCGTATGGCGATCGGAAAAGGGCAGGGAGTTTGTCGCCTGGACCTCCGTAAAACTGGGCCGGGATACCTGGACGATCGGACTGTCGACACCGGAAAGGGAGATCCTGGCGCATTCTGATTTTTACAGGCAGCAGCAGATCGTCATGACAGGCGCTTTGATCATCAGCTTCCTCGTTGTCGGGATTTTCTTCCTCATCCGCAATGTGCAGACAAGCGATTATCGCCAGATCGATCTTCTCGTCCACGCAAACAGAAGGCTCAACACGGAGATCGAGGAACGGCGGCAGGTGGAAATGACGATGCGCCTGGAGAGGGACTATACAGCGGAGATCGTCAATGCCTCGCCGAACCTGATTTGCAGCATCGACAACGACGGAACGACCGCCTTCATCAATAGGGCGGGGGAGCGCGTCACCGGCTATCGCGCCGATGAGCTGATCGGCCAAAACTGGTGGAAAATCTTTTTCCCCGACGGTCAGTACGCGCAGGTCGATCTTATCCTCGAAGAGCTGAAAAGGGGCGAGGTGAAGGATTACGAGATGGTCCTGACGGCCAAGAACGGCGACGAGCGAACCATCGTCTGGAATTCCCGGAGGCGTTTTGATAGAGCAGGGAATGTAAACGGAATCATGGGCTTTGGGATCGATGTTACCGAACGGAGGAAGGCCGAAAGGGAAAAGGAAGAACTCCAGGAAAAGCTGACCAGGGCCAAGCGGATGGAGGCGCTGGGTCTGTTGGCCGGCGGGGTCGCCCATGACCTGAACAACATCCTTTCGGGCATTGTCAGCTATCCCGAGGTCCTGTTGATGGGGGAGGATCTGTCACCGAAATTGCGCAGGTCCATAGAGATCATCCAGGATTCGGGAAACAGGGCGGCGAAGGTTGTCGGCGATCTCATCACCGTCGCCCGGGGAGTGGCCAGCAGCAAGGAGCCCGTCAACCTCAACGATGTGGTTCAAACCTGTTTCGAACTGCCTGAATACGAGAAGTTGAAACGGGCCCATCCGAGCATCGAGGTGCAAACCGCCTTCGAAGAAGACCTCTTAAACATCTACGGGTCGACCCTGCACCTGCAGAAGGCGGTGACGAATCTTCTGACCAACGCCATGGAAGCGATTGGAGGCCATAACGGGCTGATCCGGATCGCCACTTCGAACCGGTACCTCGACAAGGCCCTGAAGGGGTACGACGATGTCCATATCGGTGAATACGTGGTGCTCACGATCGCCGACGACGGTCCCGGGATCTCTCCCGACGATCTGGGCAGGATCTTCGAACCCTTCTATTCCAAGAAGATCATGGGCCGAAGCGGCACAGGTCTCGGCCTGACCCTGGTCTGGAATACCGTCCAGGAACATGATGGCTACATCGATGTCTCCAGCGGTTCCGAAGGCACCACTTTCACCCTGTACTTTCCCGTGTCCAGGGTCAAGGCGCCGGCAAAGACAGCGAAGGTTTCGCCGGAGGCATACCGGGGCAGCGGGGAGAAGGTTCTGGTCATCGATGACGAACCGATGCAGCGTGAGATCGCCTGCACCATGCTCCGGGAACTCGGCTATGAGGCTCATGCCGTCGCAGGCGGACTGGAGGCCGTCGACTACCTGAAAAGGGAGAGGGCCGACATCCTTGTTTTGGACATGATCATGGACCCCGGAATCAACGGAAGGGAAACATACGAAAAGATCGTCGAAATCCGTCCCGGCCAGAAGGCGGTCATTGCCAGCGGTTATGCCGAAACCGAGGAGGTAAAACGGGCCCAGGACCTGGGTGCCGGCGCCTTCGTACGAAAGCCCTACCTCATGGAGACGCTGGGATTGGCCGTGAGGAACGAACTCGACCGGTCTTGACGGATTTCCTCAGAATGTCGGGCTTCAGAGAGCCTCCAGGCCGGCCTTCCGGTTCCAGAGCCGCCATTGGCACCTGTAGAGTGGGGCGAAGGGTTTCCGGGGGAGCGCTTTTCCCTTGAGGTTCTCCTTCCACGTTCGGATCGCCTGGAGGGCTTCTCCGAGACACTCCTCGGAAAGGGCGTCCAGGCTTGCAGAGGCTCCGCCTGCGACGACTTCCGCCACCCGGCGATTGAACCGCTTCTGAAGGGATTCCAGTTCGCTGCGGAAGGTCGCCACAGCCTCGGGGTAATTCCGCAGGCAGAGGCGGTAAAGGGCTTCATGCTGCCACCAGAGGGAGCCGTCCGCCCGTCCCGAAGGCTCCTCGAATTTCCCCTGTAGAGGAGCCCTGCCCGGAAGGCTGAAAGGAATGAAAGGGGCCGTACTGGGAATGGAGGTGCCCGTCAGCCAGAAAGTGGAAGACCCTTCTGTCCTTACCTCGCCCACAAGGGAGCCGTTCGTCTGGCTGGGTGTGACCGGTCCCGTGGCGTGAAGGCAGACGGAGCCCATATCTGATCGGGCCGGGTGGAACGGCCTTTTGTCGAGGGGATCCCCTTCGGTGCGGAGGATGTCCATGGCCGTCTCGGCGGTAAAGGCGCCGGCCCGGTTTCCGCCGAGCAGGGTCGTCCGGGCGCGGCGCAGGGCGCATTTGCTGAAGAAGGTGAAGAAGCGGTCCGTATAGCTTCGCCGGAAGCTGAAGGTTTCGTGGGGCTTCAGCCATCCCTGCCTGCGGGCGTAGTCGATGCAGTCGGGACTGGACAGGTCGAATTCCTCCTCGATGGTCAAGCCGTTCGAGATCGAGCGAAAGCCCTTTGCCTTGAGGGCCGCCCATTGGCGGCCGGCCGTCTCCAGGACGTAAGCCTCCTTCTTATCGGCGATGATGAAGCTGTTATGGTAGTAAAGGCTGCGGTTCTCGTATCCCCCGCAGGCATCCTGTCCGCAGGTCTCGAGCAGCGACGTGATCGTCTCCAAGGCCCGGGCGGCGCAGTCCGCCCTTTCCAGGGCGAGGCGCAGAAGGTCCATTCCCGTCAGACCGTCGTTTTTTTTCGAAAACTTTACGCGGGTGAAGACGGCTTCGTTTCCGATCATGAGGCCGTGTTCGTTGGCCCCCATCTCGGCGCCCCACATCTGGAAAGGTTTGGACAGAAGAACCTCGAAGGTGTGTCTCACCTGCGGTATCGCGATAAAGGTGGCCTTCAATGTTTTTTCTTCATGATCGGCTGCCGGAATCCGCAGAATGGTCTGCGCCTCGTTGGGTTCGCGGTCCGAGTTCTTGCCCAGGATCATGCTGCCGGAGGCTGTATAGTCCGGCGTGGCAACGAAGGTATCGCACATGGGTAGGTCCTCCTTTTCTCGGTTTGGTTTCCCTGCCGGATGATAGACCATTCAAGACAAATGTCAAAGGATTCCTCGAAACCCGGCCGCTCCTCGCCGCGGGGACGGCCATGATCGATATATGCCCTTCTGAATCACTTCAAAAAAGTTACTCTGTGATAAATCGTCCGAGGGGGTGTGGGTCGCTAACAGTCAAAAAGACGTTTTGTCTTTTTCGGCGATATGGTGTATCGTTCTGCCCGAACGGGCATCGAGGGGGCCTGATGCCTCCGGCGCTGCCGGCAGGAAGAAGGCGACGGGCGAAACAATCCGGACAAGGGGGGAAGACGTGAACGACAAATCCCTGGACGAGAAGATCAGCGCGGTAGCGGACATGATAGCGCAGGCCGAAAGGGTCGTCGTGTTTACGGGTGCCGGTGTCAGCACCGAATCGGGGATACCCGACTTTCGGAGCCCCGGCGGCATCTGGACGAGGTTCGATCCCGAGGACTTCACCATCGACCGGTTCCTCACCAGTGCGGAAACCCGCCGCAAGCAGTGGAAGGTCCGCGTCGAAGGGGGGCTCACAAAGGCTAGGCCAGAGCCGAACAGGGCCCATTACGCCATTGCCGAGCTGGAAAAAATGGGCAAATTGACCTGTGTCGTCACCCAGAATGTGGACAACCTGCACCAGATGGCGGGCAACGATCCGGAAAAGGTCTTCGAGCTCCACGGAAACATGAAATATATAAAATGCATGGGCTGTAGCGAGCGGTACACAGCCGACGAAATGCTGGCGAAGCACGCCAGCGACGAGGAGGCCCCCGTCTGCGAGCGCTGCGGGGGCATTCTGAAACCCGATGTTGTCTTCTTCGGAGAGGCGCTTCCGCAGGGCGTCTTCGAACAGGCCACCTACCACGCCAGCAAATGCGATCTGCTCATCGTCGTCGGATCGTCCCTGGTCGTCTATCCGGCAGCCTATGTACCCATCACCGCCAAGGATGCCGGGGCCAGGCTCGTGATCATCAATTTAAGCTCCACACCCTACGACCGTCGTGCCGATGTCCTCATCAACGCCTCGGCCGGCGAGGTAATGGAGCGTATCCTGGGGGAGGTGCGGGGACGGATTTGAAGCCATCGTGACGCTATGTGCCTGATACTCTTCGCATACCGAATGCATCCCCTCTATCCCCTTGTGGTGGCGGCCAACCGGGACGAGTTCTATGAAAGGCCTACGGCGGCGGCCGATTTCTGGGAAGCCTCGCCGGCAATCCTGGCCGGCAGGGACCTGAGAGACGGCGGCACCTGGCTGGGGATCACCCGCGAGGGAAGATTCGCCGCCTTGACGAACTATCGCGACCCCCTAAATATCAAACTGGAGGCCCCCTCGCGGGGCTGGCTGGTGCGGGATTATCTTCTAGGGCGGCAGGAGCCGGATGCCTACCTCCATGACTTGGCGGAGCGGGCCGACCGGTACAACGGTTTCAGCCTCATCTTAGGAAGCCGGAATCGCCTTTACTACTATTCGAACCGTGACGCCATCCGGGAACTGCCGGCAGGGTTCTACGGTTTGAGCAATCATCTTCTCGATACCCCCTGGCCGAAGGTCGAAAAGGGCAAGGAGGCCTTGAAGGAGGTGCTAGAGCACAGCAAGCGGCCCTCGACGGAGGACCTTTTTGCCGTGCTCAATGACCGGTCGCGGCCCGAAGATGGCCGGCTGCCCGATACGGGCGTCGGAATCGACTGGGAACGGATCCTGTCCTCCATCTTCATCGAAAGTCCCAACTACGGTACCCGCTCCTCCACGGTCCTGATCGTCGGACGCAACGGCTGGGTCAGCTTTGCGGAACGGAGCTACAACGGTTGCCCCGAACCCTGGATGACGGCGCGGTTCGGGTTCCGTATCGGCTCTAACCGCGGCAGGAGCAAAAAGCTTTAAAGATCATAAAGATCCTGTTCCTATTCTTGACGGTCCCGTAAAAAGTCACAAACCATGTCACCCCCTTGCAGCCTGCCCCCGCGAAGGCGGGGGAAAGCAGGGGTCCAGAATATATCGAATTACCTGGATTCCCGCTTTTGCGGGAATGACAAAAACGGGTCAAATCGGACTTTTTAGGGTTTCGTCATTCTTGGCTACGGGGCATTTTATCTGCGTGCATGTTCTGAATTTATCGATTCATGCAGGAAAGGGCAGGCGAGAACGTGTCAAAAAGGGAATATCCGGAAAGCCCCAAGGTGGGCGTGGGAGCGGTGGTCGTCAGGGACGGCCGGGTCCTTTTGATCAGAAGAGGCATTCCTCCCAGCGAGGGACTCTGGGCGATACCGGGCGGCTCCCTCGAACTGGGCGAAACGCTCCAGGAGGGAGCGGAGAGGGAACTCTTCGAGGAAACGGGTATCCGCGCAACCGCCGGTGATCCGATATACGCCTTCGATTTCTTTGAAAGAGATCCGAACGGCGGGATTCGGTTCCATTTCGTGATCGTGGATATGAAGGCCGATTACGTCAGCGGCGAACCGAAGGGCGCCGACGATGCCCTGGAGGCCCGCTGGCTGTCGCCCGAGGACATTCTGGACCTGCCGGTAACCCAAAACACCCTGAAACTTTTGAGGGCAATCCGGTTTTTGCAGGCCCCTTGAAAACAGGGAGAGGGAAGGTGCAGCAATGAAGGTGATCTATCACACCGATTTTCATCAGGTATACAGCCATGACCCGGCCTCGGCTCCCGGCCGGATCGAGACGGTGGTCAAGGTCCTCGCCGACCGGGTGACCTTCGTTACGGCCCTTGCCGCCGACAGGGATGACATTGCCGCCGTCCATACCCCCGGACATATCAAGGATGTGGAGAGGGAGGGCGTTTATGACATTGCGGCCCTGGCCGCCGGCGGCGCCATTCAGGCGGCAGAGATCGGCCTGAAGGAACCCTGCTTCGCCCTCATCCGGCCGCCGGGCCATCATGCCTCCGCCGGCAGCGCCTGGGGGTTTTGCTACTTCAACAACATGGCGATCGCCCTGGAAAAAATGAAAAGGGAGCACAGGATCGATCGCGCCTTCCTTTTGGATTTCGATCTCCACTTCGGCGATGGGAATGTCAATATCCTTGGCGGCAAGGGGTACGTGACCATTTTCAATCCCTCCTACTCCGACCGAAAGGCCTATGTGAAGAGCGTCCGGGAATATCTCTTCTCAGAGAAGGCCGACATCATCGGAGTTTCTGCGGGATTCGACAACCACGTCGCCGACTGGGGAGGGCTGCTGGCGACGGAAGACTACCGGGAAATGGGCAGCATGGTCCGCGAGGCGAGCTTGAAAAACAGCGGAGGATGCTTCGCCATTCTCGAAGGGGGATACAACCACCAGGTTCTCGGGGGCAACGTCCTGGCCTTCATCGAGGGTATGGAAACCCTCTGAACGTTTCGGGATCAGCGGTAGTCCAGCGTGATGGAATAGGGCGAGAAGTTCACCACCGTGAAGCGGCCCTTCTGCCGCAGGCTGTTGGCGAGATAGACCGGGTTTTCCGGATAGCCGACGACGAAATCGCCAATACGTTTCGCCTCCACGTCGCTCACCCAGACGATGCCCTGCAGGGTTTCCCGGATCTCCATGTTCGTGTCCAGATCGGGAACGCCGTTGATCTTGATGGACACCTTCCTCACGTTCCCCTGGATGTACTTGGCGACCTTGTCGAGGATGTCGGGGGTCAGGCGCTCCGCCAGTTCTTCCAGCCCCTGCTCGGCGGCGTCCTCGGCGTTGTTGGCGAGGCCCTTTGCCTGTTCCGTTCCCGCCGTCAGGATCTCCATGTTGCCGGTCTTCGGATTCTTCGTCACGATCCGGTAGGTGAGCCGCACGGTGACGGCGTTGAAAGGCATGCTGAGGCCGTAGCCGATGTCCTCCCCCTTGCGCGTCGAGATGGTGTAGTCGATCTTGCCAATGACGATGACGTTGGAAAGGAACTTGTACATCATGCTCCGGACGGCCAGCGTGCTGCCGCCCTTGAGGGCCTTCTCGATCTCCGCCGCATCCACGGCCTGGGTGGGGGCCACATCGATGACGGTGTAGTCCTGGTCGGTGAGCTTTTCGATGAGCCTCTCCGAAAACAGGTTCGTTTCTTCGTACTCGTCCACGCCCCTGGTCCTACCGGGCTTCCGGGCGGGAATGAAGACGGCTACGGAGCTGTTGAGGGCCAGGAAAGAGACGGCGTCCCTGGCAAGCGTCGGCTCGACGCAGGCCCTGATCTTTACGGAAACGGCATCCTGATTGATTTTATGGCCGAGGGTCTTGTAGCTTTTGACGACGCCCTGGGCCTGGGTCTTGACGACGTCTTCCACGAGGGCAAAGTCCTGGATGAAGCTCTGGGCCTTGACCTCGGTGCCCGCCACCTGCTCGATCGCGGCCCATTTGGCCCGGGCGGTGGCTTCCATCTTTGCCCCGGAAATGTCGCCGGCGACGATGGCGGCCTCTCCCGTAGCCTCCACGCATTTCTCCTCGCAGATACCGAGACCCGTTGACTGGATGAAAACGAACAGCAGTGTGATCATTACAATGATAATTCTTTTCATGAGCCCCCCGAAGATGTTTGGTGGCGTGCCGGCACCACGGCTTGATTCAGACCGATGTTTTGCAAACTATATGGAAAAGGACAGATGTTGTAAAGGGAATAAACGGGAATGAAAAGAGATGGATCTTTCTTTTTCCAGCGGAATGGTTTATGGAAGTCGTAAATCTCGCGACAAGGGGGACAGGTTTTGAAGAGAAAAGCCGTCATCATCGTTTTCATCGTTCTTCTGGCCGGCGTGGCGCTGCTCGTCTGGTCGGGACAGCGAAAGGCGCAGCGCAGCGAGATCTACTATTCGGGAACCATCGAGGCGAAGGATGCGAATATCGCCTTCCAGGTCAGCGGCAGGGTCAGTGGCGTCCCGGTCCGCGAGGGCGAGAAGGTGCGGAAGGACCAAGTTCTTGCCGAACTCGACAGGCAGGAATTCCAGGCCAGGCTGGATCAGGCGAAGGCGACCCTGGAGCGGGCGATCCGCGGCCGGGAGCAGTTGGAGAGCCTGCTTGCCCTCTATCAGACCACCCTGCCGGCCGATGTGGACCGGGCGGAGGCCGGCTTGAAGAATGCCGGCGACGTCCTGGCCGAGGCCCGCAAGAACTATGAGCGCTACGAACAGCTCTTTTCCCGGGGAGTCGTCGCCGAAAGGGATCGCGATGCCGTCAAACTCCATTACGAAACGGCACGTTCGCGGCTGGCGGAGAGCGAAGCCCTTCTGAGGCAGGCCAAGGGCAATCTCCGCAGGATCGAGGCGACGCGCAGAGACATCGAGGCGGCAGGCGCACAGATCGATGCGGCCAGGGCGGCCCTCGATCAGGCAACGATCCAGATGCAGTATACGACCCTGAGGGCGCCCTTCGACGGCGTCATTACCAGCCGCAACCTGGAACCGGGCGAGGTGGTTGCGCCGACCCGGGAAGTGTTGACGCTGGCGGACCTTTCCCGGGTGGATCTGAAAATCTTCGTCGGCGAAACGGAGATCGGCACGGTCAAACCGGGCCAGAAGGCGGAGGTTCGGATCGACACCTTCCCAGGAAAAACCTTCGACGGCCTGGTATCTTTCGTTTCCCCCGAGGGGGAGTTCACCCCCAAGATCATTCAGACCCGCAAGGAAAGGGTCAAGCTCGTCTATCTCGTAAAGATTACGATTCCCAATCCCAACCTCGAACTGAAATCCGGGATGCCCGCCGATGCCTGGCTGCGATGAATCCCCTGGACATGTCGGTGTCTTCGGCCCCGCTGGATCGGTAGAAGAACTTCCGCTGGAATGCGCCCCTCGGGAGGGGGGAGCTGGACGGCCCTTCGTGGAGGTCAGCAACGTCACCATGGCCTTTGGCGCCGTCGAGGCCGTCCGCCGGGTGTCCTTTACCGTCAATGAAGGGACGATTTTCGGGCTCGTAGGCTCCGACGGCGCCGGGAAATCGACGCTCCTGCGGATGATCGCTACGATGATCCGGCCGATCTCCGGGTCCATTCTCATCGACGGAATCGATGTCGTGGCCCGCAAGAAACGCGTCAAGCCGGTGATCGGCTATATGCCTCAGCGGTTCGGGCTCTATCAGGACCTGACCGTTGAGGAGAACATCGATTTTTTCTCGGATATTTTCGATATACGCGGGGTGGAAAGGAAGCGGCGCAAGGAGCGATACCTCGGGTTTTCCAACCTCCTTCCCTTTCTGGACCGCCAGGCCGGAAATCTCTCGGGGGGGATGAAACAGAAGCTCGGCCTCGCCTGCGTCCTCGTCCACGAACCGAGGCTTCTGATCCTGGACGAACCGACGAACGGCGTCGATCCCGTTTCTCGGCAGGAGTTCTGGGACATCCTGGAACAGATGCGGCGGGACGGCATGACCATTGTCGTCTCGACGGCATACCTCGATGAGGGCGAAAAGTGCGATACCCTGGGCCTGATGCACCGCGGGGCGCTTCTGCAGGTCGGAACGCCGGAGCAGATGCGATCCGGCTTCGATACGCTGGAAGAGGCCATCATCGCCCGCATCCAGGCCGTCGACGAAGAGCTCACCCATGACAGCTTCAAACGATGACGCCATCTCCGTCAAAGCGCTCGAGAAACGGTTCGGGGATTTCGTAGCCGTGGACCGGATAACCTTTTCCGTAAAGCGGGGCGAGATTTTCGGATTTCTGGGTTCCAACGGCTCGGGCAAATCGACGACCATCCGCATGCTCTGCGGCATCATCACGCCCACCTCGGGGTCGGGGACGGTGGCGGGTCACGACATCTTGCGGGAGTCCGAGCGGATCAAGCAGTCCATCGGCTACATGTCCCAGAAATTCTCCCTCTACGAGGATTTGACCCCCTTCGAAAACATCCGCTTTTATCTGGGGGTTTACAGCGTTCCTTCAGCGCAGTGGAGGGAACGGATCGACTGGATCCTGGACATGACCCGGCTCGAGGAAGTCCGCCACCGTCAGACCCGCGATCTTCCGCCGGGATGGCGCCAGAGGCTGGCCCTGGGATGCGCGCTCCTCCACAGGCCGGAGATCCTCTTTCTCGACGAACCCACCTCCGGCGTGGACCCGGTGACGCGCAGGCATTTCTGGAGCTTCATCGGCGAGATGGCCTCCGAGGGGATCACGGTCTTCGTCACCACCCACTATATGGACGAGGCCACCAACTGCGGGCGGATCGTCATGATCAACGAGGGACGGATCGTGGCCCAGGGGAGCCCGGTAGACATCGTTTCCGAGGCCTGTCCGGAGACGCCCGGTGCGGACCTGAACGACGCCTTCATCAGACTGATGGCTCGGGGGACATCATGAACCAGCGCAAGATTCGGGCCGTCATCCGCAAAGAAATCCTCCATCTTATCCGGGATTTCCGAAGTCTATACCTGGCCTTTGCGATTCCGCTGCTGCTGATCCTTCTTTTCGGCTATGCGCTCAGCCTCGATGTGGACAACATCGAGACGATCGTCGTCGATCAGGACAAGACCGATCTTTCCCGGGACTTGATCCGGCGTCTCGATGCCTCGTCCTATTTCCATGTGAAGGCCTATCCTCCCGATACCCATGCCGTGACGGAATACCTGGACCATGACCGGGCCACCCTGGCCGTGGTCATACCGTCCGGATGGACCCGGGAGATCCGGTCCGACCGGGCGGCGCAGCTTCAGATCATTCTCGACGGCAGCGATCCCAACTTCGCAAACATAGCCCGGGGTTATACGAACGCCTTTGTCGAACAGTACAATCAGAGGTTCCTTCTGGATTTTCTCAACCGCCAGGGCATGGGGGAACGCAATCCCCCCATCGAAGGACGGATCCGGGTCTGGTTCAACGAGGACCTGGAGAGCCGGAACTTCATCCTTCCGGGCATCATCGCCGTGATCATCATGATCGTCGGGTCCATGCTTACCTCTCTGGTGATCGCCAGGGAGTATGAAAACGGGACCATGGAGACCCTGAAATCCCTGCCCCTGACTGCTGGCGAGTTGCTGACCGGCAAGGCCGTTCCCTATTTTTTCATCGGCCTGATCGATGTCCTCGTTGCGGTCCTCATGGGGCAGGTCCTCTTCGGGGTGATCATGAAGGCGAACTTCTGGCTGATGATCCTGGCATCATCCCTCTATATCGCCGTTGCGCTGGTTCTGGGCCTTTTGATTTCGGTTATCACGAAATCGCAGCTCGTCGCCAACCAGGCGGCCATTCTGGCCACCTTTCTACCGTCGCTGCTGCTGTCGAATTTCGTTTTCCCCGTGATCAACATGCCTACGTTCCTTCAGATGCTGACATACATCGTTCCGGCCAGTTATTTCATCGAAATCCTCAGCGGTATCTATCTGAAGAACCTGGGCCTTGCCTATTTCTGGACCAACTTTGCCGTGCTGGCCTTCATGTTCCTGTTCTTCGGCGCCCTGAACATCATCGTGCTGAAACGGGAGGGGCTGTAGCGATCATGAGCTGGCTCCGCATCCGAGAACTCGTCCGCAAGGAATTCATCGCCCTGTTGCGCGACAAGCGCAACAGACCCATCGTCATCATAGCGCCCATCATCCAGCTTCTGGTCTTCGGCTACGT
>JAFGIO010000192.1 GCA_016929555.1 Deltaproteobacteria bacterium | reverse complement strand
TACCTCCTCAGTGGTTTAATAGTATTCGCACGCGCCAAAGCGTCCGAAGTTTAATGCTCCTATCACATTGATAGACCGGTGTCACTACAAAAAGTTGCCCGGTCGCTGTTTTTTAGCCTTCTTTTTTCGGGCGTTCGAGGCCGGTGACAATCTGCGATTGTATCAGTCGCGGCAGCATCATGTGATGGCGCGGGCAGATCGACCGGGGGTTCTGATAGACTGAGTTGGCAAATGCCACCATGTAATCGCGCAGTTTTTCAAAGTGCACGATCTCATCCACGAGCCCCGCCTTGGCGCAGTACATGGGGCGCGACTTGTCATAGTAATGCTGCACCATTTCGTTCATCTTATCGAGAACGGGATCGAGCGGTTTCCCGGCGTCTTTCTCTTTGACAAGCCTTCGGGAGTAGCTGGCCGCCGCCGCGGTTTCCCCGTGCATGACGTAGATCTCCGTAGTGGGAGTGCCAAGCGAGAAGGCATTGGTGTTATTGCCCTGGGGGCCACCCATGACGTAATGCGCCGCGGCCGTTCCCTTGCGGAGAATCACCACCATTTGCGGCAAATTGCTTTCCTCAATGGAATAGATGAGGGACTGCCCCAGTCCGAGCAGTTCCGCCTTTTCCGCGATGTCACCGACATCGATGCCGGATGTATCCTGGAACCAGATGATCGGAACACGGTCACGTGAGCACTGGGTCACGAATTCGTTCATCTTGATCAAACCCTGGCGGTAAAGTTTTCCACCGACGGCATTGTATTCATTCGTATATTCAGGATAGTTCGGAATAAGCCCCTGCCGGTTTCCGATAATTCCCACAAGGAAGCCGTCAATCATGGCAAGCGCCGTATAGATCTCGGGACCGTACCCGGGTCTGAACTCGAGATGTTCCGAGTTGTCGACCAGCCGTGCGACGACATTGTCAAAATCGTAGCCTGCCTTCTGATTGACGGGCACAATATAGCCGATTTCAGAGGGAGCATATTTCGGCTCAGCCGGTTCAGACAATCTGAAGAACTTGGGGTTATAAGCGGGCATCCCTTCCATGTATTCTTTCAGGGCATCCAGGACCTGGTTTTCTTCTTCAAAGACATATCTGAAGAAACCGGTTTCGTCATAATGGACGTTGACGCTCCCCGGGGGGACTTGCTTGAAATGCCGGGTCGCTTCAATCAACTGATCGGCCCCTTCTTCGTCAAAGAATCCCTTGGGGCTCATGCCGCCGACGATTCCGCCGCCGCCCACGGCGATGTTGCAGTCTTTGTGGGCCAGAAGGATTGTCGGACTGATCCCCTGATAGCCACCACCGGCGGGGTTGGTTCCGTAGATCCCGGCCAGCACGGGAACGCCCAGTGTCTCCAGTTCAGCATGACGGAAGAAGCAGGTCCCCTGACCTCGGCGATTGGCATAGACCTTCTCCTGTTCAGGCAGCTTTACGCCGGAACAGTTGACCAGCCACACGAGGGGCAGGTTCATTATCTTTGCCATATCGGTCGCGCGGAGGTTGTTATCCGCCTGTCCCGCGATCCATGCGCCGGCTATCCACTTATTGTTGAAGCCGATGAGCACGCACCACTTGCCGCTGATTCGCGCGATGCCGTCCACAACGCCGGTGCTGCCCGATTCCTCGTGTTCCGGATCGTATATGGTGTGGAGGGGAAAAAACATTCCCGGATCAACGAGATATTCAATCCGTTCCCAGACGGTCTGCTGCCCGCGTTTGTGAATCGTGTCGGCAGGGACCCCGAAATCCCGGATCCGCTGATCTTCCGCCTCAATTTCCTTCATGATCTCATTCGTCTGGGCGACGCTTTCCTGCATTCTCTTTATCTGTGCTTCCTTCAGCGGTTTGCCGAATTCCTTCATCTTTAAGTAGGGTATCATGTCATGTCCTTTCTTTGCTGTTTTGCAAGGATATGATCTTCCTGCGGCATCCCCTCTTGAGAGAGAATGCCGCACGGAAGGGGTTTGAGAGTTTTGTGTGACTGTGTAAAATCAGCGATTCGCCTTGCGAATCCCTAATTGATCCTGCGCCATGATAAACTTGCAGACATTAGCCGATCCTTCGACCATGGCGTATGTGGGCGCGTCCTTGAAGAACCGGGCTACGGGATACTCCGTTGAATACCCGTAGGCCCCCAGTATACGCATCGCATACTGGGAACATTTGTAGGCTAGTTCACCTGACAGATATTTTGCGACGGCTACCTCAAGGTTGTTGCTCAGGTTTCCCTGATCCTTCTGCCATGCGGCCTTGTAAACGGCCAGCCTCGCCGCCTCGATTTCCGCGACCATCTCGGCCACCATGGATTGGTTCATCTGGAACTGCCCGATGGGCTGGCCGAACTGTTCACGCTCCATGGCGTACTGGGATACGGAGTCCAGACATGCCTGAGAGAGCCCGACACCCCCCGCGGCTGCGGAAAGTCGTGTCTGAGCCAGAGAACCGAAAACGATCTTTGCGCCATCACCCGGCTTGCCCAGGATGTTGTCTTTGGGAATCTTCGTGTTTTCAAGGATAATTTCTCCGGTTGGTGATGAACGGGAACCCATCTTGTCCAGATCCGTTACCGTAATCCCCTCGCTTTCTCCGTAATCGACTACGAATGCCGAAAGGCCTCTTCCGCCCGCGGAGCGATCGGTGTAGGCGTAAAAAATACAAATCCCGCCGATAGTGGCGTTTGATATCCATGTTTTCTGACCGTTTATGAGCCAGTGATCACCCTTGTCCTCGGCGGTCGACTTGATGGCCATAACGTCGGACCCGGCTCCCGGTTCGGTAATGGCGAACGCACCGAGGATGTCAGCATTGACCAGCCGTTCGATATATTTCTTTTTCAGAGTATCACTGCCGTAGCGGAGGATGGTGAAGGCGCACCCCAACTCCTGCATGTTGACCTGGACCCGCAATGAACTCGAGGCGCGGGCGATTTCCTCCGTGATAATCATGGCCGCTAACCATCCCATCTCGTTTCC
>JAFGIO010000191.1 GCA_016929555.1 Deltaproteobacteria bacterium | reverse complement strand
GGTTTCTGGGTCTTTGGGGCAAAGCATCTGAGTTCGTTATGCCTGTTCCCTTACCTCCATGAACCTCTATTGCGTAATCTGGGTTCATTTCTTGGTGGAAGCGTGTCCCGCATCAAAATCAGTGGCAATCTTTCATGATAGATGTTATCTCATCGGAAAGTCCAATCCATTGAAGGGGGCCGTATCATGCCGGTTATGAATCCATTCCAGATTGCCCAGCGTCAACTGGATCAGTGTGCGAAAATCCTAAATCTCGATACCGGTGTCCAGGGGATGCTCCGCGTTCCGTTGCGGGAAGTCCATGTTTCCCTTCCCGTTCGTATGGATGACGGATCGCTTTCGATTTATCAGGGATTTCGGGTTCAATACAATGATGCCAAGGGTCCGACGACGGGCGGCATCCGCTTCCATCCCGATCTGAACATCGATACGATCCGAGCGCTCGCAGCCTGGATGACCTGGAAATGTGCCCTTCTGGATCTGCCCCTCGGCGGATCCATGGGGGGTGTCGTATGCAATCCCAAGGAGATGTCGATGGGGGAATTGGAACGTCTGAGCCGGACCTATATCGACGAGGTTGCCCATATCATCGGGCCCGAAAAGGACATCCCGGCACCCGATGTTTACACGAACCCCCAGATCATGGCCTGGATGATGGATGAATGTTCAAAGCTCATGAGAAAGCCGCAGTTCGAGTGCATAGCCGGCAAGCCGATTGCCTTGGGCGGTTCTGCGGGCCGGGGGGATGCAACGGCCAGAGGCGGTATTTACACGGTCCGGGAGGCTGCCCTGGAATCCGACATCGACCTGCGTGTCGCCACCGTCGCCGTCCAGGGTTTCGGCAACGCGGGTTACCATGCGGCGAGATTGATCCATGCGCTTTTCGGTTCCCGGATCGTGGCCATCAGCGATTCCCGCGGCGGAATCCACCGCCGGGAAGGTCTGAACCCTGAGGAGGTGGGCCAGTTCAAGGCCCGGAACGGATCGGTCGTCGGTTTTCCGGATACAGAGCCGATCACCAACGAGGCGCTTCTCGAACTGGACGTGGATATCCTGTTCCCGGCGGCGCTGGAGAACGTGATCAGCGAGCGCAATGCCCAATCTGTCCGGGCGAAGATCGTCGCCGAGCTGGCAAACGGACCGACGACGCCGGAGGCCGATGAGGTTATCTACAAGAACGGGATACATTTGATTCCCGATTTTCTCTGCAATGCCGGTAGTGTGACCGTCTCCTATTTTGAAATCGTCCAAAATTTCTACATGTATTACTGGGAAGAGGAAGATGTGTATGACCGCCTTGACAAGAAGATGACAACGGCCTATCACTCGGTTCTCAATACCTCCAGGCGATACAACATCAACATGAGGCAGGCGGCCTATGTCCTGGCTGTCGAGCGCGTCGTGGATGCCATGCGGCTCCGCGGCTGGATATAGCTCGACGGGAGAGGGCGAGAGGCCATGAAGGGGGAATATCCGAAGAGGCAGGAATCCGGGAAGGGGGCGTCGGGAAAGCTGCATGCCATCGCTTCCGGGGAGAAGCTGCACGGTTTTTACGTCCTCCGGGTCGAGGCGGTTCCCGATATCCGTGTCGTGGCCCACGAGATGGTTCACGAAAAGACCGGGGCAAAGGTTCTTCACCTTCACGCCGAGGAGAGGGAGAATCTCTTTGCGATCGGTTTTCGGACTCCGCCCTTCGACTCCACGGGGGTTCCCCATATTCTGGAGCATTCCGTTCTTGCCGGATCGGAACGCTACCCCTTGAAGGACGTCTTCAACGAGTTGCATCGGGGAACACTTCAAACCTTCATCAACGCCTTCACCTATCCGGACAAGACGATATACCCCGTAGCGAGTCAGGTAAAGAAGGATTTCTTCAACCTTGCCCGTGTTTATACGGACCTGGTCCTGCGGCCCCGTCTGCTGCCGGAGACCTTTGCGCAGGAGGGGCACCATCTGGAGTTCCTCGATCCAGAAGACCCGGGGAGCGAGCTTACCACATCGGGCATCGTCTACAACGAGATGAAAGGGGCCTATTCGTCGCCCGATTCGCTGATGTACAAGACCATCCAGGAGAACCTCTACCCCGATGTTCCCTATCGCTTCGATTCGGGAGGAGATCCCGAGGCAATTCCGACACTGACCTACGAGAGGTTCAAGGACTTTCACCGCCTCTACTATTCGCCGAGCAATGCCCGGGTTTTCCTCTATGGCGACATCCCGACAGCGGAGCACCTGGTTTTTCTGGAAGAGATGTTTTCGGGTTTCGAGCGGGTGGAATGCGACTCGGTGATTCATAACCAGCCGCGGTGGAGGCAGCCTTTATCTGTCAGGGCGGTCTATCCCATAGGCCCGCAGGAGGAGATTCGGGGAAAGACCATCGTCAATATGGCCTGGATGACCGTGGAAAACGAGGACAGTGAAACGGCTCTGTTGGTGGAAATCCTTGCGGGCCTCCTGGTCGGGACGGCGGCCGGACCGCTGCGGAAGGCCCTCATCGATTCGGGACTCGGCGAGGATCTCTCACCTGCGACAGGGCTGGAGCGGGACCTCAAGCAGATCCTCTTCGCCGTGGGGCTGCGCGGCACCGATCCGGAAAAGGCGCCCAGGATCGAGGCGCTGATCCTGGAAACCCTTCAGCGAATCGCCGGGGAAGGTTTCGACAGGGAGCTGATCGAAGGCACATTGCACCAGATCGAATTCCATGGGCGGGAGATCGTGCGGGGCGGCCTTCCCTACGGCATTGCTCTCATGGGCAGGGTTTTCCACAGCTGGCTTTATGACGGCGATCCCCTGGCGAATCTGCATTTCTCCCGCCTTATCGAAAAGATCCGGCGGCGGTGGGAAGAAAAGCCGGCGCTCTTTCAGGAAGGTCTCAGGCGCTGGCTGATTGACAATCCCCATCGCCTGCTGGCCGTCATGGAACCGGATCGGGATTACGCTAGGAGCAGGGAAGAAACCTTCAGAAAAAAAATGGCGGAGTTCAGGGCTTCCCATACAACGGAAGATCTCGAATCGATCCGACGGCAGGCTATGCATCTGCGGGTCTTTCAGACCGAGCCGGACAGTCCTGAAGCGGTGGCCGCCTTGCCGCGGCTGCAGATCGGGGACATCAGCCGGGCCGTAGAGACCGTACCGACCGAGCAGGATCGGATCGATGGCGTTCCGCTTTTGGTGCATGATATCTTTGCCAACGGGATCGCCTATCTGGATATGGCCTTCGACGTATCCGACGTGCCCGAAGAGCTTCAGCCTTATCTTCCGCTTCTGGGCAGGCTTTCCCTGGGGATGGGCGCCGCCTCCTACGGTTATGAAGAGATGGCGAAACGCATCGCCAACAAGACAGGGGGGCTGGGGTACAGCCTCGCCGCGGGATTTCTCACAGGCGGCCGGGGGACCTGGCAGAAGATGATTTTCCGGGTGAAAACCCTGCACCGGAACCTAGCGGAGGCCGTGGAACTGCTAGCGGACATCCTGACGGCCGGCGACCTTTCTCATGAGGCCCGGATGCGGGACTTGATCCTCGAGGGGAAAAATAAGCTTCACGCGTCCGTGGTTCCTTCAGGCCATGTGTTCGCCCGCAGGACGGCCGCTTCCTCCCTGTCTCTGCCCCTTTACCGCGATGAACAGTGGCATGGGAGAACGCAGCTTCTTTTTGCCAAATCCCTGGCCGATGGGTTCAACAGGGATGTCGGAAATATTCAGGAGAAACTCCAGCGCCTGCGCGAGATGGTCTTCCGAAGGGGCCGGATGCTGATCAATTTCACGGCGGACGGCGAGGGGATCGATCTGCTCAAAGCGGCATCGGAAGAACTGATCGGTCGAATGGCCGAAGGCGGCCCCCCGGAAGAAGTTCTTCCGCCGTTTTTGCAGACCGTTCATGCCGGCATTGCCGTTCCCGCCCAGGTTTCATACGTGGCCAAAGCGTTCAAGGCACCACCCTACGGCGATCCGCTTTCCGCTTCTCTCTACATTGCGGCGCGGTACCTATCAAATGGATATCTTTACAAACATGTCCGGGTCCAGGGCGGCGCCTACGGCGGTATGGTCCAGTACGATCCCCTCTCGGGAAGCCTTGCCTTCCTGTCGTACCGGGATCCCCGCATCGTTGAAACCCTGAAGGTCTACAGGGAAGCAACTGCCTTTGCCATGGAGGAGAAGGCCGAAGGGGGAGAACTTGAAAAGACCATCATCGGTACGATCGGCACTCTGGATCGACCGATGGATCCGTCGCACAGGGGATATGTGGCCATGATCCGCCACTTTGCCGAACTGACCGACGAGGTGCGGCAGCGATTCCGGGATGCGATCCTCGAAACAACAGCCCGGTCCCTGCGGGAGTCTCTTGTCCGCTACTTCAAAGAGGCCCTGCCCACCGGTGTCATGGCGGTCTACGGGGCGGAGGATCATCTGCGCAAGGCAAACGATTCGCTAAAGGAGAAGCTGGTGTTGACCTCCCTGCTTGGGGACGATGTTTCCGAGCGGCGGGAGACAGAATGAAAGACGACAGGAGGAGGTGCGTTTATGAAAGGAAAAGACATGGATTATTTCAAGGCCCTCTACGACGTGGCCAGGGTCATCAACGCGTCTCTGGAACCGTCCCGGGTTCTGCAGGAAATCGCCCGGTGCGTGGTTTCGGCTATGAAAGTCAAGGCGAGCAGCCTGCGGCTGCTGGACTCCAGGAATAGGAATCTCATTCTGGGGGCGTCTTTTGGTTTATCCGATAAGTATGTTCAAAAGGGCCCGATTCTGGTCGAGGAAAGCGGACTGGATCGGAAGGTTCTGGAGGGCAACACGGTCCAGATCAGAGATGCCAGGACGGACAAAGGTTTCCAGTATGGGGCCATGGCAAGGGCGGAGGGAATCCGCTCCGTTCTCGTGGTTCCCCTGATGGTGGAGAAAAGGGCAATCGGGGTGCTGCGCGTCTACACGGACCGGATCCGGGAATTCCAGGAAACGGAGATCAAGTTTCTGGAGGCCGTTGCCAATCTGAGCGCCATCGCCCTCGAAAACGCCCGGCTGCACGAGACGCTCCAGACCCACTGCGACCTGATGACGGCCCATAAATACCGCATCGACGACAACTAAGGAGGACGACATGATTCGCCTTGGCATCAACGGTTTCGGCAGGATTGGACGGCAGGTTCTCAAGGCCGTTTTGGAAAGATACCCGGAAAAGCTGCAGGTTGTCGCCATCAACGACCTGTTCGATGTGGAAACGAACGCGCACCTCTTCAGGTTCGACACGAATTACGGTCGCTTCCCGGCCGAGGTCAAGGTAAGGAAAGACGCCTTCGTCATCAATGGAAGTTCCATCAAGAACTTTGCCTTTCGCGATCCCGTCGCCATTCCCTGGGACGAGGAAGGCGTGGACATCGTCGTCGAGAGCACGGGACTGTTCTTGACCGGTGCCAAGGCATCGGCGCACCTGGAAGCGGGGGCCAGGAAAGTGATCATTACGGCGCCGGCCAAGGAAGAGGACATCACCGTCGTCATGGGCGTCAACCACAGGGATTATAAACCGGCCCGGCACCACATCGTATCGAACGCGTCCTGCACCACCAACTGCCTCGCGCCGCCCGTCCAGGTCATTCACAAAACCTTTGGGATCGAAAAGGGAATGATGACGACGGTCCATTCCTACACCAACGACCAGCGCATCCTCGATCTGCCCCACAAAGACCTCCGGAGAGCCCGTGCCGCCGGTCAGAACATCATCCCCACAACGACGGGCGCCGCCAGGGCTCTTGCCCTGGTGATTCCCGACATGGCGGGCCGCTTTGACGGGTACTCCCTCCGGGTGCCTACGCCGACCGTTTCCATCGTTGATTTCGTAGCGCAGCTCAAGAACAAGACAACGACGGAGGCCTTGCGGGAAGTGCTGCGCAGCGCCGCGAAAAAGCAGATGAAAGGGATCATGGCCTGCGAGGAGACTCCCTTGGTCTCCATGGATTTCAAGGCCAATCCCCACTCCTCCATCGTGGACGTTGAGTTTACCCAGATCCTGCGGGACAATATGGCCAAGGTCGTCACATGGTATGACAATGAATGGGGCTATTCCTGCCGGGTAGCCGATCTGGCGGCTTACATCGGACAGAGGCTGAATGGAAGGGGTTGAAGTCGGACTATGGCCCGCATTCTGGTTGTCGATGACGATCCGGTTGCCTGTGAGCTCCTCCAGGAAACCCTCTGCAGAAGCGGCCACGAAGTCGATGCCTATACCTCGGCCCGGAAGGCCTTGGACGGTGACCCGTCCCGCTACGATCTGTTGATTTCCGACATCCGCATGCCCGATATGGACGGTTTGACCTTTCTGCGCGAGGTGCACGAACGCTGGCCCGAGATCCCTGTCATTCTGGTCACCGCCTATGGATCCCTGGAAACGACCATGGAAGCCCTTCGATGGGGAGCCTGGGATTATATCAGCAAGCCCTTCTCGCCCGAGGCGATCCGCAACATGGTCCGGAAGGTGCTCGATGTGAGGAACCTTCGCCGGCTGCGGGTCAGCGGACAGCAGAAGGCGTCAGGAGATCCTCAGTTCATCGGCTCATCGGCTGCAATGGTCGAATTTTACAAGCAGCTCGTACGGATCGCCGATTCCGATGCGAGTGTCCTGATCGAGGGGGAAAGCGGAACCGGAAAGGAGCTGACCACGAGGGCGCTGCACCGGTTGAGCGCTCGCAGCGAGAAGCCTTTGGTGGCGGTTCACTGCGGCGCGATTCCCGATACCTTGCTGGAATCGGAGCTCTTCGGCTACGAAAAGGGCGCCTTCACCGGAGCCGATCGCGCCCATGAAGGGCTGCTTGCCTCTGCTGCGGGCGGGACCGTCTTCCTCGACGAGATCACGGAAATGTCGCCGGCCCTTCAGGGTAAACTGCTAAGGTTCATGCAGAGCGGGGAAATCCGGCGCCTTGGCGGTCACGACGTGCGCCGCATCCTGGTCCGGGTCGCGGCGGCGACGAATCGGAACATCGACGAGGAGGTCCGGTCGGGACGGTTTCGGCTCGATCTCCTTTACCGCTTCGTCGTTCGTCTGCGCATGCCTGCGCTCAGGGAGCACCGGGAGGACCTGCCGCAGCTCATCGAATCGCTTCTGAAAAAGACCGCTTCCCCCGCTGTCAGGATCTCCGGCGAGGCCATGGAACTCCTGATGGCTTACGACTGGCCCGGCAATGTCCGGGAGTTGGAAAACGTCCTGCAGCAAACCCTTCTGTTTTCGCCCTTTCCGGTTATCCTTCCGGAATACCTGCCTGAGAGGTTCCGGACCAAAATCGACAAGCAGCTTTCCCTCCTGCCGCCCCTGGAGCAGGCGGAAAGAGACCAGATTCACAAGACATTGAAGGAAACCGCCTGGAATCAGAGCCGCACGGCCCAGCTTCTGGGTATCGACCGCAAGACGCTGCGCGCCAAAATCCAGCGCTACGG
>JAFGIO010000029.1 GCA_016929555.1 Deltaproteobacteria bacterium | reverse complement strand
TCCGATTTGACCCATTTTTGTCATTCCCGCGAAAGCGGGAATCCAGGTAATTCAATATATTCTGGACCCCCGCTTTCCCCCGCCTTCTCGGGGGCAGGCTGCAAGGGGGTGACATGGTTTGTGACTTTTTTACGGGACCATCAAACTTTCCATGACCGGATGCCTTGAATGAATCAGATGAATGGGGTGAAACGGTGGAAACCATGAAGAAGGAGATGCTGATCCCGCGGGCAGCCATCGAGAAGCGGGTTCGCGAGCTGGCCCTGCAGATCTCGCGTGATTACGGGGGGAGGGAGTTGATCGTGGTCGGCGTCCTGAAAGGGGCCTTCATCTTCCTGGCCGATCTGATCCGTGCGCTGGAGATCCCCTGCCGGGTCGATTTCGCCCGCCTGGCGAGCTACGGCTCCGGTTCCATCAGTTCCGGTCAGGTCGCGGTGACGAAGGACATCGAATTATCCGTCGAAGACAAGGATGTTCTGGTTGTCGAGGACATCGTCGACACGGGAGTGACCCTGTCCTTTTTGATGGAGAAGCTTCGGGAGAAAGCGCCGCGATCCCTGAAGGTCTGCACCTTTCTCGACAAGAAGAGCCGGCGGAAGGTCCCCATCGAGGCCGATTACGTCGGTTTCGCAATCGAGGACGGTTTTGTCGTCGGCTACGGGCTGGACTTCGACGAGAGGGCGCGTTTTCTGCCCGACGTGTACGTCATCACCGAATAACGCCCCTGATAACGTCCGGCCGCTGCGGCGCATCGTGAAACCTCCTTCCTTTCTCCCTCCCCCTTGAGGGGGGAGGGATGGGGTGGGGGTGATTTTCAAACGTCGTGACGCCCGACGGAGCATGAGGTCTTTTACGGGACCATCCTAATATAAACCACCGGAAGGAAAGAGAAAGATGATCATTCAGTGTCAGCAGTGCCGGACGAGGTTCCGGTTCGATGAAGGCCTAATCGAGGGGGAGGGCGTCTGGGTCCGCTGCAGCCGCTGCCGGCATGTCTTTTTCCAGGAGAATCCCTCCGCGGCGAGCGGCGCCGCCGTCGTTCCCGAACCGGCTGTCCAGGCGCCCGTCGAGCCGGTTGAGCAGTTTCACGAGGCACGCGTCTCCGAATTCGACGGTCGCGGGCCTCTTCTCGACGATTCGATGGATCTGCTGCACAGGGAATCCTCCGACGAGGAGGCAATGCTCGACAGCGTCGCCATTTTCAGGGAAACCCTCGAAGAGGACCGTCCCGCGACGGAGGATTTCGAGGAGCCTTCCGAAGATGAAGGGGCCTGGCCGGAGGAAAGCGCGGAGGAGATTCCGGAGGAAGGCGAGGAAACCTACGAAGAGATCGAGAGAAGGGCGCGGCGCATGCCCTGGAAGCTTCTGGCCTGGATGACGCTGATCGTCGTTCTTATGGGCGGGCTTTATCTGTTTTTCTTTCCCGAAGTTGGCCGGCAAATCTGGCATCAAGTGTCATCGCTCGCCCTTTTCGAACGGATCCGGCCGGTGGCGAAGCAGCCCGAGGTCGGTCCCGCCCAGGTCCTGCTGCAGGATGTCCGGCAGCGCTTCATGCCCAACGGCCTGCTGGGCGATGTCCGCGTTGTTGAGGGGATGGCCGTCAACGGGTCGCAGTACCCCATGACGAGGGTCTCGATACGGGCGGAGCTCTACGATGCCGCCGGCGCGGTCGTCCGGGAGCGTTCGGCCTACTGCGGCAATCTCCTGTCCGAGCAGGAACTGGCCACCCTCACCGAGGAGCAGATGCTGCAGGAGCTTTCCATTCCCCAGGGGAGCGACATTTCCAACGACCGGATCGAGCCGGAAGGGCAGATCCCCTTCATGGTCGTCTTCGCTGGCGAGCCGCCCGGCGTGGTCAAGACAATGGTTGTACCGGCAGGTGCGGAGCGGCTACTGCAATAAT
The DNA here is from genome assembly GCA_016929555.1 of Deltaproteobacteria bacterium. GTDB lineage: Bacteria > Desulfobacterota > Syntrophia > Syntrophales > JAFGIO01 > JAFGIO01. The sequence goes on along the minus strand of JAFGIO010000029.1, from coordinate 1,768 downwards.
CATCATGTCCGTTGGGGTGCCGCGAGACATGAAAATGGATCTTTGAGGAAAACCTGAAACAGAAATCATTTTCTGTGAAACGTTTCACAGGATGAATCACCGTTTTCCTATTTGTTTCTTCTTGACAAATTAATCGAAGTCCTTTAGATTTTTTCACGATTGATTTTCACGGGTTTATATTTTATTGTCTTCATCCCTCACGGTAGACACTGTCCGTAAAGTGTGCTCTTATCTCTGAAAAAACGGCATAATGCTTCTTTATTACGATAGTGGAGGCATCTTTTTCTTATGTCAACTTGTCAAGGGGCGAACTTGTTGCGATTGGAATCCAAACGCTTAAGTCAACCTTATAAATTCGCCGTACTTTTGAGACGGTTAAACCTGCTGGAAGGGCTTTTATAATAGGCAAACAAGTTTGAAGGAGGAAATTATGAAAAGAAGCAAGCTGAACCGTTTGAAGTTCCGGGATCTCCGGGAGGTAATAAGGGGCTTTGCTGTTTTCTTAGTGGTGGCGGTGGTTTTTGCTCTTCCACTGATCATGCCCCCAAAAGTGGGTGCCGCCACCCAGGCGCAGATAAACACGGCCCTGGCTAACGGCGTGGCCTGGTCGGCGGCGCAGCAGCAGGCTGCTGGATACTGGCTCATTGCTCCAGGGTATAGCGAGACGGATCAAAGGCGGACATTAGGCACTACCGGGCTGGCCCTGGCCGTGCTGGGGCATTACGCGGAACACCTTGGAAAAACCCCCCTGAGCCCTGACTATGCCTACCACGAACACGTGCAGAAGGGACTGAACTACATTTTCGGTAAGGCGTACCGCAACGCAGGCGATAACCGCGTCTGGTTCGGAGACGCCAATATCACTTGGGCAGATAACTATTCGGCAGGGCCGATCCTCATGGGCATCGTCATGAGCGGCGCGCCCGATCGGGTTGTGGACGTGCCCGGGAGCAATGTCGATGGAATGACCTACGGCCAGGTCGTCCAGGAGATCGTCAACTATCTTGCCTATACCCAATGCACGGCAGGCAACGGCATAGGAGCATGGTATTACAACGGTCTTTCCACCACCGGGGACCTGTCCATTACGGGTTTTGTCACCCTCGGCCTGGGGTACGCCAGGGACCGCTTCAACACCGTAGTGGTGGTTCAACCGAATATGCTGACGCAGCTGAATCAGGGAATCGCCTTCATGCAGTGGACCTCGGATAATCCCGCCGATCCTAGCTATTCCATGGTTGGCGGCGCCGGATATAGCTCTGGCTCGGGAACCACGGGATATGAAAACTGGATCAACATCTACAAGGTCGGGCACCTCCTCTATATCATGGACCTGGTGGGCGACTCGGCCGAGGCAGCGAGAGTGCTGCGTTCTCTCGGCTTTCTGGCAAGGCACTGGAATGCGCCCAATAGCGGAGAAAGTGGCTATGACATCGGCACCGGTGAGTGGAATACGAAGGTGAACGACTATTGGGATGTCGGTTGGCGGGGCGGACCCCCATCATCGCCTCCGGATCCCCTGCCCTCCTACATCGCCATGATGGCCACCATGAAGGGCCTGGTGGCGCTGGGCGTTCTGTATGTCGGCGATCAGGACTGGTTTGCGGACTTCAGCGATGTCATCGTGGCCAACCAGGATGTGAATGGCTCCTGGAGGCAGGGAGGCTATCCCGACCACTACTCGTCTACGCTGGATAGCCAGTTCGCGCTGCTGACGCTGCTTCGGGCTGCACAGGAGGACCCGGTGGTGGATCCCGACGTGGAAAAT
>JAFGIO010000190.1 GCA_016929555.1 Deltaproteobacteria bacterium | reverse complement strand
TTTCCCCTGGCCGTCTATCCCATCGCCAAGTTCGGAGAAAAGATGCGGACGGTGGCAACCAGGACCCAGGTCACCATGGGCGCCCTGACGACGCTCCTCCAGGAGACCATTGCCGGAACCAGGATCGTCAAGGCCTTCGGGAAGGAAGCCTACGAAAGCGAACGTTTCGCCCGCCAGAACGAAGGCCTCTTCCGGCTCGTCATCCGGTCCGTTTCGATCACGGCCCTGTCGAGCCCTTTCATGGAATTCCTGGGCGGACTGGCCATCGCCGCCATCATCTTTTACGGCGGGTACCAGGTGATCCAGGGGCAGTCGACCCCGGGCACGTTTTTCTCCTTCCTGACGGCCCTGATCATGCTCTATGAACCGATCAAGAGGCTCACCAATGTCAACAACACCATTCAGCAGGGTATCGCCGGCGCCCAGAGGGTCTTCGCCATCATCGATGCGCAGCCCGAGATCATGGACAGGCCCGGCGCCGTGGCGCTGCCGCCCGTCGCCGGACAGATCGACATCGAGAGGGTGTCCTTCCGCTACGATCAGACGCCGGTTCTGAAGGACATCCATCTGTCCATAAAGGCCGGCCAGGTCATCGCCTTCGTCGGCATGAGCGGCGGCGGGAAGACGACCCTGGTGAACCTGATTCCGCGATTCTACGACGTGACGGAAGGCCGGATCAGGATCGACGGCCACGATATCCGCAATGTGACGATCGATTCGCTGCGCAGCCAGATCGGCATCGTGACCCAGCAGACCATCCTCTTCAACGATACGGTCCGGAACAACATCGCCTACGGTGACATCGGCAAGACGGAAGAGGAGATCATCCTGGCGGCCAAGGCGGCCAATGCCCATGACTTCATTATGGCCATTCCGGAGGGCTATGACGCCGTCATCGGCGAAATGGGGGCGAAACTCTCCGGAGGGGAGAGGCAGAGGATCTCCATCGCGAGGGCCCTTCTGAAGGACGCCCCCATTCTCATTCTCGACGAGGCGACCTCGTCGCTGGACATGGAGTCGGAGATCGAAGTCCAGGGGGCCCTGGAGAACCTGATGAAGGGCAGGACAACCCTGGTCATCGCCCACCGGCTTTCCACGATCCGGAAGGCCGACCGAATCATCGTTCTGCTGAACGGCGAGATCGTTGAGGAAGGCACCCATGAAACCCTGCTGGCCGCGCAGGGCGAGTACCACAGGCTCTACCAGATGCAGTTCAGGGATGAGAATGCGCATTGAGACGCACCGGGCGATCCGGAGGATCTGGGCCGGCGGCGGCGGGTGGGGCGAAATGCTGTCCCTGGGCCTCTTTCCCTTTTCCTGGTCCTACGGGCTCGCCGTCGCCCTTCGGAACCGCTTCTACGACCGGGGGATATGCCGCCGGGAACGTCTTCCCATTCCCGTGATCAGCGTCGGGAACATTACCGCCGGCGGCACGGGGAAAACCCCCCTGGTCATCCATCTGGCCCGTCTTCTGAAGCGGAACGGCTACCGGCCCGCCGTCGCGAGCCGTGGCTACGGGGGAGACGCGCCTGGGCCCGTCCATATCGTCTCCGATGGACAGCGAATCTTGATGGGGTACCGGCAGGCCGGCGATGAACCGGTCCTGATCGCAGGGACCGTTGCGGGCGTTCCCGTGCTGACCGGTCCCCGAAGGGTGATTGCCGGACGGCTCGCCATCGATCGATTCGGGGCGGATGTTTTGATTCTCGATGACGGTTTCCAGCACAGGCATCTCATACGTGACATCGACATCGTTACCATTGATGCCCGCCGCCCCTTTGGAAACGGCCGCCTTCTGCCCGCAGGGCCCCTCCGGGAACCGGCTGCCGCCCTTCGGAGGGCCCATGCCATCCTGGGAACGGGCGGAACCGACGCGGCGGTCGACGAGGAATGGATGATATCCCCGCCCGATGCACAGCACGATCCAAGGGATGGGAAGGCCGGCTTGCCTGCAATTCCAAAGTTCCGGGCCTTCAGCCGGCCCGTTGATCTCTTCGGGCCTTCCACGGGGGAAGCGCAGCCGCTCGAAGCCCTGAAGGGAAGGCGGATTTGCGCCTTTGCCGGCATCGGCGAACCCGATAATTTCCGGGAGACCCTGGACGCCCTGAAGGCCGAGATCGTGGCCTTTACGGCCTTTCCCGATCACTACAGATACGGCAGGAAGGATATGGACCGTATCGAGGAGACAGCAGCGGCGGGAAGGGCGGAGGCGATCGTGACGACGGAGAAGGACCTCGTCCGGCTTGAGAATTTGCCGGTCTTCCCCGAGAAATTATGGGCACTCAGGGCGGAGATGGCCGTCCTGGATGCCGATGTGCCCTTCGAGCAATGGATCCTGCATCGCCTGAGCGGCCTGGGGGACCGGATGTCCGCCGATACAGGATCCCCGGGAGGGGGAATATCGCGGCTCCATACAGGGAAAGCCCATGGCTGAGAATCTTCAGAGGATCGCTTCGCGGCAGGCGGAGATCATTCTGGCCCTTTTCGGGGGGATTCCCCTAAGAGTCCGCAGGAGGCTTTTCCTGACGCTGGCCAGGCTTTTTTACCGTCTCGCTCCGCGCCATCGTTTGATAGCGCTGCACAACCTGAAGACGGCTTTCCCGGAGAAGGACATGGAAGAGATCGCCCGCATCGCCCGGGGTGTCTACCGCAACATGGCCCTGGTCGCGGCGGAGTTCTTCGACATCCCCTCCTTGAGCCCGGCGCGTATTCGGGAAACGATCGAGGTGGAGGGGATGGAGCATTATCGGGAGGCCCTGAAACGAAACAGGGGAATCCTCATGTTCGGGGCCCATTTCGGCAACTGGGAACTGAAGGCTGCCGCGGCGGCCCTGCTGCTGAAACCGGTTATGGTGATCTATAGGCCCCTCGACAGCAAACTGCTCGACGCCCTGGCGAACCGGGTGCGCTCGGCAACGGGCAACATGCCCCTTCCCAAGGAGCGGGCCATGCGCCCCATGCTGCGCTATCTGAAGGACAATGGGATCATCGGCCTGCTCATCGACCAGAACGTGGACTGGTACGAGGGCGTCTTCGTCGACTTTTTCGGCAGGCCCGCCTGCACCACCGACGGGCTGGCGCTGCTGGCCCTCCATACGGAAGCGCCCGTCATGCCGGCCTTTTTGGTCCGGGTGGGCGAAGGACGCTTCCGGCTCGTCATCGGGGAAGAGGTTCCCATCGTGAAGACGGGGGACCGCAAGGCCGATGTCCTGGAAAATACGCAGATATTCACGAGCATCATCGAGGAGATGGTCCGAAGGTATCCCGATCAATGGCTCTGGGTCCATCAGCGATGGAAGACGCCGCCCGAACGCTCCAGGCTCGAAAAGAACCCTTCGTCTATCTCCCTTCCGACGGCATCCTGATTGCTCATCTTTGACGCCCACGTAAGAAGTCATAAATCACCCTTCCCCTCGAGGGGGGAGGGGTAGGGTGGGGGTGAAACATCTTGATTGTGCCAATCTTTCATTCACCCTCCCCTTAATCCCCTCCCCTCAAGGGAGGGGAGACGGACTTTTTACGAGTTTGCCATTTTTCCGACGGTCCTTCCGGCGCTGTTCCCTGATGAAGGGGGTTCAGCCGGTTTCATCGGAGGCAGGATGCGCCGCCGCTATTCTTTCGATGCCGATGGGGATACCGGTCATGTGCGCCTGATTGCTCAGTTTTTCATAACTGCCGGCGCCCGTGGGCAGCAACCGATTGACATTGACCCCGGGATACTGCCGGGCGACCTTCATGCCCGGCGTTTCCCGATTTCCCCAGCCGTGCGTCATGGCAACCACGCCGTCGCGGAGCCTGTCGTCGATGCGAACCGCCGTTTCTATGGATCCCCACTTGTTGAAAAGCCTGACCGGCGCGCCCTCCTCCAGGCCCCTTCGGCCGGCATCCCTTGCATTGATATGGATCGGATTGCTCCGGTGGCCCGCCATCTTCAGCTTTTCGATGTTCTGGTACCAACTGTTGTGCATGAAAGGGGTTCTCAGGGTGATCAGCTTCAGCAGGTCGGCGGGTTCCTTTTCGAGTTTCTGGAAGATCCTTTCGGCCTCTTCAAGGGCTTCGCCGAAAAGGGCCGGGCAGCAATCCACTTTCCTGTCGTCCGTCTGCAGCCAGTCGCTGTAAAATCGGCCGGGAGCCGGTTCGGGCAGGAGGGCTGTCCGGTTCGGGAGCGTCTTGAGGGCCGCAACGGAAAGCCCGCTGTAGGAGAGCATTCTGTCGATGCGCTCATAGGGGTTGTACTGCTCCCGGGACAAGACCGAGTCGAATCCCATCGCCTGTTCGATCCTTGCCAGTATCCACCATTGTTCCTTGCGTTCGAACCGGGGAGGAACGACGGCCTCCGTATACTGTACGAAGGGTTGATGCTGCATGCCGAGGCCGCACAGGTTCAGATCGCCTCTCTCCAGCATGTCGGCGCAGGGCAGGAGAAAATCCGCCATTTCGCCCGTGGCGTTGCGATAGATATCCAGAACCACCAAAAGCTCCAGTTTTTCGAAGGCCTCGCGCAATCTCTCTTCTCCGCCCATGGAAAGCACGGGATTTCCGGAGATGACGACAAGTGCCCGTATCGGGTCCTTTTCGTGCAGAATCATGTCCGAAAGCAGGTTGCCGGGAAGGATTCCCGTCACCGTTCTGAGGGGTCCGAAGGGAGAGTCGAAAAAGGGATCGCCCGGAGAGGTCCGTCCCGACTTCGCCGCCGGGTAGAATCCCAGGGCGTACAAATTCCCGCCTTCCCTGTCGAGATTGCCCGTTACGAAACTGAGCATCTGAACCAGCCAGTAGGAAAGGGTGCCCTGCCTGCCCATGTTCAGGCCGGTGGACATATGAACGGCCGCACTTTGCGCCTCCGAGAAATCTCGTGCAACCTCGCGGATCGTTCCGGCCGGAATGCCGACGACTTTCTCTACTCGTTCCGGTGGATATCGGTCAATGAACGCTTCGAAGCCCTCTATGTTCTTACCGTGGGATCGGATCGCTTCCTGTCTGAAGCCGCCGATGCGGCGTATTTCCTGCAGCAGCGCCGCAAGAAAATAGGGATCGGTATCCGGCATGATCTGGATGACCTCGCCGATGCCGTCGGCGGATTCTATCCTGCGGGGATCGACGCAGCGGATCTTGCCGCCCCTTCGGCGCAGGGCCTTGAGTTTCTCCATGGGATTTGCAATGGACAGGAAACTCATGTGCGAAACCTTGGGATTCTCGCCAAGGATGAGCAGGTATTGGGTGCTGTCGATGTCCGGTACGGGGTGCAGGGTGGATGTGCCGTAGACCGCTTCGGCGGCGGCGAATTTATTGGTGCAGTCCTGGGTGCCCGAACTGAAGATCCGTCTGCAGCCCGTTTGCGAACAGAACGACGCGATCGCGGGCGAAAGCAGGGAATTGAAGGCGACCGGGTTGCCGATGAATGCCGCCAGGGCGGTGCTGCCGTATCTCCTGAGAATATCCTGCAGCCGGTCCGATATGTCACGGACGGATTCGTCCCAGCCTGTCCGTTCGAACTCGGCGGCGGCCTTCGAGCGCCCGCTCCTTCTTTTGAGTGGATGGTTGAGGCGGTCTTCGTCATGGTGGATCTCCAGGGCGTAAATCCCCTTGGGGCAGGCGTATCCCTTCGTGACGGGGTGGGATTTGTCCGGTCGAAGGCTCAAGATGACGTCGTTCTCCCTTTCGGCGATCAGCCCGCAGGAAGACTCGCAGACGCGGCAGAAGGTCTCTATTTTCTCAATGGCCATGGGTCTCCCCCTCTTTTTTCAATAAGATTAACGCATCGATGCGGGGCGGCCAGTTCGGTTGATTGGCTTGCCCCCACGCTCACCCTCTACACCGCGATGACGACGCGGTTTCTCCCCTGTCTCTTGGCCTCGTAAAGGGCTGCGTCCGCCGCCTCGAGAACGGCCTGTGCCGTCGTCTCCTGCGAGGCGCTGCCCTGTGCAACGCCCAGACTCAGAGTCACGAAGGAATCTATCTCCGAGGCGGCATGGCGGATCGCGAGTTTCCGGACGGCCGTCCGTATCTGCTCGGCGATGTGGTGCGCGCCTTCGGCCGGGGTGCCGGGAAGGACGACGACAAACTCCTCCCCTCCGTATCGGGCGGCGAAGTCCCCCGGGCGCACCGCGCAGCCCTGGAGCGTCTGCGCCACGTCGCGGAGGCAGGAATCCCCAGCCTGGTGGCCGTACAGATCGTTGTATTTCTTGAAGAAATCTATATCGCACATTATCAGAGAAAGGGTTGTCTTCTCCCGGAGCATTCGCTTCCGCTCCCTTTCAAAGTAGGCATCGAAAGAGCGGCGGTTGGCGATGCCCGTCAGGGCGTCCGTCGTGGCGAGGCGGAGGAGTTCGTTGTTGGCCTCGAGGAGCAGCGTCTCCGTTTGTCGGAGTTTCTCGTACTTGCGGGCGTTGTCGATGGGCAGCGCGCAGACGCTGGCTATGCTAAGGGCGAGATTCAGGTAATGCTCGCGGTATTCCGGGAAAGCGAACCCTTCGACGGCGATTACCCCCTGAGTCTCGCCCCCGCGGGCGATGCGCAGGAGAAACCCC
>JAFGIO010000189.1 GCA_016929555.1 Deltaproteobacteria bacterium | reverse complement strand
TCGAAATCGGGTTCGCCCACTTCGAGATGGATGATCTGCTCCCCCTTCCTCTCCATTTCCTGGGCCTTCTCGAGGACGTCCATGACGATGAAGGGGGATATCTCGTCTGCTCTTCTGGTGATCATGGAATCTCTCTTCCGCCTTTCTTGAATTTTTTCCGCCTTATCGGTTCAAGGTAACGGCAGCGATTTGCGACGATCGCAGCCCTGCCGGCAAGGACCGAAAGTAGCCGCTTGCCGGTGTCTTGTCAATAGCGAACAGCCAGATCGTCATTTTGGACGGCCCTTCATGTAGTCGGGCCGGATGATCTTTTTGATGATCCGGTTTTCGCTCAGGTCGGGGAGCGTGAAACCGAAGACGACATGGAGAAAATAGTGAATGATGTTCAAGGTCGCCCCCCAGAGAATGTCCTCCTGTCCCTGATCGTCCCGCTGGACCAGACAGGGGACTTCCAGGGGGCTGACCTCCTCCTCCTTCAATGGGGTGGCGGCCTCGATCACGTATCGGCAGTAGCTTTCCTTTTCATAAAAGGACCGGAGCGGTATCTCCACGACCTTGTCCACTTCGTGGTTGGGGCAGAAGCGCCATTGGCTCTTCACGAATCCCACAAGCGGGAAGATGGTGCGCCGGAACATGATCAGGGAATAGGTGGGCAGGGGACCCAGAAAGGCGATGTTGCAGGGGTTCAGACGGAGTTCCTCCCAGGATTCCCGGACCGCGTTTGCCAGAAAGAGGTTCATGATGCGGAATGTGTCCCTGCCCCTCTGCCGGGCGTGCGCCAAAGGATCGCCCCTCATGATCGGTATCAAACCGGCTCCGATCAGAAGACGAATGAACGGGTCCATCATCGGGTGAAGCATGCCTCCGGGGCAACTGAGATCCCCGGCCTGAGACACCCGGATCGAACGCTTGATGAGCTGAAAATAGAATTCTCCGGAAGGTTCGCCCGGTGTTTGCGGCGCCTCCTTGAAATGGAGCAGCAGCAAAACCCCGGCAGCCTGAGCCGGTTCCCTTGTCTTTTCCGTTGCCTTGATGGCGGCCAGTTTTTCGGCGTAATCGATGGGGGTCGAACCGAGCCCTTCGATGATCCGATTCAGGAACTCATCTTTCTGGGACGGAAGTGCCAAATTCATGACAAATTCTTTCCGGTCTTCGCACAGGATACGAAATGGTTATAATCGCAATCATTGATCTTCCTTCAAGAGGGTCTCGATGCGCCTTTCGTACCAGCAGCCGAAGGGAAAGGGATCGAGGAATCCGCAGTGGCCCCCGTATTTCTGTATGGAAAGGTTTAGGTATTCGTTTCTCTCGAGTTTGCGGAAATGATGGACGGCGACGACGGGATCATCTTCGGAAACGATGATCACAACCGGTATGGAAAGACCGGCGAGGGCATCCCCCAAAAGGGTGTATTGCCTGAAATAGGTTCTGTAATCGGGATAATCCGGAAAATAGGGCATGATCGCCTCGGTGATTTCCATGCAGGTCTTCATGTTCATGACGCCATTAAAGTTGTAGAGATCCGGGAAGATCGACTGCTTTTTCTTGAGGGATTTCTTCCACTTGCCGAGGAAATAACGTCGGTAAAGGGCGGGTCCCGAGTCTATGGAGAGGGTGGCCTCGTAGGGATCGAGGGGAGGACTGACGGCGAAGATCTTTTTTAATTCCGGTATTTTCGATTGGCTCTGACGACGGGCGACCCGAAGGGCGAAATTCCCCCCGATGGAAAAACCAACGAGATAGCAGGGCAAACCTTTGCCCAGGCTACAGATGCTTCGCACGGCCGTCGTGGTTTCCTCGATGAGGGCGCCATGGAAAAGGCCTCTGTTGAGGTGATGGCTGTTTCCGTGGTCCCGGAGGTTGAGCCGGAAGATATCATAGCCATTTCCGTAAAGATAGCGGCCAGTTGAGAGGATATAGGTCGAATCGGAACTTCCTTCCCATCCGTGAATGAGGATCACCAGACCCTTTGCCGTTCCCTTCGGCTGGACCGAGTGGCAGCCTAGAAGGCGAACGCACTCTCCGCCTTCGACGATGAGCTCCCTGGCCGTATCTATCATCGGGTTTGTTCCCCGAAGCCGAAACTTGAGGCTTGCAAATACCGATTGCAGGTGGGGATTTCTCGCCCAGGGCTGCGGTTCGAATCTTTCGTTTACGCCGTCATCCATCGAAAAAAATCCTTCGACCTTGTCAAAGTCGGCCTAAACAAATCACAGAGACGCTCGTATTGTCAAGATGACTCTCACTTCTGCTTTCGTTATGCGCACAGCGAAGGAGGAGAATCACGCGCTTTCCTTTCCCCATCGAGATGGGAAGGAGACCGAGAAGGGGGATCTTCGTGAAGGGTGATGTTGGCATGAGTTTGGCAGAGAATAATGGCATGGGGAAACCGAACGGAAAAGGGTTCAAGGGGAAACAGCGGGCTGGCCGCAGGGCCCGGTAAAATGTGTAATAGCCTTGGATAAATACGCCTTTCGGTCGTCCATGGGCATTGATAATAGCCGTTGACTTTTGAAAATGTAATGAATATATAAGATGCAACCTTGCACCTTGCGAGAGTGGCGGAACTGGAAGACGCACTGGACTTAGGATCCAGCCCGCCTTTGCGGATAGGGGTTCAAGTCCCCTCTCTCGCACCAATCTCTACAGGGTTGTGCCGGTAATAAATCACCGAGAGGGAGTCTGAAACAGTGAGTGAAACGTCGTTTGCCGTAACGGTTGAGCAGATCAGCCCCGTCAAAACAAAATTGTCCTTCGATATTCCCTGGGAAGAAGTGCGAAAGGGTCTCGACGATGTGTACCGGCAAGTGGGGAAGAAAGCCAAGATAAGAGGTTTCAGACCCGGAAAGATTCCCCGCCATGTCCTGGAGATGTACTACAAGGAATCGGCCGAGGAGGAAACGGCGGCCAATCTCATCAACAAATATTTCATGGAAGCAGTGAAGGGCAAGGGGATCGAGCCCGTAGACCAGCCGGATATCGACAGGCAGAGCATCGAGGCGGATCGGAATTTCACCTTTACGGCGACGGTCGAGGTGGAACCCCTCATCGAACCGAGGGATTACACGGGCCTCGAACTCACCAGGGTGGAGCCCGAGGTGACCCAGGAGGATATGGACGCCAAGATAGAGGAACTCCGCAATATTTTCAGCACCCTGGAGGATTGCCAGGAAGACAGGGGCACCCGGGAAGGCGATTTCGTCGAAATGGACTTCGAGGGGACCGTCGAGGGGAAACCTGTCCGTGACATGAAATCGGAAAACTATTTCTACGAAATCGGGTCGAAGCGCTTCGTACCCGGTTTCGAAGAGCATCTCCTGGACATGCGCAAGGGGGAGTCGAAGCAGTTTGAGCTGACGCTGCCCGAGGACTATCGCGCGAAGGATCTTGCGGGCAAGGAGGCCCTCTTCTCGGTCAGCCTGAAGAATATCAAGGTGAAGAAGCTTCCGGCCGTTGACGAGGAATTCGTGAAGAATTTCGATCACTATGAGACGCTGGACGCATTGATGGAGGGTGTCAGGAAGTCGCTGCTCGAGGAGAAGCAGGCCCGTTCCGATCAGGACTTCCGCAATCAGATCATCGACAAGCTGCTCGAAAGCAATGAATTCGAGGCGCCGCCTTCCTTCGTCGAGCGGCAGATCCTATACATGATGTCGGACATGCGGCAGCGGATGATCTCCAGCGGCATGAATCCCGAACAGGCCACCGACTTCAGCCTGGAGTTTCACGATCGGTTCAAGGACGAGGCGACGAAAACCGTCAAGACCATCCTGCTTTTGAACCGCATCGGCAAAAAGGAATCGATCACCGTCGAACAGGCGGATGTCGAGGCGAAAATCCGCGAGATGGCGGAGAGGACCGGCCAGGAGTACGAGGCGGCGAAAAGGTCGCTGGAACAGAATCGCATGATCGGGAATCTCGAGGCGGACCTGCTCAACGAGAAGATCCTATCGTTCGTAAAGGAAAAATCGACGATTACCCTCGTGAAGGAAGAAGAAATGGAAAATCGGGAGACCGGCCTATGACCCTCATTCCCATGGTAGTGGAACAGGATGGAAGGGGCGAGCGTGCCTTCGACATCTACTCGAGACTCCTGAAGGACCGGATCGTCTTTCTGGGAACGGTTATCGAGGATACGATTGCGAATCTCATCATCGCCCAGTTGCTCTATCTCGAGTCCGAAGATCCGGACAAGGATATCTTTTTCTATCTGAATTCACCGGGCGGAGACGTGAGCGCCGGCATGGCCATCTTCGACACCATGCAGTATATCAAGCCCGCCGTAAGCACCTTCTGTATGGGTCAGGCTGCCAGCATGGGTGCATTGCTCCTTGCCGCGGGCGCCAGGGGCAAGCGTTTCGCGCTTCCCCACTCCCGCATCCTGATCCACCAGCCCCTCGGCGGTTTTCGCGGCCAGGCGACGGACATCGATATTCAGGCCCGCGAGATTTTGCGATTGAAGGATGAATTGAACCGTATTCTTGCCGATCTGACGGGTCAATCCCTGGAGAAGATCAAGGCCGATACGGAGCGGGATTACTTCATGACGGGCGAACAGGCGAGGGAGTACGGCATCATAGACGATATCATCGTCAAGCGGTCTTAGAATCAATCTCGAGAAAAGGGGTCATCGTTCTATGGTCAGAAAAGGAAGAGACACGCAGGGTGGAGACGGAATTCTCTACTGTTCTTTCTGCGGCAAGAACCAGAACGAGGTGAGGAAGCTGGTTGCCGGTCCTACAGCTTATATTTGCGATGAATGCATCGAACTGTGCCGCTGCATCGTCGACGAAGAATGCGACAAACCCGGAACCGAGGAATCCGGAAGGGGGATTCCGGAACCAAAGGATATCAAGGGATTTCTCGATCAATATGTCATCGGTCAGGAACGATCCAAAAAGGTCCTGTCGGTGGCCGTTTACAATCACTACAAACGCCTCTTTACAGAGGTGAACCTCGACGGCGTAGAGATCCAGAAGAGCAATGTGCTGCTCATCGGTCCCACGGGATCGGGTAAAACGCTGCTGGCGAAGACGATGGCCAGGATCCTCAATGTGCCCTTCACCATCGCCGATGCCACGACGTTGACCGAAGCGGGCTACGTGGGAGAAGACGTCGAAAACATCATCCTCAGTCTCCTTCAGAATGCCGATTACGATGTGGAGAAGGCTTCGAAGGGGATCGTCTATATCGATGAGATCGATAAGATCGCGAAGAAATCCGGGAACCCTTCCATCACGAGAGATGTTTCGGGCGAAGGGGTTCAGCAGGCCCTGCTGAAAATCATCGAAGGCACGCTGGCCAATATCCCTCCGAAAGGGGGACGCAAGCATCCCCAGCAGGAATTCATTCAGGTGGACACGACGAATATTCTCTTTATCTGCGGCGGAGCCTTCAACGGTTTGACGGATATCATCGCCAAGCGTATCGGTGCCCACTCGATGGGTTTCGGAGCAGAAATCCGCAGCAAGCAGGACAAAAACATCGGCGAGCTGCTTTCGGAGGTGCAATCGGAAGACCTGTTGAAATACGGTTTGATTCCTGAATTCATCGGACGGTTGCCGGTCATTGCCACGCTGAACGAACTCACACAGGACGAACTCATCCGGATCCTGGTGGAACCGAAGGATTCGATCATACGGCAGTACGGCAAACTCTTCGAAATTGAGAATGTGAAGCTGAAATTTACCGACGGCGCGCTGAAGGCCGTCGCAAAACTCTCGGCGGAAAGAAAGTCGGGGGCAAGGGGCCTCCGTTCCATCCTGGAAAACATCATGCTTGATATCATGTACGATATTCCCTCGCGAGAGGATGTAAAGGAATGCGTTATCAGCGAGGATGTGGTCGTCAGCAGGGAACAGCCGATCCTGCTGTTCGAGACGAAATCCGAAACGGCTTAGCTTTGACGGTCCCGTAAAAAGTCGCAAACCATGTAACCCCCTTGCAGCCTGCCCCCGCGAAGGCGGGGAAAGCGGGTCCAGAATATATTGAATTTACTGGATTCCCGCTTTCGCGGGAATGACAAGAAGGGGTCAAATCGGAATTTTTACGGTTTCGTCAGCTTTTAATTTCAAAAGAAAAGATAGGAAATAAAAATCATGTTCGATTTTGCAAAAAATAAAGGGAAAGAGGATAGGCTCCTCATGATGCCGCTTCTGCCGTTGCGGGACGTTGTGGTCTTTCCCCACATGATCGTGCCTCTCTTTGTGGGGAGGGAAAAGTCCATCGCGGCACTGGAATCGGCGATGAAGAGCGAAAAGGGCATCTTCATGGTGGCGCAGAAAAGCGCTCAGAAGGACGAACCGGAGCAGGAGGATATCTACCCTGTCGGAACCATCGGCATCATCATCCAGTTGTTGCGGCTGCCGGACGGGACGGTCAAGGTTCTCGTCGAGGGAAAGAGGCGGGGGATCATCAAAAAGTTTATCCCTAGTGAAGACTACTTCCTGGTCCATGTCGAAGGAGTCGAGGAGATCATCGATCCCGATACGGTCAAAACGGCGGCCCTGATGCGGAGCATGAAAGAGGCCTTCGAAGCCTATGTGAAGCTCAGCAAGAAGGTCCACGTCGAAATGATCGGCACGATCGCATCCATCGATGAACCCTCGAAACTGGCGGACGTCATCATCTCCCATATCGGCGTCAAGATCGAAGACAAGCAGAAGATACTCGATATCTTTACGGTCAACGACCGTCTGGAAGCCATCTATGAGCTCATGCTTTCGGAGATCGAGATCCTGGAGGTCGAGGAGAAGATCAAGCGGCGCGTCAAAAAACAGATGGAGAAAACCCAGAAGGACTACTATCTGAACGAGCAGATGCGGGCCATCCAGAAAGAGATGGGTGAAAAGGATGATTTCCGCAACGAAATCGCCGAACTCGAAAAGAGGCTCAAGCAGAAGAAGCTCTCCGAAGAGGCACACAAGAAGGTCAAGGCAGAGATCAAAAAGATGCAGATGATGGCCCCCATGTCCGCAGAGGCGACAGTGGTCCGGAACTACATCGACTGGCTTCTCGATGTTCCCTGGAACGAGAAGACGGAGAACACCTACACCCTGAAGGAATCCGAGGCGATTCTCGAGGAGGATCACTACGGTCTCAAGCAGGTGAAGGAAAGGATCCTCGAATACCTGGCCGTTCAGAGGCTCGTCAACAAGAACAAGGGGCCGATTCTCTGCCTCGTGGGTCCTCCGGGTGTAGGGAAGACCTCGGTGGCCAAATCCGTCGCCCGGGCGACAAACCGCAACTTTGTCCGTCTCTCCCTGGGCGGTGTACGGGATGAGGCGGAGATCAGGGGGCACCGGCGGACCTATATCGGGGCGCTGCCGGGTAAGATTGTCCAGCTCATGAAGAAGGCCGGGACGAACAATCCCGTCTTCTGTCTCGACGAGGTCGACAAGCTGAGTTCCGATTTTCGGGGCGATCCCTCTTCGGCGCTTTTGGAGGTTCTCGATCCGGAACAGAACAACGCCTTCAACGACAACTATCTGGAGGTCGACTACGATCTTTCCGATGTCATGTTCATTACGACGGCAAATATTCTGCAGACGATTCCTGCGCCCCTGCAGGATCGGATGGAGGTTATCCGCATCGCCGGCTATACGGAACCGGAGAAGCTGAATATCGCCAAGAAGTTCCTCGTAGCCAAACAGATGGAGGCCAACGGCCTGACGGTGGAGAAGATCGTCTTCACCGACGGGGCCCTGCTGTCCATCATCCGGCAATACACCCGCGAGGCCGGCGTCAGGAATCTGGAGAGGGAAATCGCGTCGATCTGCCGAAAGGTGGCCCGGGAGATCGTGAACAACAACGAGCAAAAACGGATCAAGATCACCTCGAAGATGCTCCAGAAATATCTCGGCGTCGCCAAGTTCCGCCACGGCGAAAATGAGGGGAAGGACGCGATCGGGCTGACCCTTGGGCTGGCATGGACCGAGGTGGGAGGCGAACTTCTCGCCATCGAGGCGTCCGTCATGAAGGGGACCGGCAAGATGATCATGACGGGCAAACTGGGAGATGTCATGCAGGAATCCGTCCAGGCCGCCCTGAGCTATGTCCGGGCCAGGGCCGACAAGTTGGGTCTCGATGACAATTTCTACAAGGAGATGGACATCCATGTCCATGTTCCCGAAGGAGCCATCCCCAAGGATGGTCCGTCGGCAGGCATCGCCATGGCGACCTCCATCGCTTCCGCTTTCATCAAACGACGGGTCCGCAGCGATCTCGCCATGACGGGGGAGATCACGCTCCGGGGAAGGGTGCTGCCGATCGGCGGCCTGAAGGAGAAGCTGCTAGCGGCCCACCGGGCCAATATCAGGACCGTTCTCATTCCCAAGGACAACGAGAAAGACCTTGTGGACGTTCCTTCCAATGTCGTGAAGGCCCTGGAGGTCGTCTTCGTCGAGAACGTGGATGAGGTCATCAAGGTGGCGCTCCTTGAGAATGAGGAAAAAGCCGAGCCGCAGGCGCGCGAGGAGGAAGAACCGATGCCGGTCGTTCCCACGGTCCCGGCCATGCAGCCCCCGCAATTTCTCATGGACAGTTGAAAGGGGGCACACGGAAGGCCCGAACGCAACGTATTTAGTGCTTGACAAGAAAAAGCGTTGTTGCTAAAAAGCTCGATCGTTTCCGGAAAACGAGGGCGGGTAGCTCAGATGGGAGAGCGCCACGCTTACACCGTGGATGTCACAGGTTCAAGTCCTGTTCCGCCTACCATGGAAAGAAGGGATCTTGAATTCCTGTATTCCCTATAGCGGTCGGACCGAGGAACGGAAGGGATGTTCCGCGGGTTCCGATAAAGCGTAGATCGAAAATCTTGAAAATTGAACGGGGTCGTAGTTAAGCTGGTTATAACGCCGGCCTGTCACGCCGGAGGCCGTGGGTTCGAGTCCCATCGGCCCCGCCAAGAAACGAGGGGTTGGCAAAGGCGCCACCCCCTCATTCCTTTTTTGATTTCTTACGAGTTCACCGTTGCCTCATGAAGGCCGTTTTCATCGCCGATGCGCACCTGCGGGGTGCAGAAAGCGCCGGTTATCAGACCCTTGTTCTGTTTCTGAACCGGTTGCGGGGAGGCGCGGGGATGTCCGATGGTCCCGACGGCGAACGAACCGAATTCGGGCAAGCCGGAAACGGTTTTACGCCCGAGAGGCTGACCATCGATAGCCTTTTTATCGCGGGGGACTTTTTCGATTTCTGGTTTGCCAGGAAAGGGAAGATCTATCCGGGTTTCACAACCGCCATCGAATGCCTGGTCCGGTTGAAAAATCAAGGGGTTGCCATCAGCTTCTGTGAAGGGAATCACGATTTCTTCCTCAGGGATTATTTCAGCGTTTCCCTGGGAATGAATGTCATACCGGACAGCGTCGTCCTGGATCTGGATGGGCTCAGGGTTTTCCTGTCCCACGGCGACACGGTCGATGTAGAGAACAGGTCCTATCTCCGGTTGAGGCGTCTGCTGAGGAGCGGTTCCTTTTACCGATTGCAGAGGCGGCTTCCCCTGTCGATGCTTTGGAGGCTTGCCCGGTTGAGTGCCGAGGTCAGCAAGGGATTGACGGCCGGTGCTCAGGATGCGCTCGTCAAGAAGATGGAAGCCTTCTCCATGGGTAAATTCGAGGAGGGCTGCGACGCCGTAATCCTCGGGCATTGCCATAAGCCCCTCCTGAAGGAATTCGTCATCGGCGGCAGACGAAAGATCTTTGCGACCCTGGGCGATTGGATTGTTCACTATTCCTATCTTCATTATGATGGCGG
>JAFGIO010000188.1 GCA_016929555.1 Deltaproteobacteria bacterium | reverse complement strand
GATCCCAGGGTGATCTTGCTGATCTTGGTGAGGCCGGCGACAAGAAAGGCGACCTCCTTGTCGAAGGCCTCCTCGATCTGTTCCAGCGTCGTCAGGGTATCCTCTACGGTATCGTGCAGGAGGCCCGTCGTGATCGTCCTGGCATCCAGCTTCATGTCGGCCAGGATTCCGGCCACCTCCATGGGATGGGTGAGATAGGGCTCACCGGAAAGACGGACCTGGCCCTGATGGACCGAGGCGGAAAAGACATAGGCCTTCTCAATCATCTCCTGCTCCGCAGGCGTCAGATAGGACTGGGTCTTGTCCAGGATGTCGGTGATTCTTATCATCGGCGAGTTTCACATCATCGCTCAGGACATGTCCAAGCGGATCTTTTCCATCAAAAAGGCCTCGACGGCCTCCAGGGCGATGATCGATGTCTCGCCCGTGCGCCGCTGTCGGACCTCCGCCTTGCCCTCGGCCAGTCTCTTGGGACCGATGGTGACCCGGAGAGGAATGCCGATCAGGTCGGCATCCTTGAATTTCACACCGGCACGCTCGTCACGGTCGTCCAGAAGGACCTCCACGCCTCTTTCGAGCAGCGAACGGTAAAGCGCTTCCGCCGTTTCCCTAAGGGACCCCTCATTAACGTTCACCGGGGTGATGATGACGTGGTAAGGGGCGATGGGCATGGGCCAGATGATCCCATCATCGTCATGGTTCTGCTCGATACTGGCTGCCGCGGTCCTGGCGATTCCGATGCCGTAGCAGCCCATGACGATCGTCTGTTCCCGGCCGTTCCGATCGAGATAGACGGCCCGCATCGCCTCGCTGTATTTCGTGCCCAGCTTGAAGACATGGCCCACCTCGATGCCCCGGGCGAAATGCAGTTCGCCTGCGCACCGCGGGCAGGGATCTTCCTTTCCGATCACCCGGAGGTCCGCAAACTCGCTGATTTCGAAGTCTCTGCCCATGTTGACATTCTTTACGTGGTAATCCGCCCGGTTTGCCCCCATGACGACATTGACCATATGGAGCAGGGAATAATCCGCAACGATCCTGGTTTTGATGCCGATGGCGCCGGCGAATCCCCGCGGCGATCCCGTCACTTCGAAAATCATGTCGTCCAGGGCAAGATCCAGCTCGCTGCAGTTAAGATAGTTCCTGACCTTCGCCTCGTTGACCTCCTCGTCGCCCCGGATCAGAATCGCAACCGGCGCCCCGTCGGCGTTGAAGATGAGCGTCTTGACGATCTGCTTTGGAGACACGCCGAGAAAAGCGGAAACTTCTTCTATCGTCCGAACGTCGGGCGTGTAGACCTCATCGAGAGGCAGGAAGGCCTCCCGGGCGATCTGTCGACTTGCGGGTCTGGCGATCTCTGCCTTTTCCATGTTCGCCGCGTAATCGCACCGGCTGCAGAAAACGATGCCGTCCTCGCCGGTGTCGGCCATCACCATGAATTCATGGGAATAGCTTCCGCCAATGTTTCCGGAGTCGGCCTCCACGGCCCTGAAGACCAAGCCGCAACGGGTGAAGATTCTCCGATAGGCCTCGGCCATTTTCGCGTAGCTGGCATCGGCCCCGGCCTCGTCGGCATCGAAACTGTAGGCGTCCTTCATGGCGAACTCCCGGCATCGCATGACGCCGAACCGCGGGCGGATCTCGTCTCGGAATTTCGTTTGGATCTGGTAGAGATTCCGGGGCAGCTGCCGATAGGTCTTGATCTCGTTGCGGACAAGATCGGTGATGACCTCCTCGTGGGTAGGACCGAGGCAACAATCCCGGTCGTGACGGTCCCGGAACCGAAGGAGTTCCCTGCCGTAATGGTCCCATCGTCCCGATTCCTGCCAGAGTTCGGCGGGCTGAACCATGGGAAGGAAGACCTCCTGAGCCCCCGCCCGGTTCATTTCTTCCCGGACGATCTGCTCCACCTTTCGAATTACCCGGTACCCCAAGGGCAGAAAAGAATAAATTCCGCTGGTCAGTTTCCGTATCATTCCCGCCCGTATCATGAGCTGGTGGCTGGCCACCTCCGCATCCGATGGTACCTCTCGTACCGTGGGCAGGAACATCTCCGAATAGCGCATCACCCCTCCTCGCTCAGGCGCTCGGCTGCCCCTTGCCGGGTGATGAGACCGGAAGGGCGTTGGAAGTTCCGGACGCCGTCATTTGATCTATTTCCTCCAGCAGGGCCTCGACAAACTGCCCCTCCCTGACCTTACCGATAACCTTCCCCCGGCGGAAAAGCAGTCCCATCCCCTTTCCTCCGGCAATGCCGACGTCGGCCTCGGCGGCCTCCCCGGGCCCGTTGACGACGCACCCCATGAGGGCGATCTTCAGCGGCGCCTTCATCCCCGCCAGACGTCTTTCCACCTCCTCCACGAGCGCACATAGATCGATCTCGCAGCGCCCGCAGGTAGGGCAAGAAATGATATCCGGTCCCACATCCCGGATCCCCAGCGCCCTGAGGATACCATAGGCCACACCGATCTCGACCACGGGATCGCCCGTTACCGACACCCGGATCGTATCGCCGATGCCTTCCGACAGGAGAATCCCCAGGGCGATCGATGATTTGATGGCGGCGTTGACCAGCGTTCCCGCCTCCGTAACGCCCAGATGAAGGGGATAGTCCGACTTTTCGGCCAGGCCCCGATAGGCCGCGATCATCGTGGACACATCGGAGGACTTCAGAGACACCTTTATCGCCCGGAAGCCCAGATCCTCCAGAAGGGCGATACCTCCCAGGGCCGACTCCACAAGGGCTTCGGCCGTCGGGCCGCCGTATTTGGCCAGCAGGCTCTTTTCGAGCGAACCGGCATTCACACCGACACGGATGACGATACCCGCCCCCATCGCAGCCTTCACGACTTCCCGGATCTTCTGCCTACCCAGATTGCCCGGATTGATCCTGACCCCGTCCACACCCTGTTCGATGGCTGCAAGGGCAAGACGATGGTCAAAGTGGATATCGGCGATCAGGGGTACGGAAACGGCCCTTTTTATGACCGACAGTTGCGCCGCCGCCTCCGCATCGGGAACGGCCACCCTCGCGATCTCACAGCCCGCATCCGTCAAACGCCCTATCTGATCGATGGTGGCCTTCGCGTCTCTGGTGTCCGTCGAGGTCATGGATTGTACGACGACGGCGGCATCGCCGCCGACCTTTACGGAACCGACATAGACCGGCCGCGTCACTCTTTTGTTCGCGGAGGTACCCAAAAAAACATCCTTGATGGCAGGTTATGGGAAATCCATAGCACAATGGAACGGCATTGGCAATCGGGGATCAATTCCGGGGAAAGGAACTGCGGGGTGAAACAGGGACCGCGGAGGATCTCAGGGCGGCCTCGGACCCCCGTCACCGGCCGCGCCAGCAGTACAGACAGAGCTGCTCTTCCGGCAGGCCGATGGCCTCGATCATATCCTTGATATCCAGATATTTCAGGGTGGTGATGTTCAGATCCCTCCGAATCCATTCGACCATCTCCTGATATTTTTTCGAGGTGCTGTCGATATACTCGTCGACGTTTTCGATGTCCTGCCCTTCGATAGCCCGTATGGCCCTCCGGGAGGCGAGCTCGGAGATGGTCCGAGTGGTAAAGGCATACCGGCAGGGATACATCAGGGGGGGGCAGGCCGGCCGAATGTGAATTTCCCTTGCCCCGTTATCCCAGAGTTTTTTGATGGTGAGATTTCTCAATTGCGTCCCCCGCACGATGGAATCGTCGCAGACGACCATCCGCCCCCCGCTGATGACCTCCCTGACGGCGCTCAGCTTCATCGTCGCTACGAGATCCCTGATCTCCTGGGAGGGTGGCGTATAACTGCGTCCGTAGCCCGGTGTGTACTTGACCAGGGGTCTGCGATAGGGAATGCCCGATTCAATGGCGTAACCGATGGCATGGCCCACACCGGAATCGGGAATGCCGGTCACGAAATCGGCCTTGACATCGTCGTTTCTCGCAATGGCCCTGCCGCAGCGCTCCCTGGCAGCCTCGACGGAGATGCCTTCATAGGAGGAAGTCGGATAACCGGTGTAGACCCACAGAAAGGCACAGACATGCTTCTCGGACCCGGCCGGAACCAGGTTCCTCAGACCCCCCGGTGACAGCAGAACGATCTCCCCCGGTCCCAGAAATTTCAACAACTCAAAGCCCAGGTTCGGGAAGGAGCTCGCCTCGGTGGCCACAACAAGATCGCTGGATTCCGTGCCTTTCCTGACGCCGACCGCCAGGGGAAAACGGCCGTATCTGTCCCGGGCGGCGTAGATGCCTTCCGATGTCATGATCAGGGCGCATATGGACCCCTCGATCGCCTCCTGCATCTTTGTGATGCCGCCGACGACCGACTCTCCCTGCCCGATCAATCTCGCAACCAGCTCGACGGTGTTCACCCCGCCGCCGGTCATCTCGCCGAAGGACAGGCCCTCCCGAAGCATCTGTTCGGTAAGCGCATCCTTGTTGGAGACGAGCCCCGTTGCGGCAATGGCAAAGGTGCCGAACTTCGAACGGACGATCAGCGGCTGCGGTGATTCGTCATCGATGGCACCGATGCCGATATGCCCGGAGAGTTCCTTGTAATCATCCACGAATCTGGACTTGAACTGGGCCTGACTGATGCTGTGAATGGCATTCAGGAATCCCCGTTCTCCCAGGACGGCCATACCGCCGTTTTCGGTTCCGAGATGGGAATGGTAGTCCGTACCGTAAAACAGCGTCTGGGAACAATTGTCCTTACCCACAACCCCAAAGATCCCGCCCATCAGCGCCTTTCTCCGAATGATCAGTCCAGTTTGACGACGGCCTCTTTGATCCGTTCCACGCCCTTTTCGATATTCGCCATGGAGGTGGCATAGGAAAGACGGAGATGCTCGTCATGGCCGAACTCGGCCCCGGGGACGACGGCGACACCAGCCTCGTCAAGGAGATAAGCCGAAAACTCGGAGGAACCGGCAATCCTTTTCCCCTGGAAGGATCTTCCGTACAGGGCGGACACATCGGGAAAGACATAGAAGGCCCCCTGGGGATTCATGCAGGTAATCCCGGGTATGGCATTAAGTCCACGGACGATGGCATCTCTCCGGCGCTTGAATTCCCGGACCATATCGGCAACGCACCCCTGATCGCCTGAGAGGGCCGCAACCGACGCCTTTTGGGCGATGGAAGTGGGATTGGACGTATTCTGGCTCTGCAGCTTCGTCAGGGCGTCGATGACCGTCTCGGGACCGGCGGCGTAGCCGATCCGCCATCCCGTCATGGCGTAGGTTTTGGATACGCCGTTGACGACCACCGCTTTATCCTTCATGGCTTCGCTAACGGAGGCGATATTGTAGAAGGGAAAATCGTCATAAAGGATCTTCTCGTAGATGTCGTCGGACAGGACGAGCATGTCCCTGTCCTTGAGAATATCCGCAAAGGCCTCCAGTTCCGCCTTGCTGTAGGCCACTCCCGACGGATTCGAGGGGCTGTTCAGGACAAGGGCCCTCGTCCTTGCTGTGATGGCGCCTGCGAGCTGCTCCGGCAAGACCTTGAAACCGTCGGCTGCCTTCGTCTTCAGGATCACGGGTTTCGCTCCCGTGAGGACCACGATATCCGGATAGGAAACCCAGTAGGGCGAGGGAATGAGCACCTCGTCGCCCTCCTCGAAGAGAACCTGGGCGAGATTGTAGAGCGTATGCTTCGCGCCGCAGGAAACCGCCACCTGCGGCCGGCCGTAGGCAAGGCCGTTGTCGCTCTTTAGCTTCTGGATGATGGCGTCCTTGAGTTCATCGACGCCGCCAACCGGTGTATACTTCGTGAACCCGGCCTCAATGGCCTCGACGGCCGCCTGCTTGATATGATTCGGCGTATCGAAATCGGGTTCCCCCGCTCCGAAGCCGATAATGTCCTTGCCCTGGGCCTTCAACGCATTGGCCTTCATGGTAATGGCCAGCGTCGGTGACGGTTTGATCAGGCCGATGCGTTTCGTCAGTTTCATAAAGGCTCCTTTTCACCGGTTGTTGAACTTCTCCTGCAACTTCTCCAGGACGAGATCCGGCACCAGCCCCTTGACGGAGCCTCCCAGACTGGCCGCTTCCTTGATCAGTTTGGAACTCGTATAAAACCAGCGGACGCTCGTCATGAGAAAAACCGTTTCCACATCTCGATTCAGCCGCCGGTTGATGAGGGCCATCTGGAATTCGTATTCGAAATCGGACACGGCCCGAAGACCCCGAAGGAGGGCCGTGGCACCCGCCTTTTTCGCGTAGTCCACCAGAAGCCCCGAATAACTGTCCACCGTGACCCCGTCCAGACCGTTGATGACCCGTTTGACCAGGTCGATCCGCTCGTCCACGGAAAAGAGAAAACTCTTATGGGGATTGTAGGCAATCAGGACGATCAGCTCGTCGAACATTCGCAATCCTCGTTTGATCATGTCGAGATGCCCGTTCGTCATGGGATCGAAAGATCCCGGATAAATCGCAATCTTTTTCATATGACTCTCTCGCCCGCCTCCGCTTTGAATTTTATGAAAGATAGGACCGTGTCGCCGTATCTTCTTTGATCCGTCATTGAAAAGACCGCCGGCAAAGGTTCGTCCGGAACCTCTCTCCGGGAATGCTGGAGGATCAGAATCCCGTCAACAGCCGCCAGGCTTCCATCGCCAAGACGACGGAGCGTATCATCGATCCAACCCTCTCCATAGGGCGGATCTGCGAAGAGAATATCGAAGCGCTCCCTCCTGCCTGAAAGGAGTTCGATGCCTCGCCCCGCTTCCATCGTCAGCATTTCACAACTACCCCCGAAGCCGAAGGCTTCGACGTTTTTTCCGATGATGCGGGCCGCTTCGGCATCGCGATCCACGAACACGGCTTTCCGGGCACCCCTGCTCAAGGCTTCGAGGCCTACCGCACCGCTTCCCGCATAGAGATCGAGGAAGGCCACCCCCAACGGAGGTCCAAGGATATTAAAGAGCGCCTCCCGAATCCGATCGGTGGTCGGTCTGAAGGCAAGACCCCGGTGAAGCGTCAAACGCCGCCCGGCGGCCATGCCTCCCGTGATCCTCATAGATATTTGCCCTGAGATCTTTCGGAAGCCAGATGCGTCAGATTGCCGACCGGAAAATTACGCTCCTCCAAGATGCCGATCATCGCATTGCCCACGGCGCCCCTGGCGCCCGCAACCGCTACATGCTTTGAACCCGTACCCAGTCATTGCTCGATGCATCCGTCCTTGCGCACAAAACAAGGCAATCCCGATCTGTTCGAGATTGCCAGGGTCAAATGGACCGCACGACGGACACTTTTGATGACACCATCGGTCCATGAACCGGAAAGCCAACCGCCTTTTATACTATCCCTCACCGAAAGGCAAGCCGGAGTTTTGACCTCACCGCTTACCCGATAGTCGGGCGACCTTTCTCGCCTTTGCATCGCCATAGACCCTGGCGGAAACCTTGTACAGAGTCCAAGCCGGCCCCGAAAGGCTGTATCCCAAGGCAAAGGTAAAGGTCATGATCTGGAATTCCACCACAATCAGGGAAAGTATCAGTACGATCAACACGAAGGACATGAAAGGCTTGCGGGTAAAGAAATTCAGGTCCTTGAAACTGTAATATTTGATATTACTGACCATCAGGATGGACAGGCCGACGATACCGATCAGAACTACCGGATTGGTAAACTTCCCTTCCCTTCCCAGATAGTAAAAGAGCAGCACCCAGGCGGCCACCGCAACGGCCGCTGCCGGTATCGGCAGACCGTTGAAGACCTTGCTCTCGATGAAACCAATCTGCACGTTGAACCTCGCAAGCCTCAGGGCTCCGCAGGCCACAAACAGAAAAGCCGCAAGCCATCCCCATTTGCCGAAGGCGTGTAGCGCCCATGTATAGGCCAGCATGGCCGGCGCCACACCGAAGGCCACCTGATCGGACAAGGAGTCGTATTCTGCACCGAATCTGCTCGTCGTATTGGTCATCCGGGCTATCCTGCCATCCAGTCCGTCAAAAACGGCAGCGACGAGGATCGTTATTGCCGCCAGCTCGAAAAGCGCCTTCGTGGAGGCGACAATCGAATAAAATCCACAGAACAGGCTCGCCGTAGTGAAGAGATTGGGCAGGACGTAAATCCCCTTTTTCCTGATGGCGTCCCTGCTTGCAGCCGTGTTGTTATTCATTTGAGCACTCCTATCGTTGTTTCTCCGGCCCGGACCTTGTCCCCCGGTTTAACCGCGGGGGTCGCGTCTTCGGGAAGAAGAACCTCGAGACGGGAACCAAAGCATATCAAACCGAATCGATCCCCCTTTTTCACAGACATTCCCTCCTTCAGCCAGCAAACGATCCTCCTGGCGATCAGCCCCGCTATCTGTATTGTGACGATATCACGACCGTCATCGGTACGAACGACAACGGTATTTCTTTCGTTGCAGGCCGATGCCTTGTCGAGATTGGCCGAAAGAAACTTCCCCTCGTGGTAACGGACGGCCCTCACAGAACCCGAACAGGGCAACCTATTGACATGAACGTTAAAAATGTTCATGAAGATACTGATCTTCTTGAAAGATCCCTCGGCCAATTCCGATGAGATCCCCTCCTCCACCTTGAGGACCCTACCATCGGCCGGAGACAGGACAAGTTTGCTGCCATCGGGAATCTTTCTATCGGGATTGCGAAAAAAAGAAACCGTAAAGAGGGTGAGGATCAGTAAAACGCCTGTGATCCAGAAGGCGTGGAAGAAGGCGGCTACGAGGGTCGCCGCCCCGAAAAGCAGGATGAAGGGCAATCCCTCACGGACGATGATGCTGCGACGGCTCATAGACACATCATCCGAAAACGTAATGATCTTAAAGGCATAAAATAATCGCACTCCCTGTCGACACCGAATTTGCGCATGGAAAAGGTTGGCAACGGTCTCGCCTGAATTGCCTGATCGGGGGACAACCCGTTACGGGGTTCGGTATTTCGCCAGGATCTTGAATATTCTTTCTTTTCCCAACAGTTTTTTCTTTTGCAGCGTTTTTTTCTCCAACTCTTCTTCCGGGGTAAGGTATATCCGGCTATTGTAGCGTGCTAGATCCGCTTCCAACATCCGATGATCCTCGACGTATCTTTTCAATTCTTCATCCCGATCGATGTGTTTGCCGATCAAGATCTCATCAGCCTCTTCCATGGCCGCTCTAACCTCCAAATGTCAAAGTACATTATAATAATTGGTCCGGCTTGTCAACGGAATGATCGGGACCCGCGGCGATAATTTTACAGCAACCTTCATAGCCGACCTCTCGCTTCCGCCTCCGAAAGGCGGAGGTATCGGGGCGTGAAGGTCAAGGGATCCAGGAATTCTCCATCAAGGTATTTCTGCAAACCCAAAAGACCAACCGAGGACGCGCTTACATGATGCCGGTGCGGGGCAGCGAAATGAGCCCTGCTTCCGAGAACGGCCTGGATCGACCTTGCATGACACAATGCCCCATCACCCAGGAAGAGAACCTCCCGAGAGATGGCGCGCACAAAAGGCCCCACCTCCGTTAACTGATCTCCGGCCAGCTTCTCCAATCCCGCCTCATCAGGTTTATACAGGGCGGCATAGACCTGCCCCTTTCTGGCGTCGAGCATGGGGCATACCATCATTGTATCCGTGGCTGCGTCTCCGGCCAGGGCGTCGAGAGTCGAAATGCCCGCAATGGGTCTACCCGTCGCCAAAGCAAATCCCTTGATCGTGCTGATTCCAATCCGAATCCCCGTAAAGGATCCGGGACCGATGGTGCAGGCAAACAGTTCGATCTGCCCGATCGTCAGGCCGGCAACTTTCAGCATTCCTTCAAGGGCGGGCAGAAGCACTTGGGAGTGGTTGACGCCCAAATCCCAAAAGCCCTCGGCCAGCACCTTCCGATCGTCAAGCAATGCCAGGGCCAACGTCGCCGTCGAGGTATCAAGGGCGAGAATATACATGGCTATCTCGTGAACATTTTTGACAAGTCATCGATCGCCTTGATATTGAGCCTCTCAATATCCATCATGATGACAAAGATCATCAGTGCGATAAGCAGGACAAAACCGATTTGCTGGGCCATTTCCCGCCATTTGAGGTTGATTTCCTTTCCCGTCGCCATTTCGATGAGATAGAACATCAAGTGGCCTCCGTCGAGGACCGGAATGGGCAGGAGATTGAGGACGGCCAGATTGATGCTGAGCAGCGCCATGAAAAGGGCGAAGGGAATGATGCCTTCCTTCACTTGGGCGCCGGCAATCTGGGCGATCAGGATGGGTCCGCCCAATGTTCTGGGGGATAGGACCCCTTCGAAGATCTTCACGATACTGACCAGGGTCAGCTTCGTGATCAACCAGGTCTGCTTGAGACTGTTCCAAAACGCCCGAAGGGGATTCATCCGCCGGACAACCGTGTTCGATGCGGGGCTTACACCGATCTTGTAGGCGGACACTTCCTCGCCGAAGAGGTTCTTCGTCTTGGTTAGTCGTGCTCTCAAGATAAAGCTCAAAGATTCTCCGCCTCTTTCGACGATGATGTTCAAGGCGGTCCCTTCGCTGTCGCTGATGACCTCCGCCAGTTCATCCCAGTAGGTGATCTTCTGCCCCGAAATGCTCAGAATGACGTCTCCCGTCAGAATGCCGGCCTCGGCCGCGGCGGACGAAGGCTGCACGGTACCTATCTGAGTCGTCAACGCCGGGATGCCGAGCATGTAGATAACCGTGAAGATCAGGATCGCCAGCAACAGGTTGAAAACCGGACCGGCAAGGACGATGAGTATCTTCTTCCCGACCGGCTGTCTCAGAAAGGACCGTTTCGATTCCTCCTCTGAGAGGGAATCGACGTCAGACTCCCCGACAAGCTTCACCAGACCTCCCAGGGGGATGAGCGACAGGCGATATTCCGTTTCGCCCCAGGTCTTGCCAAGGATTTTCGGTCCGAAACCAAGTTGAAACCTTTCCACGCCGACGCCCGCCTGCTTGGCCATCAGGAAATGACCGAGTTCGTGGGCAAAGATCAAAACGCCCAACAGAATGATGACAGAAAGTATGCTTATTCCGAGCAATTTTTTATCTCCTCAATGATCTCTGCGGCCCTTTTTCTTGCCCAATCGTCTGCCCTCAGAATGACATCGATTGCCCTAGAGGCCGTCTGCTCATGTTCCGACAATACCTTGCCGATTACCAAGGGCATCTGGAGAAAACCGATGCTCCCTCCGAGAAAGGCCGATACGGCAATCTCATTGGCCGCATTCAAAACGGTGGGCATCGTGCCGCCCGCCCGGGCCGCCTCAAAGGCCAGGCGCAGATTCGGAAACTTCTCGAAATCGGGCCTGAAGAACTCCAAGGGGCCCGCTTCCAAAAGATTCAGGTGGTTTCCCTCGCAGGCCGTAAGCCTTTCCGGATAGGAAAGGGCATAACCGATGGGAATCCTCATGTCCGGCACGCCTATCTGCCCGATGATGGAACCGTCCCGGTATTCCACCATGGAATGGACGATGCTTCGGGGATGGACCACCACGTCGATCCGTTCGATATCGATGCCGAAGAGCCATTTCGCCTCGATCACCTCCAGCCCCTTGTTCATCATGGAGGCGGAATCGACCGTGATCTTGTCGCCCATCTTCCAGTTGGGGTGGCGTAGGGCCTGGGCCGCCGTCACTTTTTCCATCTCCTCCTTCGAGAGGTTCCAGAAGGGGCCTCCCGATGCCGTCAGGATGATGCGCCGGACATCCTGATGCCGCTGCCCCGACAGACACTGGAAGACGGCGCTGTGTTCGCTGTCGACGGGGAGAATGGATACCCCCCTGCTGCGCGCTCGCTCCATCACCAGCTCGCCCGCCATGACCAGCGTCTCTTTATTGGCCAGGGCGACGGCCTTCCCTGCTTCGATGGCCGTCAGCGTCGGCAGGAGCCCCGCCGCTCCCACCATGGCGGACAGGACCATATCCGCCGCAGGCAGGGCGGCCACCTCCCGGTAACCTTCCGTTCCCCAAAGGACAGAGGGTTTCCGGCCTGTTCCGAGCAGCCTCTCGAGCCGCCGGGCGTGTTCCTCGTCAATGACGGCGACAACCTCCGGCTGAAAGGCCTCGATCTGTGCAGCCAGCAGATCGACATTCCGGCCGGCGGCGAGGCCTACGATTTCGAAGCGCCCGGGATGGTTTCTGACGACATCGCAGGCATTGGCACCAATGGAGCCTGTGGATCCCAGTATGGACAATCGCTTCATGAAATCACGAAAATACGGTAATAGTAAACAAAAGGAACGATGAAGATCAGGCAATCCAGGCGGTCCAGAAGCCCGCCGTGGCCCGGCAGGATTGCGCCGGAATCCTTCACCCCCGATGCCCTTTTGATGGCCGATTCGCACAGATCGCCCAACTGCCCGATGACGCTTCCCGCTATCCCCAGTGCAACGGTATGAACGATGGGCAGAGAGGGCAGAAAGAGCTGCCGGAAAACGAGGCACCCTATGACACTGCCTGCCACGAGTCCCAGGATGCCCTCCTCCGTCTTCCCGGGACTCACCAGGGGAAGCAGTTTCCGCCTTCCCCAGGTCCGCCCCACGTAAAAGGCGGCTATATCGCCGGCGAAGGCCAGCACCAGGATAAAGAAGATCCAGAGGATGCCCTGATCGCTCCGCCTGACAAGAATGAAATGTCCAATGGTGAGCGGGATATACAGGATACCGAAGGCCACCTTTGCCACGGCGACGACCCCGAAATCTGCATCACGGATGCGCAGCAGATAGATGAAAAACACCGCAAGCACGGAAAAGGTGAGCGTGGCCAGAATGAGGCGGGCGTCGTCGGCGATGAAGGCGGCCGCAATCAGCAGGGCGGCGATGAGGATTTCGAACTTCTCCCAGAGGGCTTCCTGGCCCAGCATCATGCGATGATACTCGAGAACGGCCACGGCGATGATCAGAACGATGACGCCGCTGAAGACCGCCTCCGATCCATAGATGATCACCCCGAGAAGCAAGACAACGCCGATGACGCCGGTAATCCATCGCTTGACATGGGGGCTCATGGATTCAATCCTTCTGAAGCTGGTCGCTGGTCAGGCCGAATCTCCTCTCCCTTGCCTGATAGGCTGCGATAGCCCTCAACAGGTCCTCGCGTTGAAAGTCGGGCCATAAAACATCGGTAAAATAAAACTCCGTGTAGGCCGTCTGCCAAAGGAGAAAGTTGCTGATCCGGTATTCGCCGCTGGTTCTGATGAGAAGATCGGGATCGGGTATCCGGGCCGTGTAAAGATAACCGGCAAAATTCTCCCTGGTGATCTCATCGGGTGAGATCCGGCCGGCCAGGCCGTCGCGGAGGATCTTTTTCGCCGCCTCGACGATCTCGTCGCGTCCCCCATAGCTCAGGGCCACATTGAGCACCATCGCCTCGTTATGGGCCGTCCTCTCCACAGCTTGTTTCAGTTGCCTGCGCAACGGCGCCTTCAGGGCTTGAAGATTGCCGATGGTCATAAGCCGGATGCCCTTTTCATCGAGCTCGTCGATCTCCTTGGCGAGAAACTCCTTCAAGAGACCCATCAGCGCTTCGACCTCCGCAGCCGGCCGCTGCCAATTCTCGACGGAGAAGGCATAAAGGGTAAGATAACCGATCCCCAGTTCCCGGCAGGTTCGGACCGTCGCCCGGACGGCATCGGCCCCCTTGCGGTGTCCCGATATTCTTCCCAGCGTGTGTTTTTGCGCCCACCGTCCGTTGCCGTCCATGATGATGGCGATGTGGCGTGGAAGCTTCCGGAGATCGATCTTTTTCAAAGGAGATTGTTCCCGTATTTGAGGGATTGCAGCCATTCCGAAACCGCGGGGCATCCATCGCCCCTGAAAGGTTCTCTGTACTGCGTTTCCTGCGATTCGCAGCTTCTAACTATCACGATTACCGTCCCTTTTCAAATAAATAAGGAGCCCTGAGGCTCCTCATACCGTGCACCGGACCTGGAAGGGCGCCCCTCAAATCTCCATGATCTCCTTCTCCTTGGCAGCGAGCACATCCTCAGCCTTTTCGATGAACTTATCGGTGACTTTCTGGACCTCTTCCTGGGAGGTGTAGAGATCGTCCTCGGAGATCTCGTTGTCCTTCTTCAGGGCCTTGAGCTGCTCGTTCGCCTCCCGCCGGACGTTCCGGAGTCTGATCTTGCACTCCTCCGCCATCTTCTTGACGACCTTCACCAATTCCTTCCTCCGCTCCTCCGTGAGGGGTGGAATCGCTATCCGAATCACCTTGCCGTCGTTGCTGGGCGTCAGTCCCAGATCGGATTTCAGGATGGCCCTCTCGATCCCCCCGATGACACTGTTGTCCCAGGGCGAGATGACGATCAGTCTGCTTTCCGGTACGGACAGCGTGGCCACTTGGTTCAGAGGCGTCGGAACGTTGTAGTACTCCACCTTGATGCCGTCCAGAAGCGCCAGGGAGGCCCTCCCCGTTCTCACCTTTTGAAAGGATTTGTCCAGGGCCTTGATCGCCTTGTCCATCTCCTCCTTGAGTTCTTCGAAAATCAGCTCCTTCATCATCCGTTCAACCCCCAATATAGGTGCCCACAGACTGCCCGCAGATCGCATCCCTGATGCCACCGGGCAATTTCAACTTAAAGACCACGACGGGAAGACCATGGTCCCTGCACAGGGATATGGCGGCGGCATCCATGACCTGTAAACCGGCGGCAAGAACCTCGGTATAACTGATCCTTTCGAAAAACCGTGCCCCGGCATCCCGGATCGGATCCTTGTCGTAGACGCCGTCCACCTTCGTGGTCGCCTTCATGAGGATTTCCGCCCTGATCTCCACGGCACGCAGCGCTGCGGCCGTATCCGTCGTAAAAAAGGGATTCCCCGTACCGCCTGCGAAGATGACCACCCGCCCCTTTTCCAGATGATCGATGGCCTTTCTCCGGATATAAGGCTCGGCAATCCCCTGCATCTCTATGGATGTCTGTACCCGCGTCTCGACACCATGATCCTCCAGGGCGCTTTGAAGGGCCAATCCATTGATGACCGTGGCCAACATGCCCATGTAATCGGCCGCAATCCGATTAAGGCCGGCGGCAGACGCCTGGATGCCCCTGCAGATATTCCCGCCGCCGACGACAATGCCAAGCTGGACACCGAAAACAAGCAGGTCTCTGATCTCCCGGGCAATGACGCCGACAATCCCGGCGTCTATGCCGTAGCCGCACTGACCCATCAGGGCTTCGCCGCTCAGTTTCAGAAGGATCCGCTTGTAGACGGCCCGATTCATTTCCGCCGCTCAACCTTCTCCCAATTGGAAACGGGCGAACCTTCGGACGATGATGTTTTCCCCGGTCTTGGCGATCATGTTGTTCACCAGGGTCTCGACGGTGATATCCGTATTCTTGATGAACTTCTGGTTCATCAGGCAGACGTCTTCATAGTATTTCTTGAGTTTCCCCTCGATGATCTTGTCCCAGATCTTCTCGGGTTTCTTTTCGGCCGTGGCCTGGCTTCGGTAAATCTCCTTTTCCCGTTCCAGCGCTTCCGGGGAAATATCCTCGGCCCTCAAGTAGAGAGGGTTCGAGGCCGCCACATGCATGGCCAGATCCTTGGCGAGGGCCAGAAAATCATCGGTTTTCGCCACGAAATCCGTCTCGCAGTTCACCTCTACCATGACCCCGATCTTGCCGCCCATATGGATATAGGAGGCAATGGTGCCCTCCTTCGCCGCTTTCGAAGACCGTTTCGTCGCTGCGGACATGCCCTTCTTGCGAAGATAATCGATGGCCTTCTCGAAATCACCTTCCGATGCCGTCAGGGCCTCCTTGCAGTCCATCATTCCGGCGCCTGTCTTCACGCGCAGTTCTTTAACCAATGCGGATGTTATTTCCAATGTATTTTACCTCCCCTGTTCTAAGGCTTCCGAATCAGGACTCATTTTCGTCATCGTACAGATCATCCTCGTCGGATACGCCGTTTTTCGTCTCCACGCTCTCCGGCACGTCCGTTTCCTCACCGGAGGCCTGAACAGCCGCAGCGCCGGGCTCCCCTTTGTCGCTTTCGGCCTGAACACGCTCTTCAAAGCGCTTCTTGCCCTCCAGAACGGCTTCGGCAATCCTTGAAGAGAAAAGTTTGATGGCCCGGATGGCGTCGTCATTTCCGGGAATTACGAAATCGATATCGTCGGGATCGCAGTTGGTATCGACGATGGCCACTATGGGGATCTTCAGTTTTTTCGCCTCGCTGACGGCGATGATTTCCCTCTTGGGATCCACGACGAACAAGCCGTTGGGCTTCCCCTTGATACGGCGGATACCGCCCAGCACTACGGCAAGCTTGTCCCTTTCCTTCTGGAGTTTCAGGACCTCTTTCTTCGGGAAGGCCCTGATGCTGTCATCGTCGAACATCCGATCCAGGGAATTCAGCCGATCGATACTCTTCTTGATGGTGTTGAAATTGGTGAGCATCCCTCCCAGCCACCGCTGGTTCACGTACGGCATGCCGCATCGCTCCGATTCTTCCCGGATGGATTCCTGAGACTGTTTCTTCGTTCCTACGAAAAGCACCTCGCCGCCGGCGGCGATCGTCTCGACGACGAAATTGTAGGCCGTCTTGAACATGGCGACGGTCTGCTGCAGATCGATGATGTAAATACCGTTTCTCGCCCCGAAGATATAGGGCTTCATCTTGGGATTCCACTTGTTCGTCTGATGGCCGAAGTGGACCCCCGCTTCCAGCAACAACTTCATGGAAATACTTGCCATAACGACACTCCTTTCGTGTTTTTTCCTCCACCCCTCCTTTCCGACATACAACTTCCCCAGGGAAGCAACACGCTGTCAATCGGGGTGTGCGAATTGCGCTGCCTGATAGCACAAAGATCTTAAATTATCAAGCCAAAACAAAAAAATATCGTCCGAGGGTACCGAAGGGATTTTCTACGTCAAAAGAGGTCCTCAGGTGTGATAATGGGCATTGATGGTGACATACTCATGGGTAAGGTCGGACGCCAGGATTCGCCAGGAACGCTCCCCCCTCTTCAGCCGAAGCTGCACCTGGATCTCATCCCGGGCCATGATCTTCCGGAGTTCCTTTTCCCGCCCCTTGACACCCTGGCCATGCCGGAAAAGGGGAACCCCCTCGAAGAAAAGCTCCACATCCTGAACGGGCAGGGGAATGCCCAGGGACCCGGCCGCCGAGATGATGCGCCCCCAGTTGGGATCGCGTCCGAAAAAGGCCGCCTTTACCAGGTTTGAATTGGCAATGGCATAAGCCACCTTCTTCGCCTCGGCCGTTGATCGGGCTTCCGAAACGACGATTTCGACGATCTTCGTGGCCCCTTCCCCGTCCCGGACCATGGCCCGGCCCAGGTCGGACAGGACACCCGCAAGCATCTCCCTGAAAAGTACGAGAGATCCCGATCCCTTACGAATCGTTCGGTTTCCCGCCAGGCCGTTGGCCAGAACGAGGACCGTATCGTTGGTGCTCATGCAGCCGTCCACGGTGATGCTGTTGAGGGTTCCTTCGACCGCCTTTCGAAGGCAGCCATTCAGAACATTTCCCTCGATGGCGGCATCGGTCATCACGAAGCAAAGCAGCGTCGCCATGGCGGGTTCGATCATACCGGCCCCCTTGGCGATACCGGCCAGCGTGATTTCCCTCCCCCCGATTCTGCCCTTGCGCAGCGACATCTTGGGAAAGCGGTCCGTCGTCATGATGGCCTCCTCCGCCTCGGAAATGCCTTCGGCCCTCAGGCCCGCTGCCAGTTTGTCTGCGGCCGCAACGATCTTTTCGATGGGTAGCTGGTGGCCGATAACACCGGTGGAGGCAACCAGAACAAGCTTCTCGTCTATCTTCAGGCGATCCGCCATGGCCTTCGCCATGGCCCGCGCATTCCGCTGTCCCTGCGGGCCCGTCGCTGCATTCGCATTGCCGCTGTTGGCCAGGATCGCCTGGGCGGCCCCGCTCGCGATTCTCTCCATGTCCAGCAGGACCGGGGCTGCCTTGAAGCAGTTCGTCGTGAAGACCCCCGCCGCCGCGGCCGGCACCTCGGAGAAAATCAGTGCCAGATCCAGCGCCCCGCCCGCCTTGATGCCCGCCGAAACCCCCGAGGCCCGAAATCCCGGAACGATAAAGGCCTCCGAATGCTTGTCGCTCATGCCCTCTCTCCTCATTACTGCCCGCAGCACTTCTTGTACTTCTTGCCGCTCCCGCAGGGACAGGGATCGTTTCTGCCGACCTTCTGGCCCTCCCGGCGGACGGTGGCAGGCGCCGCCGTGTCTTCCCCCCGGCTCATGATGTACTGCTGCCTCCGTTTCTCCTCTATCCGTTCGACTTCCTCCTCCCGCTGTATCCGGACCATGCAGAGCTTCTCTAAGATATCCTCTTTCACCCGGTAGATCATCTCCATGAACATGTCGTAGCCTTCTTTCTGGTATTCGCGTACCGGATCCTTCTGTCCGTAACCGCGAAGGCCGATGCCCTCCTTGAGGTGATCCATGGCCAGCAGGTGGTCCTTCCACTGGGTGTCTATGGCCTGGAGCATGATGAATTTCATGAGATAATCCATGAGAGGTTTGCCGAACTCCTCTTCTTTCTTCCGCAGCAGTTCCTTCACACCGTCGACAATCATCTCCTGAATCTCCCCGGGACTGGGACGGTTTCGCCCATCGGTGAGATTCAGCTTCAGAGAGAACTGCTTGAAAACCATGTCCTCCAGGCCCTTGAGGTTCCAATCCTCGGGATGCGCCTTTTCGTCGACGTAATCCGGCAGGATGTTTTCCACGACCTCTTCGAGCATCTCCTCCAGATCGGACCGGAGCTCTTCGCCCTTGAGAACCTTGCGGCGCTGCTCATAGACCACCTGGCGCTGACGGTTCATGACGTCATCATATTCGAGCAGATGCTTGCGCATGTCGAAGTTCTGTCCCTCCACCCGCTTCTGGGCGTTTTCGATGGCCTTGGAGATGAGCTTGTGCTCGATGGGTTCCCCCTCCTCCATGCCGATCTTGTCCATGATCGAGGAAATCCGCTCGGCCCCGAAGATGCGCAACAGGTCGTCGTCGAGCGACAGGTAGAAGCGCGAGGAGCCCATATCGCCCTGCCGACCCGAGCGTCCCCGGAGCTGGTTGTCGATCCGGCGGCTCTCGTGGCGCTCCGTTCCCAAAATGTGAAGCCCGCCCAGTTCGGCCACGCCGGAACCGAGACGGATGTCGGTGCCGCGGCCGGCCATGTTGGTCGAAATGGTCAGCATGCCCGGCTGACCGGCCTGTGCGACGATTTCCGCCTCTCTTTCGTGGTGCTTGGCATTCAGGACGTGGTGTTTCAGGCCATTCCGCGTCAGGTACTTGCTGAGCAGCTCCGACTTTTCAATGGAAATGGTGCCGATCAGAACCGGCCGCAGTTGCCGGTGGAGCTCCTTTACCTCCTCGATGACGGCGTTGAACTTCTCCTGTTCCGTCTTGTAGATGACGTCGGGGTAATCCGTTCGGATCATGGGCATATTTGTCGGGATGACGACGACTTCGAGGTTGTAGATCTTCTTGAACTCCGCCGCCTCTGTGTCCGCGGTGCCCGTCATGCCGGCGAGCTTCTCGTACATCCGGAAGTAGTTCTGGAAGGTGATGGAAGCCAGGGTCTGGTTTTCCCGCTCGATCTTGACCTTCTCCTTCGCCTCCAGGGCCTGGTGCAGACCGTCGCTGTAGCGCCTTCCCGGCATGACGCGCCCGGTGAATTCATCGACGATGATCACTTCGCCGTCCTTGACCACATAATCCACATCCCGCTTGAAAAGCGTATGGGCCCTCAGGGCCTGATTGACATGGTGCAGGATCTCCATGTTCTTCGGCTCGAATAGGTTCTGGACTTTCAGATAGCCTTCCACACGGGCCACGCCCTCTTCGGTCAGGACCACGGTCCTGCTCTTCTCCTCGATAGTGTAATCCGCTTCCTTTCTCAGCCGCGGGATGATCTGGTTGACGCGGTAGTACTTCTCCGTCGATTCCTCCGAAGGGCCGGAGATGATGAGCGGCGTCCGCGCCTCGTCGATGAGAATGCTGTCCACCTCGTCCACAATGGCGTAGTGAAACTCCCGCTGGACGTAATCCTCGAGATTGAATTTCATGTTGTCCCGGAGATAGTCGAAGCCGAACTCGTTGTTCGTCCCGTAGGTGATGTCGGCGCCGTAGGCCTGGCGCCGTTCGTCGTCGTCGAGTCCATGGACGATGACGCCCACGGACAGGCCCAAGAAGCGGTAGATAGGCCCCATCCATTCCGCGTCGCGATTCGCCAGATAGTCGTTCACCGTGACGACGTGGCAGCCGCTCCCCGTCAAGGCGTTCAGGTAAAGGGGCATCGTCGCCGCCAGGGTCTTCCCCTCGCCGGTCTTCATCTCGGCGATCTTGCCCTCGTGAAGGACCAGACCGCCGATCACCTGAACGTCGAAGGGACGCATGAGGAGCGTCCGCCGGGAGGCCTCCCTGGCAACGGCAAAGGCTTCGGCAAGGATGTCGCCCAATTCCGAACCATTGGCAAGTTTTTCCCTGAAATAGGGCGTCTTTGCAGCCAGTTCGTCGTCGCTCAGGGCCATCATCGCAGGCTCGAGGGCGTTGATCTCTTCGAGAACGAGGGACAGGCGCTTCAGCTCCCTGTCGTTTTTGCTCCCTATGACCTTCTTCAATATGAAATCCAGCATCGAGTGCCTCTCAAAAAAAAACCGGTACGCCACATACCGGGTCGATCCGAAAGCGTGAAGGTGTCCCAGCCCCGATATAAGTTCAGGAACGTTCTCCGCTTAAAGCGCCCAAATCCTATCATAATTCAATCAAATGTCAAGGTGCTCCTCTCCCTAGTCAAATCACCCTTTGCTGCCGGCGGAAAATTGTCTTGACTTTGGAAGGATGAATAAGCTACAAAAGCCGCTTACATATACCGATAAACCGGCACAGGTCTGAAGAACCCTGAGCAATGGCGACCCATCCGATTTGAGGCTTGCCGGTGTGCATCACCTTCGGACAGAAAGGAGTTTTCATGGCGAAGTACGAATCCAGATCGTTGAGAAATGTGGCCGTCGTGGGGCACGGGGGAACGGGAAAGACCTCGCTCTGCGAGGCCTTTCTTTTTGTCTCGTCCAAAACGGACCGGCTGGGCCGGGTAGACGAGGGCACCACCTCGATGGACTTCGAGCCGGAGGAGCAGAAACGGCACATCTCCATCAGCTCCGCTCTCAACTTCTTCGAATGGGAAAAACACAAGGTCAACATCGTCGATACGCCCGGAGATTCCAATTTCGCCTACGACACCCAGAGCTGCCTGCACATCGCGGATGCGGCCGTCGTGGTGATCGACGCCGTCGGCGGTGTGGAGTTTCAGACGGAAAAGGTTTGGGAATACGCCGATGATTTCACGCTTCCCCGGATCGTCTTCATCAACAGAATGGACAGGGAGCGGGCCGACTTCTTCAAGACCATCGACAGCGTCAGGGAGCGTCTCGGGAAGAAGGTCACCCCGCTGTTCCTTCCCATCGGCAGCGAGGACGCCTTCAAAGGCCTCGTCGACCTCATAAGCATGAAGGCGCTGCTGTTCGACGATCCCAAGGGAGGCCTCAAGCAGGCCGACATCCCGGCCGACATGGCGGCCGATGCGGAAAAGTACCGCGAGACCATGGTCGAGGACATCGCCGAAAGCGACGAGGCACTGATGGATAAATACCTGAACGAAGGAGAGCTCAGCCTGGAAGAGCTGAAGGCGGGTCTCAAGACCGGGATTGTTTCGGGGGGGCTGATCCCGGCTGTCTGCGGCTCGGCCCTCAGGAACATCGGCGTCGGCCCTCTGATGAGCCTGATCGTAGACTGCCTTCCCTCGCCCGCCGATCGCGAACCGATCAAGGGCAAGCACCCGGTGACGGGTGAACCGGACGAGCGGCCGCCCGAAGAGACCGCCCCCTTTTCGGCCTTCGTCTTCAAGACCATCGCCGATCCCTACGCAGGCCGCCTGACCCTGTTCCGGGTCTATTCGGGAACGATAAACTCCGATTCCAATTTCTACAACATCAGCCGAAAACTCTCCGAGCGCTTC
This sequence comes from Deltaproteobacteria bacterium, assembly GCA_016929555.1. Lineage (GTDB taxonomy): Bacteria > Desulfobacterota > Syntrophia > Syntrophales > JAFGIO01 > JAFGIO01. Next base: position 15 of record JAFGIO010000188.1, on the reverse strand, counting down.
GGCAACATCTTTTTC
>JAFGIO010000187.1 GCA_016929555.1 Deltaproteobacteria bacterium | reverse complement strand
TTAAAAATGATTCATCCGGCAAATGCCGGGATGAGCCTAAGATTAAACAGGAGCATTATTCGAAGTTGAAGCTTTACGCCTGCCGAAGGGAATCCCGAGCTTTCTCATTTTCTTCCGTAAGGTTGAGGGATTGATCTGCAGCAGATCGGCCGCACCTTTCTTCCCTCCTACCCTGCCGCTGGTCAAGGACAGAACGTGACGGATGTGGCGGGATGCGGCCTCGTCCAGGGGCAGCGTATCGGCAGATCCAGATGGGGAGGATAGGGCCGGTTGTATGGCGGCTTGATCTGCTGCCGTTCCGTCAAGACTCTCAAAAGCGATGGACTTCCCCTTGGTGAGAATCAGGGCTTTCTCGACGGCGTTTTCCAGTTCCCGCACATTTCCGGGCCAGTTGTATGCCATGAGTGTTTCGAGCGCCCCCGGTTCGAGCGAAGGCTTCCCCCTGAGACCGATCTGCTGTAATTTTTTCCGGATAAAGGAATGAACCAGGGCCGGGATGTCTCCCCGCCTGTCCCTCAGGGGAGGCATTTCAATGGGAAAGACATTGAGACGGAAATACAGGTCTTCCCTGAATGTCTCCCCAGCAACCATGGCTTTCAGATCGCGATGCGTTGCGGCAATGACCCTGATATCCACCTTGATGGCCTCGGTGCCGCCCACCCGCTCAATCTCCTTTTCCTGCAGCACCCGCAACAGTCTGACCTGGGCCTCAGGCTGGAGTTCGCCAACCTCGTCTAAAAAAACGGTCCCTCCGTTGGCGCGTTCAAAACGCCCCCGCTTCCTGGCCAGTGCTCCGGTAAAGGCGCCCTTTTCGTGACCGAAGAGCTCGCTGTCCATGAGTGTAACCGGTATGGCGCCGCAGTTGACGGTAATGAAGGGACCGTGCCTCCTCAATGAGAGCTTGTGAATGGCGCGGGCAATCACCTCCTTGCCCGTACCCGTTTCTCCCGAAATCAACACCGGGCTGGGCAGAGGCGCCACTTGACGCACCATCTCCATCACACCCTTGAGGCCGAAATCAGCTCCGACGATCTCCTCCCCGGCCATCTGCCGCAGCTCGTTGTGCAGGAACAGGTTGTCCTCGGCCAGGAGCTCTTTGAGCTCGAGCAGTTCCCTGTATCTGAGACTGTTGGAAAGGGCTATGGCGAACGGCTCTTTCAGCAGCGTCAGCAGGCGGGCATGCTCCTGGGTGAACCTTTTGCCGCCCCGCGCGACAAAGCCCACCGAACCGATAATTTTTTCATCCACATCGAGTCTGAGCGTGAGAAGGGAATCGTCCTTTTCCATCAACCCCTTGGAGACCCAGGTCTGGGCCGGAGGAAATTCATCGGCGCGCTCTATGATTTGCGTCTGTATTCCGGGGCGGCCCAATAATGTATGCGCTTGCTCAGGTACAATGATGGAAACATTGAGCAGGGATCCGCCCCGGACGGATGCCGTGGCCAGGGCGAGGTGTTTCCTCTCTTCAGGATAGTAATGGGTCAGGACGACATGATCTGCCGGGATGTAATTTCGGATGTACATGAAGCTCTTCCACAGAAAAGCCTCCACATCGAGGCTGCTCAATATGCGCAGTGTGCCTTCTCTGAAAAAATCTTTCTCGGCCGTCCGCAAGTTTTGCTCCCCTGTATTTTCTATCCCATAGGCCTTTTTTAAAGCAAAAGTGTACCATGGTCAACCCTTAAAGTGTGCCATAGTACATTTTGTTATGGGGCCGTATAGCTTAAATAGTTGATTATGTTTAGAATTGCACAAGCGGCACAACTTATGCCAGACATTGAGGTAAGAAAGTCATGGCGAGAAAGAATCATGAAAGGGCTGGAGATAATCAGGGTGCAGACAACAACGGGGGATGAGAGCAAGGTCGAGGGGATGCTCAGGGCACTGCTAAAAGGTGTTCGGAAAAGCTCCGAATGGCCGGATCTGCAGAACACAGCGCTTTACGGCCACGCCTCTATCCCCGGAAGTTTCATCGTGCAACTGACCTGGGAGGACAAGGTTCCGGAGGCTCAGGGCAGCCAGTTGGCGCTTCGGCTCCTGGAAATGGTCAAGACCTTGGTTCTGGCCGATCATTCCGTGTGGATTCAAAGAGAACAGAACAAAGATATGGGCCAGGACGGTGGGTGGGAGAAACCGAAAGGGATGCGTCTCTCAAAACCCAACAACAAATCTTAGAAATGAGGTTCCCGAAAGGGATACGCTAATGGATGAAAGATATAAAAAGGATTCGAGAGGCCACTCGCGTTTTGCTTTTGGCATCATTACCCTGATGCATGACAATCCCCTGCTTCCCCATCTGATCGATGCCCAGCGCCTCCTGAAGGATGCCGGGCTGAAATCGGGAGATAAGGTTCTGGAGGTGGGGTGCGGACCGGGGTTTTTTACTCTGCCGGCGGCGGAGATTGTCGGAGACAAGGGCATCCTTTATGCTGTGGATGTCCATCCCCGGGCTATCGAAAAGGTCCGGAAAAAGATTGAGGAGAAAGGCATAAGCAATGTCCGGCCCCTGCTGAGAAACGCCGCCGACACGGGTCTGACGGACGGCAGTGTCGACGCGGTTTTTATGTTCGGGCTGCCCTATATCGTCGGCGGTCAGGAAAAGGTCCTTAATGAAATGCGCCGCATCCTGAAGCCGGGAGGGGTTCTCTCCTACAAGAAAACAAGGGGATCTGAAAAAACCCTGATCGAAGACATGGAAAAAGTAGGCATGATCTGTTCCGGGAAAAAAGGAAGAATCCTTTTGTTCAAAAAGACCGGGCACTGAACGGTTATGATTTTAGCGATGGGGGTCCGTCATGGAAGCGGTTACGAGAAGGTTGTTTCTGAAAATCGGTGCGGCCGGCGCGGCTGTTGGCGCTGCCGCAGGTGTGTCCGGCGGTTATATACTCAACAGGATAACCAAACCGAAGGAGGGCGGCGCCATACCTTCAACATCAGGAGAGGTGAAAGGCATTCCGGTTATCAGTGACGTGGACGCCCATTCGCAATGCAGGATGCGCGTCGACGTTCGAGGGGGCCGGGTCATCGAAGTGCGGGGTGATCCGACGGATCCCGAAGCCAGGGGGGAGCTTACCCTCAGAGATAAGCATATCAGGGAATTCATATATGCGCCCGACAGGCTCATGCATCCCTTAAAACGGACAGGAGAACGGGGTGAAGGGAAATGGCAGCGAATATCATGGGATGAGGCCCTGACGATCGTAGCCGACAGATTGCACGGGATCAAGCAGAAATACGGGGCTGAAGCCATTGACTTTCACCACGGTCATTATGACAGCGGCGATATCAAGGGCACCTATCTGCCGAGGCTGGCCAATCTCATCGGGACCCCGAACATTACCAACCCGAGCCATGTCTGCCACCTGCCGCGGGTATTTCTGGAATATAACATCGACCTCGGCGGTGTCTTCCAACCCGATCTCCCGCACACCAACTGCCTGATCCTCTGGGGAGGGAACCCGCAGGTGACGAATAAGCCGCAGGAGATTGCCATCAAGGAAGCCAGGGCGCGCGGGATGAAACTGATTGTCGTCGATCCCCGGCGCATTCCCTACGCCGGGGAGGCCGATATTCACGCCCAATTGCGGCCGGGAACGGATGGAGCCCTCGCCTTGGGCCTGCTGCACGTGATTATCAAGGAAAATCTCTATGACCGGGAATTCGTCCAGAAATGGACAACGGGATTTGACCGGCTCAAAAAAATGGTGGAAGACTATACGCCGGAAAAAGTCGAGAAAATCACCTGGGTTCCTGCCCGTACCGTTCGTGAGACGGCCCGTATGTATGGCAGATCCAAACCCGCCTGCGTCAGTCCGAGGAATGCCCTGGACCAGCATACGAATGCCTCCTGCGCCATACGCGCTATCAATACATTGATGGCCGTTACGGGAAACCTCGATATCAGGGGAGGGAATATCTTTACGATTCCCGTCTCCATGGGATTTAAGGATTTGAAGCTGTTCGATAAACTGCCACCGGAGCAGGCCGCCAAAAAAATCGGGGCGGACAGGGTTCTCTGGTCTCGGCTTTCCGATACCTGGCCTTCGGCCCACACGCCGTCTTTATGGGATGCGATTCTGGAGGAAGATCCCTATCCGGTCAAGGCCATGATGGTGTTTGCCGCCAATCCCGCCTTAACCTGCGCCAATGCGAATGTCGTGCAAAATGCGTTGAAAAACTTAGAATTTCTTGTTGTTGTCGACCTCTTTATGACGCCAACAGCCGAACTGGCCGATGTTGTGCTGCCGTCCTGCACCTTTTTCGAACAGACCCGCTTTGTCACCTATGACATCCATGCCGATCACGGTTGGAATTCGACCTCGCGCCTCGCACTCAGTCCTCAGGTTATAGAGCCGTTGGGAGAATCATGGTCAAACTGGAAAATCATCTGCGAGCTGGGTAGAAAGATGGGCTACGGAACATACTTTCCCTGGCAAACCAGGGAGCAGGCGATCGATGAGGAATTAGAGCCTCTCGGGATCACGTGTGATGACCTCAGGAAGCACCCGGAAGGTCTCATCATCACCGTGCCGCCGTTTCTTTACACAAAGCAGAAAGGCGTCTTCGGCAAAGCCATGCGGGGAATCATGAAGCTGGCCGTCTTTAAGGATTATCCGGACATGTATAAAAAATATGAAATGCAGGGTTTTCTGACCCCCTCAAAAAAGGTGGAGATCTATTCGGAACGACTGGAGAAATACGGATACGATCCGCTGCCGGTCTATCGCGAGCCCGCCGAAAGCCCGATCTCCCGGCCGGATTTGGCGAAGGAATACCCATTTATCCTGATTGCCGGCACCAAACTGGAACCTTACACGCACTCCATGATGCGGAATATTCCCGGACTTCGTCAGCACGCACCGGAGAATCTGGTGGAAATCAATCCCGCAGCCGCGGCGAGGCTTAGGATCAATGACGGAGACCCCGTCAAGGTTTCATCACCACGAGGTCACATCCGGTGCAAGGCCAGAGTCACCGATATCATCGACCGGAGAGTTGTGCATCTGTGCTACGGATTCAAGGAGAGCAATTGCAATGTTCTGACCGATCATAAAACTTTTGATCCCATTACCGGGTCTGTTGGGATGAAATCCCTGTTGTGCAAGGTCGAAAAGGTTGGACAGGTTGTATCTTGAAAGAAAAAAAGGGGGGGTTGATACGGTTTCTGGTGGCCCTATCTGGAGGGGGTTGTTTTTCAGTATCTGGACTGTGGCGATCCGTACCATCGATACGCCCGCGTGAAGTTCACGTATTGCTGCCTATAGCACCTCCCGGCCTTTTCCTGCAAACGCGTCTCGAAGCATATTTCCACCCCCGATCCCAACCATTGGAATCTTTATGTGTTCCGCTGCCGTTCAGGGCTTCGTGGAATAGACACCCTTTTTTTAGACACGGCCCAGGGTTCAGCATCTCTATGGCATCATACATTTTTGGCCTCTCACCACTCCTTAAGAAAATTCGACAAGGAATTACTGCATTGCAGATCAAAAATTGCCCTCAAAGCCATCGACCGCTTCTGTCATATCGGCACCGACGGCTGGGTGGCGATGTACGAGGAGGAGTTGGCGCGGTTGCAATGATAGCCGCGCAACGCAAATACAAAAGGTGAATCTCGATGATCGGGCCGGAGCACTGAATGTCGGTTGAAGGTGAGAATCCTGATTGCCTCATCCTTGATGGTCCCGTAAAAAGTCACAAACCATGTCACCCCCTCGCAGCTTGCTCCCGCGAAAGCGGGGGAAAGCGGGGATCCAGAATATATTGAATTTACTGGATTCCCGCTTTCGCGGGAATGACAAAAATGGGACAAATCGGTCTTACTAAGAAAATCCCCCCTTTTTCCCTTCCCCTCGAGGGGGGAGGGTTGGGGTGGGGGGAATTTTCATGCTTCTTGGCGAAGACGTGATTTCATTGTTCAAGAAGGACCGCCGCCGATCCGCATTCCTCATGTAAAGGGTTCGCCGTCCCTGATTTTCGATGAAAATTATCCCTTGACACGAAAAAACAGCCCCCCCTATACTGCGAGACGTCAGAAGCAATTTCTTATCCATCAGACATCCTTTCCGAAAGGAGCCCCTTTCATGCAAACACGGGCGATTGGCTTGTACCTCGTTTTCGCTGCCTTCTTCAGCGCTTGCTTCGCCGCCATCGGCCCCGCCTCCTCGTGGGCCCAGCCGATGGGCGCAAAGGACGTGTCCCGGACGTCTTATTCCTTCTCGGTTTCGCCGGTCTACCAGTTCGAATCGGATTTCGATCGCTCGGGCAGCTTCACTGTGCAGCGCTATGGCTTCCAGTTCAGCTCCTCGACGCCCGTCACGGATTCCCTGCGCGCGGGCATCAGCCTGGGCTACGACTTCGAGCAATACGACTTCTCCGGCGCCACGTCCTTCGCGGGCGCGGATCCCTGGAGCGACATCCACCGCTTCTCCGCCGGCCTGCCGCTGAGCTGGCGAGCAAGCGAAAGCTGGTCCTTCTTCGTCTCGCCCCAGATCGAGTGGTACAGCGAATCGGGCGCGGACGACTGGGAAGACGCGCTGGGCTACGGCGCCGTGTTCGCCGCGACTTACCGCCTGAGCCCCGGTTTTTCCGTGGGCCTCGGGGCGGGCGTGTTCTACCGCGGCGAGGAGACCAGAGGCTTCCCCTACATCGCCATCGACTGGCAGATCACAGAGGATTTGCGGCTGGCGAACCCCTACCGCACGAGCCCGTCCGGGCCGGCGGGGCTGGAGATTGCCTGGCGCCTGTCCGATAAATGGGAGGTCGCCGCGGGCGGCGCCTACCGCTCCTTCCGATTCCGCCTCGACAACAGCGGGGTGGCTCCGAACGGGTTCGGTGAGCTGGACCAGACCGTGGGGTATGCCCGGCTGAGCTGCCGGATGGGCCGGGACCTCAAGCTGGACCTCTACGGAGGGGCCGCCTTCAACGGGGAAATGATGATCGCCGACCAAAACGGCAACGAGTTGGGTTCCGACGACTTCGAGACGGCCCCCATCCTGGGCCTGTCCCTGACGCTTATGTTTTGATCCGCCCGGGCTGCCGCCCCCCTGCCGGCGATCCGGGGCATCTTTCTTTCCTCAGAATCACTTTGCCCCGCTCCATCGCCGGGCAAGCCGGCGAAAACGCCCCGGGGCGCGGATGTGGGGCTTCCCGGCCCTCGTGTCTGAATGCGAAAAGGAAAGCGGCGCCCCGTGCACGGCCGGCAGGCTCCTGGAGCCGGCCGTCGAGCGGGAGGTACTCCCGGCCGAGGAGATGACGATCCTAGCATGAATACAGGCGAAGGGGAGAGGCATTCGCCGATGAATTCCCCTCTATCGACTTAGGACCGATTCTTGATTTGGTAACGATTGGAGCAGAGCTATATACTGCGACGGAGCTCCCCATGCCCTTGTGCAGCGATCCGT
>JAFGIO010000186.1 GCA_016929555.1 Deltaproteobacteria bacterium | reverse complement strand
TTTTTCGAAAAAACCGGCGGCCTCTTCGTCACGGGACCGACGGGAACGAACGTCATGGACATTCAGCTCATCCTGATCAGGCCTCGAGTTATGGAGAAGTAAATCCCCTCCTCCATACTCGCCTCATCAAAGGAGGAAGTAAAAGGAATCTTGTCTATAAGGTGAGAAGGGATATCGATCGAGGAGATGCAGCGGATTTTGACCTGTCGGTACCGGCAACTTCTCGCTAAAGGAAATACCCGATGTTTCGGCCGTCAATCGATCTTCCAGGTGGTGCCCGCCGGGCCGTCCTTGAGGGTGATTCCCTTTTCCGAGAGAACGGCGCGTATCTCGTCGGCCCGCTTCCAGTTTTTCGTCTTCCTCGCCTGCCATCGCTCTTCGATCAACTCCTCGATCGCGGAAATGTCGATCCCCCGCTTGCCGGCCTCGTGGACCAACTCCTTCTGGAAATAGACATCGGGATCCTCCTGGAACAGGCCGAGGACACAACCGATATCACGAAGCGCCCTTTCGGCTTCGCTCATGACAAAAAGCGCCTCGGGGGAACAAGGACCCTTTCGATCGGCAAGGAAGGCATTCACGGAACGGACGGACTCGAAAAGGGCAGCCAAGGCCCTGGGGGTATTGAAGTCGTCGTCCATGGCCTCGATGAACTTCCGGGGCAGTGCAACGATCCTCTTCCAAAGATCCCCTTCCCTCCCCTCCAGGCGATCGGCCGCGACGCCGGACAGATCCGGCCCGCCTGCGAGTCCTTCCTTGAGGGCCTTCAGGGTCGTATAGAAACGCTCCATGGCGAGGCGCGCCTCGGCAAGCTGCACGTCGGAAAAATCGACGGGACTCCGGTAGTGGCTGGAGAGCATGAAAAACCGGATCACCTCGGGGTGATAGTTTTTCAGCAGGTCCCGGATCGTGAAGATGTTGCCGAGGGACTTCGACATCTTCTCGTCGTTGATCCGGACGAAACCGTTGTGGATCCAGCAGTTGGCAAAGGGTTTCCCGGTGGCGCCCTCGGACTGGGCGATCTCGTTTTCGTGGTGGGGAAAGATCAGGTCCTCGCCGCCGCCGTGGATGTCGAAGGTGTCGCCCAAAAACCGCTGGCTCATGCAGGAGCACTCGATGTGCCAGCCCGGCCGTCCCCGTCCCCAGGGGCTTTCCCACCAGGGCTCGCCCTCCTTTCCGGCCTTCCATAGGGCGAAGTCGAAGGGATTCCTCTTGCTTTCGCTGACGTCCACCCGGGCGCCGGCCATCATGTCCGCCAGGTTCCGCCCCGACAGCTTGCCGTAGTCCGGAAATCCGTCCACGGCAAAATAGACGTCACCGTCAGCAGTATAAGCAATCCCTTTGTCGATGAGCTGTCCGATGAGATGAAGCATATCGTCGATGTGTTCCGTTGCCCGGGGCGCGAGGTCCGGTCTCAGCACGCCCAGGGCATCCATGTCCTCATTGCAGGCCTCGATGAAGCGATCGGCAATTTCCGAGAAGGCGCAGTTCTCGGCCTGGGAACGGGCGATGATCTTGTCGTCCAGGTCCGTGAAATTCTTTACATAGGTCACCTCATAACCCCGGTAGCGCAGGTATCGCGTAATCACATCGAAGACCACGGCCGAACGGGCATGACCCGCGTGGCAGTAGTCGTAGGCGGTGATGCCGCAGACGTAGATCCCTACCCTGCCCGCTTGCAGGGGTTTGAAATCCTCCTTGCGCCGCGTCATTGTGTTGTATATCCTCAAGGCCATAAAACCTCCCCATCACCCCAAATCGAATTCCCTAGCCCCTCCCATCAAAGGGAAGCAGCAGCGTTCGTTATTTATGATCCAAATCTCGATTTGTAAGCCGGTCCTCTGATTAAAACGCTATATAACCCTTTTCCCTTTATGCCGGACGGGAAATTTCTCATCGAGCCTGCCCGGTATCTCCACAAGATCGGCGCCTGCCGGGGAAAGCATGAAGAAGTCCGGTCTGCGGTGCCCCTCGGAGGGACCCTTCGTCAAAACGACGAGACCGCAGTCCGCAAGGTAGTACAGATCGAAGATATTCGTCCGGGCCTGTGCTTCGTGCCAGTTGAAGGCGTCGGGATCGCAGTAGGCAAATTCCGGATAGACTTCGTAGGCCAACTGCATCAGGCGCCGCCTGTTCCGGTTGATATCTTTGTATTCCCTCTTCGGAAGCTCGGCAATTCCATCCATGGGACGGACATACCATCCGTCCCATTGCCTGTCAACATCGATCCCCCCGGCTTGAATTAAATTCCCTAATTTTTCAGGCATTTATTGTACTTGACCCCTGTCCTTTTCTGTTGTATGAAAGCGCAACACGAAAGGCTCGGCAATTCCATGGAATTCAAAGATGTAACGGACGTTCAGGAAAGACTGGAAAAGGCAGACTATATTCCCTCCAGAGAAATCGCCACCGTCGTTTTCCTGGCCGAGGCGACAGGCAAACCCATTCTCGTAGAGGGGCCCGCGGGCGTGGGCAAGACGGAACTGGCAAAGGCCGTCGCCAGGAGCCTGAAGCGGGAGCTCATCCGCCTGCAATGCTACGAAGGGCTCGACGAAGCCAAGGCGCTCTATGAATGGGAATACGCCAAGCAGCTTCTCTACACCCAGATGGTCAAGGAGAAGATCAACGACGTCATTGCCGGTTCCCGGACGCTGCCCGAGGCCGTGGATAAGATTGCCGCTCAGGACGATGCCTTTTTCTCGGAGCGGTTCCTCCAGCCGAGGCCGCTGCTGCGGGCCATCACCTCCGCCGATCCCGTCGTTTTGCTTATCGACGAGGTCGATAAATCCGACCCGGAATTCGAGGCCTTTCTCCTGGAGCTGTTGAGCGATTTCCAGGTCACCATCCCCGAGCTGGGCACCAGGCAGGCAAACAAGATTCCCTTCGTGGTGCTGACCTCCAACAACTTCCGCGATATGAGCGATGCCCTGAAAAGGCGCTGCATCCATATCTACATCGATTATCCCGCGCGGGACCTGGAGATCCGCATCGTCCGTCTGAAGATTCCCGGCATCGAGGAGAGGCTCGTGGAAAAGATCGTCGATGCGATCAACAGGATCCGGAAACTGGATCTGAAGAAGAGGCCCTGCATATCGGAGACCCTGGACTGGGCCCACTCCCTGATCGCCCTGCACGTGGACGATCTGTCCTGGGACGTCCTCATGGACACCATCAACGTGATCTGCAAACACCGGGCCGACTCGGAAAAAGTGAAAGGGGCCCTCCAGAGCATCCTTCATTGAGATGAGCGCACAACTGCTGCTGAGATTCGTTTCCTGCTGCCGGGCGGCCGGCCTGCGGCTTTCCCCGTCCGAGGTTCT
>JAFGIO010000185.1 GCA_016929555.1 Deltaproteobacteria bacterium | reverse complement strand
CGGACTTTGGGGGAGGTGAACCATGGGAGCGGATATGGATAGGGAAAAGGCGGTGGATCTGGCCATCAGCCAGATCGAGCGGCAGTTCGGCAAGGGCTCCATCATGAGGCTGGGAGGCACCGAGAAGGTGGACATCCCGGCCATCTCGACGGGGGCGCTGAGCCTCGACATCGCCCTGGGCACCGGCGGCGTCCCCCGGGGCCGGGTGATCGAAATCTTCGGTCCCGAATCGGGCGGCAAGACGACGCTGGCCCTGCACATCGTGGCCGAGGCCCAGAAACAGGGGGGCCTCGCTGCCTTCATCGACGCCGAGCACGCCCTGGACATCTACTACGCCCGCAAGATCGGCGTGGACACGGACAATCTGCTCATCTCCCAGCCCGACACGGGGGAGCAGGCCCTGGAGATCTCCGAGACCCTGGTGCGGAGCGGGGCGCTGGACGTCCTGGTCATCGACTCGGTGGCGGCCCTGGTCCCCAAGGCGGAGCTGGAAGGCGAGATGGGAGACGCCCAGATGGGGCTCCAGGCCCGGCTCATGTCCCAGGCGCTGCGCAAGCTCACGGGCAGCATCAGCAAGTCCAAGACGACGGTTGTCTTCATCAACCAGTTGCGGATGAAGATCGGCGTCTTCTTCGGCAACCCGGAGACGACAACCGGCGGCAATGCTCTTAAATTCTACGCCTCGCAGCGGCTGGACATCCGGAAGGTGACCACGATCAAGCAGGGCCAGGACGTGATCGGCATGAGGACCAAGGTCAAGGTTGTCAAGAACAAGATGGCCCCCCCCTTCCGGGAAACGGAGTTCGACATCATCTTCGGCGAGGGAATATCGAGGGAAGGCGATATCCTCGACATGGCCGCAGAACAGGGCATCATCGAGAAGAGCGGCGCCTGGTACTCCTACAAGGGGGAACGGCTCGGCCAGGGACGGGACAATATACGGATCTTCCTCAAAGAAAATCCCGATACGGTGAGGGAACTCGAAAACGCGATCCGGCTCAAGGCGGGGCTATCGCCGACCGGGGCCGACGGGTAGGCCTGATGGAGCAGGGGGGGTCCCTCGACAGGGCGCTCCGGGCAGCCTACCGCTTCCTCGCGGTCCGGGACAGAAGCGAGCGGGAGCTGCGGACGATGCTGGCCGGAAAGGGCTTCGGTAAAGCCGAAAGGGAAACCGTCCTGGCGAAGCTCCGGGAGCAGGGCTACCTCGACGACGCCTCCTTCGCCGGGAAATGGGCGCGCAACCTCGCCGTGAACCGGCTGCTGGGCAACCTCCGGATCGAAATGAGCCTGCGGGAAAAGGGCATTGCGGAGAACGCGGCCCGGGAGGCCGTCGCCCGGGCCCGCCGGGAGCTCGGCGAGGAGGAGGCCATCGGAAGGCTGATCGAAGGCTGGATGAAGGGCCGGAAGCTGTCCGCCCTGGACGAGAGGGAGAAGAGAAGATTTTTTCAGCGCCTGGCGGCAAGAGGATTCCCCGCGGGCTTGATTTACGGGTTGATCAAAAACAGACAAGGGGAGTTGCGGCATGACGATGACGGGGAGTGAGATCAGGGAAAGCTTTCTAAAATTCTTCGAGGGAAAGGGCCACACGCGGGTGGCCAGCTCGTCGCTCATCCCGAAGGAAGATCCGACGCTCCTTTTTACCAACGCGGGAATGGTGCAGTTCAAGAACTGCTTTCTGGGGCTCGAGGACCGGGGCTACCGGCGGGCGGCAAGCTCACAGAAGTGCGTCCGGGCCGGAGGCAAGCACAACGACCTGGAGAACGTTGGCGTGACGGCGCGCCATCACACCTTCTTCGAGATGCTGGGGAACTTTTCCTTCGGCGACTACTTCAAGCGGGAGTCCATCGCCTGGGGATGGGAATACCTGACGGAGGTCATAGGGCTTCCGAAGGAGAAGCTCTGGGTGACCATCTATCGGGACGACGACGAGGCCTTCGAGATCTGGAACAGGGAGATCGGCGTGGCGGCCGACCGGATCGTCCGCATGGACGAGAAGAGCAACTTCTGGATGATGGGCGAGACGGGACCCTGCGGCCCCTGCTCGGAGATCATCTTCGACCAGGGCGAGGGGGCGGGCTGCGGGCTGCCCACCTGCAACATCGACTGCGGCTGCGACCGGTACCTGGAGATCTGGAACCACGTCTTCACCCAGTTCGACCGGGACGCCTCGGGCAAAATGACGCCGCTTCCCAAGCCGAACATCGACACGGGAATGGGGCTGGAGCGCCTCGCCGCCGTCATCCAGGGGAAAAAGAGCAACTACAGCTCCGACCTTTTCACCGGGATCATCCGCTCCGTCGAGGGGATCAGCGGCAGGGTTTACGGCGGCAGCGCCGAAGACGACGTTTCCATCCGGGTCATCGCCGACCACAGCCGGGCCGTCACCTTCCTGATCGGCGACGGCATCCTGCCCAGCAACGACGGGCGCGGCTACGTGCTGCGGCGCATCCTCCGGCGGGCGGCACGCCACGGGAAGCTCATCGGCCTGAGCCGGCCTTTCCTGCACGAGGTGGCCCAGGTCGTCATCGACGGGATGAAGGATTCCTATCCCGACCTGATCGACAAGACCTCCTACATCCGGAAGGTGATCCAGAACGAGGAGCAGCGGTTCATCGAGACCCTCGACGGGGGGCTCCGGATCCTCCAGGACGAAGTGGCGGCCCTCAAGGCGAAGGGCGGAACCGTCATCCCAGGAGAGGTGGTCTTCAAGCTTTACGACACCTACGGATTCCCAACGGACCTGACGGAGGACATCGTCCGCAGGGACGGCTTCACCATCGACGCCGGGGGATTCGAGTCGGCCATGGAGGCGCAGCGCAGCAAGGCCCGCCAGTCCTGGAAGGGCAGCGGCGAGGAGGCTGTTGAGGAGATTTACCAGAAGCTGTCCGTGGAGGGCGTCCGGAGCGCCTTCGTCGGCTACGAGGGGGCAACGGAGGGCCGCTCCCCGGTGGCGGCGATACTGAAGGACGGGTCGCCCGTGGAAGCGCTGTCGGAAGGAGAGCGGGGGGAGATCGTCACCGCCGAGACGCCCTTCTACGGAGAGGTCGGCGGCCAGGTGGGAGACACCGGAACCATCAGCGGCGAGGGTTTCCTCTTCGAGGTCTGGGAAACGGCGCGGCCCCTGGATGACCTGATCACGCACATCGGCAAGGTCAAGCAGGGACACGTAAGGGTGGGGGACGGCGTTCTTCTCCAGGTGGACATTGCGGAACGCCGGGCGACGGAGGCGAACCATTCGGGCACCCACATCCTCCAGGCGGCGCTCAAGGCGGTGCTGGGCGATCACGTCAAGCAGTCGGGTTCCCTGGTCAACGCCGAGCGGCTCCGGTTCGACTTCACCCATTTCTCGAAGATCGACGACGACGAGATCGAGCGCATCGAGACCTTCGCCAACGACGTCATCCGGTCCAACTGCCCCGTTCAGACGAGGGTCCTGCCCATCGAGGAGGCCGTCAAGACAGGGGCGACGGCCGTCTTCGACGAGAAGTACGGCGAGACGGTCCGGGTCGTCGGAATGGGAGACGTGAGCCGGGAGCTCTGCGGCGGCACCCACGTCACGAGGACGGGCGACATCGGCCTGATCAAGATCGTCCACGAATCCGCCGTGGCGGCCGGCGTGCGCAGGATCGAGGCCGTCACCGGCCCCGAGGCGGTCCGCTACGTCCGGAGGATGGAGGGGCAGCTCAAGGCGGCGGCGGGGCTGCTGCGGACAGGCCCCTCCGAACTGGCGGAGCGGGTGGAGAAGCTCCTCAGGCACCAGAAGGAGCTCGAACGGGAGATCGAGGCCCTCCGGGGCAAGCTGGCCGCCCGGGATTCATCGGACATCTTCAGCCGGGTCCGGACCGTCCGCGACGTCCCGGTGCTCACGGCCCTCGTCGAGGCGGCGGACCCGAAGGCGCTGCGCGACTACGGCGACAAGGTCCGGGACCGGCTCGGCAGCGGGATCATCCTGCTCGGCAGCCAGGCCGACGGGAAGGCCATGCTCCTGTGCCTGGTGACGAAGGACCTGGCCAAGCGCTACCATGCGGGCAACATCATCAAGGCGATCGCCCCCCTCGTGGGGGGAAGCGGCGGCGGCCGCCCCGACATGGCCCAAGCCGGCGGCCCGAAGCCGGAAAATCTCGACCAGGCCCTGACGAAACTGGACGAGATGATATAAAAAATCATGAGATCCTTCAAAAGATTCCTGGTTTGTATCCTCTTATTATCGCTTGCCTTTCCGTTTGGCTGTACCGGCTTGCAGCATCGGAACGCTTCCGATGAATCTACGTGGCAGCAGGCCGGGGGAGAGGAGCGGGTTCCAGCACGCCAAGGCATGGAAAAGGGCAAGGCCTCTGCCCAAGGGGGATTCAAAGGATTTCCTCCGGCAGGCAAGGACATAGCCGCTCCGCGGATCGATCCCCTCTTCGGCTTGAAGACGCCGCTCGTTTTCGCCCATCGCGGCGGGGCGGGGGAAGCCCCCGAGAGCACCGAGGAGGCCTTCCGCCATGCCGCGATCCAGGCAGGCGTGGATGTGCTCGAAATCGACCTTCAGGTCGTGAAGGACCGGGAGATCGTCGTTTGGCACGGTCCGGAACTCGACAACGTTCACGACGGCGCGCGCCTTCTGACCGGCAGCGACATCCGCGACATGGATTTCCACGCGGAGCTGAAAGATCGGGCCTGGGTCGTGCATCCGAACCGCACGGAAAAGTTGGAAAAATCAACAGAGAGAAGGCTTCTGACCCTGGAGGATTTTCTCGGGCTTTTGAAAACGATGGAAAGGGAGCTGAAGGATGCGGGGCGGCCCCGGATCCTTCAGCTCAACATCGAGCTCAAAGAGGGAAAGGGGAAATGTGCCACCGGGGCATGGATGCCCGTCATGGCCAAACTCTTCGACCTGCTGGACCGTGAAAATCCGGAAAGGGGCATCGTGCTGGCCGGCGCCGCACAGGAAATCGTCGATGCGATCCGAGCGGAAATCAGCCGCAGGAAAGCGCGTCCGTACGTTGCCAACGTCTCACCGGAAGAGCAGCTCGGATTCCACGCTTTCATGTCCGACGGCATCCATACGCTTCTCTTTTGCCTTTACGGAATGATTTCTCTCGAATCGAAGGACCCCCCGCCCGGCCCCTACGCCTTTGAAACCTACTACAGATTTTGCAGCAGGGATCTGGTCGAAAGAATCCGCGCGGACGGCGGTGGACTTTATCCCTTTCTTACGGAGATCGAGATCTTTCCCGCCGTGGATACGGCGGCTGACGACCGGTTGAAAACCGTGCTGAAAGAGTTGATCGACCTAGGGGTCGACGGCGTCATGACCGACTATCCGGCGAAGGTCGTTCGGGTTCTCCGAAGTCTCGACCTCAGGGAATGAAGGGCCCCTTCATCCTCACCACGGATCGACGTAGGCGTGGGCGGCCCGCTCCGTTCGTTCGGCGGGAACGGATTGCAGGCCCCGCATGATCCACTTTCGGGTGTCGGCAGGGTCGATCACGGCGTCGATCTCGAGGTGGGCGGCCGCATTGATGGCTTTCCCCCGGGCATAGGCCTCGGCGACCAGTTTATTGTAGAGATCCTCCCTCTCCTGAGGATCCGCTATCGCCTCCAGCTCCTTCTTGAAGCCGGCCTTGATGGCCCCTTCGAGCCCCATGCCCCCGAATTCCCCCGTGGGCCAGGAAGCCGTGAAAAAGGATTCATGGAAGCCGCCCTTCGCCATGGCCATCGCTCCGAGGCCGTATCCCCTGCGCAGAACGATCGAAAAATAGGGAACCGTCATGTGCGCACCGACGACGAACATGCGGCAGGCCTTACGGACATGAGCGCGCCTCTCGACCTCCGGCCCCACCATGTACCCAGGCGTATCCAGCAGGGCAAGCAACGGCAGGCCGTGGGCTTCGCACAGCTGCATCATGTGGGCCGCCTTGTCGGCGTCTTCCGCTTCGATGGCGCCTGCCATGTGCCGGCAGTCGTTGGCGATGACGCCGAAGGGCCTTCCCTCGATGCGCAGCAGGCCCGCGATCATGCCGGGGCCGAATTCGGGCCGCATTTCGAGAAAGGATTCCGTATCGGCCAGCGTCTCGATGACGACCCGCACGTCATAGACGCGCCGCCGGTTTTCCGGGATCAGGTGCCGCAGGATGCGCTGGTCGGCGGCCGCCCATTGAGAGACGGCTCCCTGGAAATAGGAAAGATATTTTCGGGCGACGGCGACCATCTCGACATCGTCCTCCACGACAATATCCACCACACCGTTTTGCCTCTGCACATCAATCGGACCGACTTCCTCCGGCCTGAAAACGCCGAGCCCTCCGCCCTCGATCATCACCGGACCGCCCATGCCGATGTTGGAATTCTTCGCGGCGATGATCGCATCGCAGCAGCCGAGCAGGGCCGCATTGCCCGCAAAACAGTATCCCGAAACGATGCCCACCACGGGAACCCGGCCGCTCAGGCGGGCAAACAACGCGAAGGTGGGCAGATCCAGACCCGCCACCATCACCCCGTCCGCGTCGACGTCTCCCGGTCTCCCGCCGCCCCCTTCCCCGAAGAAAACGAGGGGCAGGCGCTGTTCGTAGCACAAGCTCAGCATGCGGTCCTTCTTCTTGTGGTTGAAGTACCCCTGGGTTCCGGCCAGGACGGAATAATCGTAGGCCATGACCATGCAGCGGGCCTTGTTTTCATCGAAAAGCGAGCCGTTGACCGTCCCGATGCCCGTGATGAGGCCGTCGGCCGGCGTTCTCCTGACGAGATCGTCCATAGACCGCCGTTGGCGCTGCGCGGAGAGCGCCAGCGGTCCGTATTCGACAAAGCTTCCCGGATCGCAGAGGTCCTCGACGTTTGTCCGGACAGTGCGCTGATTTTTCAACTGCCGCCGCGCCACCACGTCGGGACGCCGCTCGTCGAGACCGAAGGCGTGCCGCTCGATCACTTCGGCAAGCTCGGGCCGTATCGCCTCCAACTCGACGTTCCTGTTAATCCTCGGGCCACCCTTCCCCGCCTTTGCCTTTTCGCTGGTCCTTGCTTCACTCATGTGCCGCCCTGTCCTCTGCTCGAAAAGAATGTTTTAGGGAAATGTTACCATCAGCGATCACCACGCCTGCATGGAAAGTTCAGTGAGGTTTGCGGCCCTCTCTTTTTAGGTTGCGCACCTCCTCCATCAGCTTGTCGTAATCCTCGCCGGGCTCTTGAAGGGGTTCCTCCATCGCGGCGGTATCGAAGAGCTCCTCCATTTTCCTGAGCTGCTCCAGGGCCGACTGGTTCTGGCTGAAGGCCCTGTCCGTCATGGTGACCAGCGTGTCGCCGGCCTGCTTCAGGTCGCCAAGGTCGATCTTGAGATCGGTCAGGTTGAGGACGATTCTCAACAGGTCATAGCAGGCCCTGGCGTTGTATTCCTGAATATAGAGCGGCGTGCGCGCCGTAATGCCGACGGCCTCGATTCCCTGCCGCCCGGCCTCGTCCAGCAACAGGGTGGTGAAACTGCAGGGGCCTTCGTAGTTGAGGAACCGGGTCAATCCCCTCAGTTCGTCTTTCAGACTCGGCAGGTTGAAGACGGCAAAGGTTCTTGTTCTGCGGGTATGGGGAACCTGGTCGAAAACACCGCCCAGAGTGTAAATCCTGGGCGTCTTGTAATTCTTGGCCACATCGAGGATCGCCTGGGCGTATTCCGGCCATTCCAGATTGGGCTCGACCCCGGAGAAGAGGAGGAGGTCATGGCCCCCGCCGCTCTTCCAGAACCAGAATTCGCTTCTCGGCGCATCCAGCCCCTTGATCAGGCCGTCCTCGATTCTCGTGCGGGGTCGCAGGGTTTGATCGGGAGCGGCGCTTGGAACCTGGTAGATATAGAAACCCTTCGGCTCGATATGGGCCAACTTGCGGGCGCCGACGGCGCGCTTCAGATAGTCGATGCTGCCCGTGGAAACCTCGCCCGCATTGAGCCATCCCCTGAAGCCGACCATGAGGTACGGGGAGACGAGTTCGGGCACTTCCTGCATTATGAGCCGACCGGCCATCTCGCCACCCCCTGTCCTTCTAAATACGCCCGCCCTGGACGGATGCGCTTTTTTTGCCTCTTCGATACCACGTGTCTCCCCTTTTGTATTCCTGCTTATATTGACACTTTTGTTCAAGAATAACGGAAGAGGAACCGTCCTGACAAGAAAAAAATGATCAAGAGGAACCGCGACAATCAGCGCCTAATTTTTGAATCGACCATCCCGCCCATCGTCATGAAACACTGATTGCGGTCTTCCAACTTGATGGCATCCTCCAGGCTTGTCGCGTTGAGGGCCGTATTGAGGGCTTCTTTGGTCATGTGCAGGGCGATCCTGCTTTTGGAAGCCATAGACTGGGCGATTTCCATAGCCGCTGCCATGAGGCTCTCCCGTGGATGGATATCATTCACCAAACCGATCCTCAGCGCTTCCTCGGCATAGATGCGATTCCCCGTCAGGCACATCTCCGCCGCCTTCCTCCAGCCGACGATCCGCCACAGAAAATAGCTCGATCCCATATCGGCGCCCCCGACGCCGATATTGATGTATTGGGCGCAGAACATGGCATCCGGACTGGCGATGCAGATGTCGGATGCGAGGGTGAGGGAAAGACCGCCACCCATGGCCGGTCCGTGAACCGCCGCAATGATCGGCTGGGGACAAGACCGCATGAGACGGTAAATTTTCGAAAAATAGGACTGCCCGCCGTAAAAATCGTCCAAGCCGGGCGTCTGATCACCTTTGTTGGAAAACTCCTTCAAATCCATGCCGGAACAGAATCCCTTCTCGCCGGCGCCCCGGGTGATGATCACCTTCACCGTGAAATCATCCTCCCTCTGTCTCCAGAAATCGACAAGCTCGCGCACCATTTCACCATTCATGGCATTGATCGTCTGGGGGCGGTTGTACGTCAGCGTGCCGATCGGACCGTCCTGCTCATATTGAATCGTGTTGTATCCCAATTGCTCATCCTCCTTCCTGTTTATTTTTAGAGAAGCGTTCGATGGTGGCCTTCAGGGCGTCCTGGCTGTCCTTCGTGAAGCGGACGACGCCCATGTGGGACGAGATCAGATCCAGGGCCGTACGCAGATCCGACCGGCTGCTCTGGTAGGTGGCGCGCTTGATGGTGCGGATCACCGCGGCGGGTCCTTCGGCCAGTTTGCGGGCAAATTGATGGGTTTCCTCCATCAGTTGCGCCTCCGGATAGACCCGGTTGACCAATCCGATCCGCAGGGCCTCGGCGGCATCGATGAAATCGCCCTCCCAAAGGAGTTCGAGGGCCTTGGCAAGACCCACCAACCGCGGCAGGTAATAGCAGCCGCCGTCACCCGGAACCAGCCCCACCTTCACGTAGGTCTCGGCGAAACGGGCCGTGTCGGCGGCGAAGCGGATGTCGCACATCAGGGCCATGTCCAGGCCCGCCCCCGTCGCCACACCCTTCATCGCTGCGATAACTGGTTTGTCGATGTCCTCGAGGGTCAGGGGAATGCGCTGGATCCGATCCCAGAGAATGCTCTTGCGCTCGTAGGGACCGTCCTCGCCCGGCTGGGCGCTGGGCGCCGAAAAATCGGCGCCGGCGCAGAAGGCGTTGCCGGCACCCGTCAGGACGATCACCTTCACCTCCGGGTCCGTGCGCCAGGCCGCGAGGGTATCGGCCCACTTGTCGATCATCGTCAGGGTAAAGGCGTTCTTCTTCTCGGGCCGGTTCAGCGTGATCGTACCCAAACCATCCTTTTTCTCAAACAGGATCTCCTCCTGGCTCATATCCCGATCTCCTCTCCTATGAAACCCTTTCCTCGACGAGGTTTCGGCGTGAATGCTTCAGCAACATCTTCGAAGCGTGGTTGGAAGAAAGCCTGCCTCAAAGGCCCATTGCCTCCCCCACCCTGCCGCGGTGAAACCGGGCGTCGCCGAAGGCCAGTTCCGAAGCCTTGGCGTGCTTGTAATAAAAGTGCAGGTCGTGCTCCTCGGTGAAGCCGATGCCGCCGTGGATCTGATGGGCGCTCCAGGTGCATTTCTTGTAGGCGTCGCTGCAGAAGGCCTTGGCCATGGCGATTTCCTTTTCGCAGGGCATGCCTTCACTCAGCAGCGAAGCCGCCTGATAGGTGACCAGCCGCGAGGCCTCCAGGTGCATCTGCATGTCCGCGCAGGAATGCTGAACCGCCTGGAGAGCGCCCAGGGGACGGCCGAACTGGCGGCGCTCCTTGACGTAGCCGACGGTCATCTCGACCACCCTCGCCAGCCCCCCCACCATCTCGGCGCATTTGCATATGATCGCCCTCGGCAGGACCTTTTCGATGTAATCGATCCCCCTTCCGGGAACCCCCAGGATATCGTCCCGGGAGAGCGGCGCCTCTTCGTAGAAGACCGCAAAGAGCTTCTCCCCGGTCAGCGGCGTGTCCAGGGAAACGATCTTCACCCCCTGAGACCGTCCTGTGGTTCGAAAAACCGTCGGACCGTTTTGGCCCGGCCCGGCAATCTGCGCGCAGACCAGAATCTCATCGGCCGCGTGGGCATAGGGAACGAGGATTCTCTTTCCCGTCAGTACAAAGGAACCGTCACCCCCTTTCCGGGCCTCCATTTTCAGGTCGCTGAAATCGCAGCGGCCCCCTTCGTCGAGCAGGGCCAGCGTCAGGATCCGTTCTCCGCCGATCATAGGGGGCAGCAATTCCTTTTTCACCGTTTCGCTGGCGGCTTCATCGATCAGCAGGCCCGACAGAACGGCGCTGCAGAAAAAGGGGGTCGGCAGGAGGACCTTGCCCATTTCCTCGAAGAGGATGCACAGATCGAAAAAAGATCCGCCCACGCCGCCGTATCTTTCCTCGTAGATAAGCCCGAGCCAGCCGAGGCCGGCCATCTCCTTCCAGAGGGCCGTTGAGAAGCCCGTCTCTCCCCGAACCGACTCTCTTAAAAAGGCGGAAGAACACCTGTCCTGCAAAAACCTCCCGGCATTGTCTTTGAGCAGCTTGGTTTCTTCGCTCAGCCTGAATTCCATCATCTCACCTCGCTTTTCCGGCGGTATTGCCTCTATGCCCTCGGAAGCCCCAATCCCCGCTGGGCCACGATGTTCTTCAGGATCTCGACGGAGCCTCCCTGGAGGGTATAGCTCGGTCCCCAGAGGTAGCTCTCCACCAGATCCTCGATGAAGACGGGCGGGCGCCATGGCCCTCCCTGCCCGATTTGACCGACCGGCCCCAGAATCTGCAGGGCGATGTCGTTGACCCTCTGTTCGAACTGGGTGCAAAAGCTCTTTGTGAGCGCCGCCTGGCTCGACACGTTCCCGCCCTGGTCCACGAGCCAGGCCGTGTAGTAGCACAGCAGCCTGCCCGTCTGGAAGTCGACCTCCAGTCCCGCCAGGGCATCCCTGATCCAGGCATAGCGGCCGGCGTCCAGGGCGGTTTTGTCCAGGTGAAGGACATGGTCCTTCAGCCGACTGAAGACGGGATAGTTCTGCATGAGCCGTTCGATCCCCGCCCGCTCGTAGTCCACCTGGGCCATGATCTGCTTGAAACCCTCGTTTTCCCTGCCGACAAGGTATCTCTCGTGGACCCGGACATCGTCCAGAAACACTTCGTTGAAGCTGTGAACGCCGGCGATATTGACGAGGGGCCTGACTGTGACGCCGGGGGCGTGCATGTCCAGAATGAATTCGCTGCAGGAGAGATGGCTTCGAACTTCCGGGTCGAGATTGGTCTTGGCCAGAAGCCACCCATAGTCGGCGTCATGCCCCCCGGAGGTCCAGACCTTCTGGCCGCTGACGATGTAGCTGTCGCCGTCCCTTTCGGCCCTTGTCGCCACGGAGGCCAGGTCGGACCCCGCATTGGGCTCGCTGAAGAGCAGGCAGAAATCGATGCCCTCCTCGGCCCTGACGATCCGCGGGAGGAAATGCTCCCGCTGCCATTCCGATCCGAATTTCATAAGCGCCGGTCCGACCTGGCGGTCCGCCGAGAAGTGATAGCCCACCGGTGCCTGGACACGGAAGAGTTCCTCATTCAGGATCATCTTATCCACGTAGGTGCGCCCCTGACCGCCGTATTTCTGGGGCCAGGTCAGGCCGATCCAGCCTTTTTCCGCCATTTTGCGGGAAAATTCCCGCGATACGGGTCCAACGAGCGAGGCGCTGTGAACGGAAAAGGCGCCCGCCTGCAGTTGTTCTTCAAGGAAATCGCGGACCTGGCAGCGAAACTTCTCTTGCTGTTCCGTAAAATAAAACCGCATGGATCATCTCTCCTGCCGTCTCATCCTCATACAGGTCCCCTTTCCGGTCGGACAGGTACGGGAAGAGTCCAAATACCTGTTCGGGACCTTATCAATCCACTTCCAGGATTTTCAGTTTT
>JAFGIO010000028.1 GCA_016929555.1 Deltaproteobacteria bacterium | reverse complement strand
TTTTTTACAAGGCCATCATGGATGGTCTTCTATAGAACGAACAGGGGACCTTTTCCAGAAAAAAGTGAAACACCCCTGTGTCTTTTTGAGGGCAATTCTGATAAATAATCAACAAGCTCGTTTCTTAAGGGTCTGCGACACAAATAGGTAAAAGAGGAGTTCTCTTTTTTGGATCTTTCGGCGATCGTCAAACTCGCCCTGGTGGCCTTCCTGATGGGGATCGCGGGACTGTTCTCCTGTTCGGAGGCGGCCCTGTTTTCCCTGACCCCGCTGCACATGCACAGGATGGCGGAAGAACGTTTCCCCTTCCTCTCCCATGTCCGCAGGCTTCTTGCCTATCCCCGAAGGCTGCTCGTGACGGTCATCGTCGGCAACGAAGCCGTCAACACGACCATTTCCGTACTCATGGCCTCCCTGTGCATATCCCTGCTCGGCGATAAGGGCGAATGGGTATCCATCGCCGTAACCACCCCGATGCTGCTCGTCTTTTCCGAGGCCCTCCCCAAAACCTTTGGCGTTACCTATCCCATGAGATTGGCCGCCTTTCTTTCGCCGGTGCTCGTATTTTTCTCCTGGATCGAAAAGCCCGTTGTATGGCTTTTGGAGAGTGTTTCCGGATGGTTTGCGGCAATGTTTATCAGAGACAAGGCCACTCCCGAAAGGGTGCTGACGGAAGAGGAATTCAGGAGCCTGATCGATTTGGGGCAGCGCGAGGGCGCCCTGGAGGGCGTTCAGCGTGACCTCATCCATCGGGTCTTCGATCTGGATGACAAGACGGTATCGGAGGTCATGGTTCCCAGGGTGGACATGTTCTGTCTTCCCCTGTCTCTCGGTTTGGAGGAGATGGAAAGGGAAATCGTCGCCACCCGCCACACCAGGATTCCCGTTTACGGCGCCGACAGAGACGATATCGTGGGCATTCTCTTCGCCAGGGACCTTATCGAAAAGATGAAATCTCCCGAGACGCCCCTGCAGTTGGATCGGCTGTTGAGGAAGCCCTATTTCGTACCCGAGGCGAAACGCGTGGGCGGGTTGCTTCGAGATTTCCAGATTCGGAAGCTCCGGATTGCCATTGTCGTCGATGAGTACGGCGGCGTTTCCGGTCTCGTTACCCTGGAAGACATTCTCGAGGATCTTTTCGAGGATCTCTACGATGCCTCCGGACTGCGAAGAGACCTGTGGGAGAGAATCGATGAAAGCACGATCGTCGTCTCCGGACGGATGTCCATGGAGGGTTTCAGGGAGCTCGCCGACATCCCCGATCCGGTGGAAGACTTCGACACGGTAGGGGGTTTTGTCTTTCATCTCTTCGGGAAGCTTCCCGCGGCCGGAGAGGTCGTTCGTTTTGGACAGCACACCTTCAGGGTCGAAACGATGGGAAAGGCGAGGATCCTGAAGATCGTGGTGAGAAGAGACGAGGAAACGACCGATGACTGATCTATTCCCCCTTTTGCTGATCGTTGTCTGCCTTGGATTGGAAGGCCTGTTTTCCGGGGGGGAGATCGCGCTCATCTCTGCCGATATCCATAAGATCAGAAACCGGGCGGCAGGAGGTTCCCGTTCCGCCCTCACCGCCCTTCGGCTCCTCGAAAAACCGGAGCGTTTCCTGGCCACGACCTTAACGGGCACAAACCTTTGCCAGGTAACGAGCACCGCCGCCGCAACGGCCCTGTTCATATCGATGTTCGGGGCTGCCCGGGGCGAATTGGTCTCTGTAATCGTCATGGTGCCGGCGATTCTGATCCTGGGTGAACTCATCCCCAAAAGTCTCTTCCAGCAACGGGCGGAATTCATCGCCGTCAGGATTTCCAGGTTCATCCGGATATCCTCCTGGCTGCTCTTTCCCCTTGTCTATGCCATTGGGAAGATATCCCGGGCAACGGTCCAAATCGCCACCGGCGAGAAGACAACCGGCGGCGGTTTGCCCATTATCACGAAAACGGGTCTGAAGTTTCTTCTGGCTAGGCCGGATCAGGGCAGCGATATTCGACAGGCCGAGCGGGAAATGGTTCGGAGAATTCTCGACTTTTCCGAGGTCACCGTGGATAGGATCATGGTACCCCTTTCGGCAATGGCAGCCCTTCCCGTGACGGCGACCTTGGGAGATGCGGTTCAAGTGATCAGTGACCGAAAATACCTGCGCATTCCCGTTTACCAGGACCAGATATTCAATATAATCGGTATGATTCATTATTTCGACCTGCTGGAGACATTGGGAGGAGAAGGCATCGGCAAGTCAGGCCTTTCCGGCGAGGAGGCCGTTGCCTCCTGTCTGAAACCGGTCGGGTTATACGTGCCGGAAGCGAAACCGGCGAAGGATCTTATCGTGGAACTCAGGAGCAGGGGCGAAAGAATGGCCGTCGTCGTCGATGAATACGGCGGCGCCGTCGGCATCGTGACGATCGAAGATATCATGGCGGCCATCGTCGGCGAGATCGATGACGATTATGACAGCGGCACAAGGCTTTACCGGATCGTCGGTCCCGGAAGGTATCTCTTCAACGCCCGCATCAGTCTGGAGAAGGTGCGTCAGTTGATCCCGATGGAAATCCCCGAGGGAGATTACGAGAGCCTCGGCGGGTTCATACTCCATAGCATGGGCAAGATACCGAACAAAAGGGAGACGCTTAGGGTCGGAACGGTTCTTTTTGTGATCGAGGACGTGGAACCGAAATCGGTCAAGGAGGTCCTGGCGATTGTCTCCGCCCTTCCCGAGGGGCAGGCCGGCTTGTCCTGATCGGTATGAATATCTCCGTCAAGCGGGGGATGGTGGGGGTGAACGGTGGATGCAACTGAGAAGGATAAACGAAAGCTGAGGACGCTTATCCTTGCAGCAGGCAAGGGAACGAGAATGAAATCCGACCTGGCAAAGGTTCTCCATACGCTGTGCGGGAGGCCGCTGCTGGCCTATTCCATCGCGGTGGCGAAGGCCCTGAATTCGGAAGAAATCATCGTCGTCATCGGACACCAGGCGGACCTCATCCGCAGGGACTTCTCGGATCAGGGATTGATTTTTGTAGAACAGCGGCAGCAGTTGGGGACGGGTCATGCGGTCCTTCAGGCGAGGGACCTCTTTCGCCACTATCGGGGCGATGTACTCATCCTTTGCGGAGATGTTCCCCTGCTGAAACCCGCCACTGCCGAAGCCCTCATCGCCGGCCATCGGAAGGAGGCGGCGGCGGTAACGGTCCTGACCACCATTCTGGACAATCCAACCGGCTATGGCCGCATGGTCAAGGGGCAGGGGAATAGGGTCCTGCGGATCGTCGAGGAAAGGGACGCGACGGAAGCCGAAAAAAAGATCAGGGAAATCAACACGGGGATCTATTGTGCCCGGGCCGATTTTCTCTTCGATGCCGTGGGACGCATCAACAACGAGAACGCCCAGAAGGAATACTATCTAACCGATATTGTAGAGATCGCGAAAACAGACGGCCTGTCCGTCGACGCCTGCCTGGCCCGTGATCCCACGGAAGTCTTGGGGATAAACACGGTGGACGAACTTTTTCGGGCGGCCGGCGTTCTCGAAAATAGAGAACGGACCGCTGGTTTGGGAGCGTCGTGAAGATCGGCAGCCTTTCCCTCGAAAACAAAGCGGTTTTGGCCCCCATGGCCGG
>JAFGIO010000184.1 GCA_016929555.1 Deltaproteobacteria bacterium | reverse complement strand
CTTGCTGTATCCCTCCCCATCGTGGGGGTTTGGGTGGGGATGATTTCCATGCTTCATGGTGCCCTACGGGGCACGGGAATTTAGGGATAAAGCCGTTATCGATCATTAGGAAAGGAATGCGTTCCGTGGATTTCGAAAACATCCTTTACAGAAAGGAATCCGGCATCGCCCGTATGACCGTCAACCGGCCCGAGAAGCGCAACGCCCTCAACCGGGCGACGCGGTTGGAAATGATACGGGCGCTGGAAGATGCCCGGCAGGATACCGAGGTCAGGGTGTTGATTCTGGCCGGCGCCGGCGGAAAGAGTTTTATCGCCGGTTCGGACCTGACGGAATTGTCCGCCTTCACCCCCCTGGAGATGGAAAATTTCATGGCCACCATCGCCCAGCAGTTCTACACGCGTTTCGAACAGCTCGAAAAACCGGTCATCGCCATGATCGACGGGCTTTGCCTCGGCGGCGGCCTTGAAGTTGCCATGGCCTGCGACATCCGCATCGCCTCCGAGGTCTCCCGATTCGGCCAGACGGAGATCCTTCTGGGAATCATTCCCGGCGGCGGCGGCACCCAGAGGCTGGCCAGGCTCGTCGGGACCGGCAAGGCCAAGGAACTTATCTTCACGGGAAGCCTGATCGATGCCGCCGAAGCCCTCCGTCTGGGCCTTTTAAATCAGGTCTGTCCCGCCGACAAGCTGGAGGAGACGGTCATGACCATGGCGGGACGCATCGCCCGCCAGAGCCCTTTGGCGCTGAAATGGGCAAAGAAGGCCATCAACGCAGGTCAGGAGGTGGGGCTGAGCAGGGGACTCGATTATGAGGCCCTGGTCGAATGCCTTCTCTTTACGAGCCAGGACCGCGAGGAAGGGATGAAGGCATTTTTCGAAAAGAGAGACCCCCAATTCAAAGGACAATGAGTCGGGACAGATGCCTATCTATACGTTTCAAGGAGGATGATTGGATATATGGATTTTGAACTATCGGAAGAAAACCGAATTTTTCGCGAGGCCATCAGAAACTTCGCTACCAAGGAAATCGCGCCTTTGGTCGACGAATCGGAGGAGACGGGAAATTTCCCCACACAGCTTTTCCGGATGATGGGAGAACAGGGTTTCCTCTGCCCGCGCTACCCCCTGGAGCTCGGCGGAGGCGGCGGCGACAAGATCACCGACTGCATCATGGTGGAGGAGCTGACCAGAATCAGCGCCGGGATCTGCTCCGGCATTTTGGTTCAGAGCGGCCTCGCCACGCAGCCTATCTACAAATACGGCTCTGAGGAACAGAAAAAACGATTTCTTGTGCCCGCGATCCGGGGCGAAAAGATCGGCGCCTTCGGGCTCACGGAACCCGATTCCGGCTCCGACGCGGCTTCGATCAAGACAAGGGCCGTCAAGGACGGGGACGGCTACATTCTCAACGGCACCAAGATTTTCATCACCAACGGCCCCATCTGCGATTATGTCGTTGCCGTGGCTTATACGGATCCCTCGAAACGGGGCGTGGGAATCAACCTGTTCATCGTCGAAAAGGGCACCCCGGGCTTCAGCGTTGCCCGCAAGCTCCACAAGGTGGGCAACTGGGCCGCCGAAACGGGCGAACTGATCTTCGAGGATTGCCGGGTTCCGGCGGAGAACATGATCGGAGAGCGGGAGGGCGGCGGATTCGAACAGATCGCCGATACCCTGATTTCGGGACGGATCACCTACGGAGCACGCTGCACGGGCACGGCCCAGGCCGCCTATGAGCTGACGATGAAATACGCCGCCGAAAGGATCCAGTTCGGCCAACCGATCATCAAATACCAGAACACGAAATTCAAGCTCGCCGAGATCGCCACGAACATCGAGATCATGCGCACCTTCACCTACCGTATCGCCTGGGAGTACGACCAGGGCCGCAACGTTCGAAAGGAGGCGGCCATGGTGAAGCTCTTTTCCGCCGAAACGCTCCAGAAGATCCTTTCCGACACCATGCAGATCCATGGAGGCTACGGCTACATGATGGAATATCCCATCCAGCGTTTCTGGCGCGACGGCCGGCTGTTCACCATTACCGAGGGCACCTCGGAGATCCAGCGGCTGGTCATCGCCAAGGAGATCGGCTGTTAGGCCGGCGTGTCGGTTAAAACCATGAAGGGATGATTGCCCATGATGGATACCCTGAAGAAAATTGAAGAGCAGAAGCGGCGCTGGACGGAAAAGCTGAACCAGCGCCCCCCGGAGCGTCGCTTTACCGACTGGGGAGAGCCCGTTGCGCCGCTGTATTGCCCCGATGACATCGAGGCTTTCGATTATCTGGAGGACACCGGATTCCCCGGCGAATATCCCTTTGTCCGGGGCGTCCATCCCTCCATGTATCTCAGCCAGCCCTGGACGATGCGGCAGTATTCGGGATTCGCCACGGCCGAGGAAACGAACGAGCGGTTCAAATTCCTGCTCCAGCAGGGCCAGACGGGCCTTTCCGTAGCCTTCGATCTGCCGACCCAGATCGGATACGATTCCGACGATCCCCTATGCGAGGGGGAGGTGGGCAGGGTAGGCGTCGCCGTGGACTCTATGGAAGATCTGGAGATCATCTTCCGGGATCTCCCCCTGGACAAACTCTCCACATCCATGACCATCAACGCCCCGGCCGCCATCCTGCTGGCCATGTACATCGCCATGGCCGAAAAGCGCGGCATCCCCTCGGAGAAACTCCGGGGAACCATACAGAACGACATTCTAAAGGAGTACACGGTGCGGGGAACCTATATCTTTCCACCGGGACCCTCGATCCGCCTGATCACGGACACCTTCGCCTTCTGCAGCCGGCATGTTCCCCTGTGGAACAGCATCAACGTCGCCGGCTATCACATGAGGGAGGCTGGCTGTTCCGCCGTCCAGGAGATTGCCTTCAGTTTCGCCAATGCCATAGCCTATATCGAGGCGGCCCTCCAGGCCGGACTGGACATCGATACCTTTGCGCCGAGGATCAGTTGGATCTTCAACACGCACAACAAGATCTTCGAGGAGGTCGCCAAGTACCGGGCCGCCCGCCGGGTTTGGGCGGAGCTTCTGCGCCACCGTTTCGGTGCCAAGGATCCCCGCTCCTGGATGTTCCGCTTCCATACCCAGACCTCCGGCGTGAGCCTGACCGCCCAGCAGCCGGAAAACAACATCGTCCGCACCGCCTACCAGGCCTTGGCGGCCGTTCTGGGAGGCGCCCAGTCCCTCGCCGTCTGCTCCTTCGACGAAGCCATGGCCCTGCCCACGGAGAAATCGGTCCGGGTCAGCCTCCGGACACAGCAGATCCTCGTCCACGAGGCGGGCGTCACCGACACGGTGGATCCCCTGGGAGGCTCCTATTACATCGAGAACCTGACCGAAAGGATGGCATCGGAAATCCGCAAGCTTATCGAAAAAATCGACGATATGGGCGGGGCCGTAGCGGCCACCGAGAAGGGATTCATTCAGAACGAAATCGAAAGCCGCGCCTATGCCCTCCAGCAGGAAATCGAGCAGAAGCAGCGGATCGTCGTAGGCGTCAACGAATACCAGATTGAAGAAGAACCGGAGGTTGCACTCTATATCCCGGACCTGAACATCGCCGAAAACCAGATTGCGAAGCTCAAGGCATTGAAAAGCAGGAGGAACCAGGCAAAAGTCCAGGAAACCCTGGCAGCGGTCCGGAAGGGAGCCGAAGGAACGGACAATCTGCTGCCCCTCTTTTTGGAAGCCGTGAAAGCCTATGCCACCATCGGCGAGGTCTGCAAGGTCCTGAAAGGGGTTTTTGGAGAATATCGTCCGGCCGGTACCTGATTGCGGAAGAAACGAGCCCTGCCCGCCCTCCATCCCAAAAGACCGTGAACAGGGGCAGGGCCAATGACAACACATTCTGACAAAAGGAGTTGAATCATGGTGGGAATTGTTTCGTACGGCGCCTATATCCCTTCGCTTCGGATCGACAGGAAAACGATTGCCGACGCCTGGGGCCGCAACGCCGTCGGCGGCGAGAGAAGCGTCGCCAATCATGATGAAGACAGCGTCACGATGGCCATGGAAGCGGCTGAAAACTGCCTCCGCGATGCCGCCCCGGACAGGGAAGGAATCGGTGGGCTCTATTTCGCAACCACAACGGCCCCTTACCTGGAGAAGCTGAGTTCGAACCTGATCGCCACGGTCCTCGATCTCGGACGGGAGATCGAAACGGCCGATTTTGGAAATTCGCTGCGCTCCGGTACGGGCGCCCTGAAGGCGGCCCTGGGAATGACGGCCGGAGGCTCGGTGAAAAATCTGATCGTGACCGCTGCGGACCAGCGCCTTGCCTACCCCCGTTCCGACCAGGAACAGGTTTTCGGAGACGGCGCCGCCGCGGTTTTGGTGGGAACGGAAAATCTGGCAGCCACCTTCGAGGGGAGCTACGCCCTTAGCGAAGAGATCGTCGATGTCTGGAGAAATCCTGAAGACAGATACGTCAAAAGCTGGGAGAACCGCTTCGTCCTGGAGGAAGGCTTTACGGCCGGCATGACTGCGGCCGTTTCGGGTCTTTTGAAAAAATACAGTCTGAAGCCGGCGGAGATCGCCACAGCCGTTCTTGCTGCTCCCGACATGCGTACACATAGAACCCTGGCCCAGAAGCTTGGCTTCGACGCCAAAACGCAGGTGCTGGACCCTTTGATTGCAAACATCGGCTACTGCGGCGCGGCCCAGCCCCTGATCATGCTCGCCGCAGCCCTGGAGAAAGCGAAACCGGGCGACCTTCTGCTGCTTGCAGCTTATGGGGAGGGGGCGGACACCCTGCTCTTCAAGGTTACCGAAGACAACAGCAGACGGACAAGGCACAAGAGCCTGCAATCCTTCCTCAATCAGAAACGAATGCTCACCTCCTATACCCGCTATCTGAGTTATCGGGGCATCCTGGAGGCGTTACCGGGCGAACCCTTCCGCCTCTTTCCCGCGGCGACGACGTCCTGGCGCGAAAGGGCATCGTCCCTGCGCTGCCACGCCAGCAAGTGCCGTCAATGCGGGCTGGTCACCTTTCCGATCCAGAGGGTCTGCTACCAGTGCCGATCGAAGGACGATTTCGACGAGGTTCGTCTGTCCGAAATCCAGGGCAAGGTCTTCACCTTCACCCTGGACAATCTTGCCGGACGCAGCGACGATCCTTCGGTCGTCCAGACCGTCGTGGAGATGGAAAACGGAAGCCGGTTTTACGGGATCATGACCGACTGCGATCCCACGAGCGTGACCCTGAATATGCCCGTAGAGCTGACCTTCAGGAGAATATACGAAGGGGCCGGGTTTCACAACTATTTCTGGAAATGCCGGCCGGTCTTGAAAGGAGGAACCGAGTGATGGGAAGCATCAAAGACAAGGTAGCCATCGTCGGGATGGGTTGCAGCAAGTTCGGGGAACGGTGGGATACCGGCATGGAGGATCTGGCCATCGAATGCGCCTATGAGGCCTACCAGGACGCCGGCGTCCACCCCGAGGATATCGAGGCCTGTTATCTGGGCATGCTGACGGCCCCTACCGGGGGAACCGCGGGCACTGTCGTTTCCAACGCATTGAAACTCAAGGATATTCCGATACTCCGCAATGAAAACTGGTGCGCCGCGGGCCATATCGCCCTGATCGAGGCCTGTCTCGCCGTTGCCAGCGGCGCTTACGATACGGTGCTGGCCATCGGCGTCGAAAAGCTCAAGGACACGGGATTCCCCGGCCTGGGAACCGGCCGCGGCATGACCCCCGTTCTGGAGGCGAGGAGGACCTCGCCTGGATCGTTCGGGCTGATTGCGAAACGATACTTCGAGACGTACGGCCTCAGCGATAAGGAAGGCAAGGAAACGATCGGCAAGATCGCCGTCAAGAACCACGACAACGGAAGCCTCTGCCCCAAGGCCCATTTTCACAACAAGATCACCCTGGAGCAGGCCGTCAATGCCCCCATCATCGCCTGGCCTTTAGGGCTTTTCGACTGCTGCGGCAACAGCGACGGGTCTGCCTGTGCCATCGTCACCCGGGCCGAGGCTGCGAAAGACTTCCGATCGGACCCCATCTATCTGAAGGGCTTCGGCATCGCCATGGATGCCCTGCTGCCCCATGTCCGGCCGGGATTCGACTGGACACGCTTCGGATCCCTCATCAACTCCTCGCGCCGGGCCTATGAGATGGCCGGAATCAAGAATCCCCGGGAGGAGCTCGATCTCGCCGAGGTCCATGACTGCTTCACCATCACAGAGCTGACTATTTACGAAAACTTCGGTTTCAGTCCCTGGGGCAAGGCCAGGGAAGATATCGACAACGGCTTCTTCACAAGAGAAGGCGGTCTTCCCGTCAACCCCGACGGCGGCCTGAAGTGCTTCGGTCACCCCGTGGGCGCCAGCGGCCTCCGGATGATGTACGAGGTCTACAAGCAGCTTCAGGGCAAGGCAGACAAGCCGGAGCGCCAGATCAAAAATGCACGGCTCGGGCTGACCCATACCTTCGGAGGTCCGCCCCAGCTCAGCGCCGTCGCCATCCTCGGCAATGAGAAGGGTTGAGGAGACCGCGCCATGTCCTACGAGACTATCATCCTCGGCAAGAAGGACGGGATCGCCCGGATTACGATGAACATCCCGGAGAAGCTGAATCCTCTGGACCTCGTCATGCGGGAGGAGCTGAAGGAATCCTTCCGGGACATCGCCGCCGACAAGGCGGTCCGTGTCGTCGTCATGACGGGCGCCGGCAAGGCCTTCTGCGCCGGCGGCGACATCACCACCATGGCCGGCATCCGCGCGACTGCCGGCCGGGACCGCCTGAAGAACGTCCAGGAGCTCGTCCGGCTGATGACGAGCCTGGAAAAGCCCATCATCGCCGCCGTCAACGGCTTTGCAACGGGCGCGGGAATGCATATCGCCCTGGCCTGCGACATCATCATCGCCTCGGAAAAGGCCAAGTTCCGCGAATCCTTCATCCTGATCGGACTGATCCCCGATATGGGCGGCTTCTACCTCCTGCCGGGAAGGGTCGGCCTCGCCCGGGCGAAGGAGCTGATGATGACGGGCCGCCTCTTCGACGCGAAAGAGGCCGAGTCCATGGGAATTATCAACAAGGTGGTCCCTCCGGAGGACCTGGAGGGAGAAGTCATGGACCTGGCCCAGACGCTGGCACGGGGTCCTGCCCGGGCCTACGCCATGATCAAGAGCGCCCTGAACCGGTGGCCCATGAGCCTGCAATCCTGCTTGGAATTGGAGGCCAACATGCAGGCCATCGCCCTCAGTTCGGCGGACTTCGACGAGGGAAGGCGGTCCTTCCTGGAAAAGCGACAACCGCAATTTATGGGAGAATGAACGTATGAATATTGAACTCAATGAGGAAATACGGGCGCTGCAGGACACGGTGCGCCGGTTCGCACAAAATGAAATCCTGCCCAGGGTCGCCGAGGACGAGGAAAAGCATCTCTTTCAGAAGGACCTCGTCCGGAAGATGGGAGAGCTGGGTTTCTTCGGCTGCCCAATCCCGGAGGAATACGGCGGCTCCAATCTCGGCTTTCTGGCCCACGCCGTCGTGACCGAGGAGATCGCCCGGGTGAGCGGCTCGCTGCGGGCCGGCTTCAACATGCAGACCATGGGAACCGCCAGGGAGATTTACCAGTTCGGCACCGAAGCCCAGAAACGAAGGTACATCGCGCCGCTCGTCAGCGCCGAGCGCCTCGGCTGCATCGGGATCACGGAGCCCAACGCCGGCTCCGACGTGGGCTCCCTCAAGACGAAGGCCGTAAAAGGAAACGGCGGATACATCCTTTCCGGATCCAAGACCTGGATTACCTTCGCCCAGGTGGCGGACCTCGGCATCGTTTACGCCTATACGGACCCCTCGAAGCCCTACAAAGGCATCTCCGCCTTCATTGTCGACCTGCACGCCCCCGGCGTCCGGGTGAGCTCGACGGCGGCAAAGATGGGCTGGAACGCCTGCCCCACGGGGGAGATCTTCTTCGACGATGTGGAGGTCTCCGCGGATAACCTTCTTGGAGGCGTCGAAGGCAGGGGATTCGAACAGGTGATGTCGAGCCTGAACAACACCCGCCTGAGCGCAGCGGCAGGCGCCGTCGGCGTCTGCCAGGGCCTCATCGATGAAGCGATCAAGTACGCCAGGGAGAGGGTTCAGTTCGGCCAGGCCATCGGCCAGTATCAGATGGTTCAGGAAGAACTTGCCAGGATGATCGTCGAAACCGAAGCGGCCCGATTGATGACGTACCGCTGTGCCCTTCAGAAGGATGCCGGCGCGCTCCACAATGTACGGGAAACGGTGATGGCGAAATACTACTCCTGTGACGTCGCCTCCCGTGTCGCCGACGGCGCGCTGCGAATCCTCGGCGCCTACGGCTACTCCAGTGAATATCCCGTGGAGCGCCTCTTCCGCGACGCGAAACTCTACCAGATCCTCGAAGGCTCCGCCAACATCTGCAAGATGATCATCGCAACCGACGCCCTCGGGTATCGGAAGGCGAACCGTTGAAACTTCCCTGAGGGACAGTCATGTCTTCCTTTTTTAGGCCCCCCTTTGAAAAGGGGGCCTGTCCCTTCTTGACATGCAGAAACCTTTCTCATATACTTTCGCCGTCCATCCAAGCAGCAGCGTGCAACAAAGTATCCACCTTTCGTTTTTCCCCTCTTGGAAAGGAGGGACCCATGAGACCCGCTCTTATAATTTCTATCCTGCCGGCGCTGTGCAGTCTGATTTTTCAACCCCTTGTCCGGGCAGAGCCGGTTTTTGTGGACAGCACGGGCAAGT
>JAFGIO010000183.1 GCA_016929555.1 Deltaproteobacteria bacterium | reverse complement strand
GCGGGCGGAGTGGAAGGCGCTCTCGATTACGAGACGCTCCTGCGGGACAGTTCGCCTGCAGAGCCGCTCATCATGGTCGAAGACGACGATCCCGCCTTCATCATGTACACGGCAGGCACCACAGGCAGGCCCAAGGGCGCCGTCCTCACCCACAAGAACCAGATGATGCTCGCGATCAATGCATCCATAAACATCAAGGAAATAGCGGAAAGGCAACTCCTGGTCTTTCCCCTCTTTCACCAGGCGGCGACGGGATTCACCATCATCGGCGTCTTCAACGGCGCGACGACGGTCATTCTCGATATCCCGACCCCGGAGAACATCATGGCGGCCATCCAGAACGAAAGGATCGAAGCGGTGGGGCTCGTACCGGCCCTCTGGAACTGGATCGTCAACCACCCCCAGTTCAAGGATTACGACCTGTCTTCCCTCAAGACGGGAACGACGGGAGCGGCGCCCATGCCCGTCGAGGTCAAGAAGAAGATTTTCGAACTTTTCCCGAAGATGAGGCTCACCGAGGCCTTCGGCCAGACGGAAACCGCTGCCACGGGCACCAACGCCCTCCACGAGGACTTTCTTCGGACGCAGGGAACCGTGGGCAAGCCCAGGATCAATATCGAGGTCCGCATCGTGGATCCGGAAGGCAACGACGTCCCCGTCGGCCAGGTGGGAGAGATCGTCTACCGCGGCCCCAGCATCATGAAGGAGTACTACAAGAATCCCAAGGCGACGGCCGAGGCCTTCCGCGGCGGGTGGTTCCACAGCGGCGATCTGGTGAGACAGGACGAGGAGGGCTACATCTATGTCGTGGACCGTTTGAAGGACATGATCCTCAGCGGCGGCGAGAACATCTATCCCGCAGAGATCGAAAATGTTCTCTACAGCCACCCCAAGATCCTGGAGGCGGCGGTGATCGGCGTCGCCGACCCCGACTGGGGCGAGAGCGTGAAGGCCTACATTGTCCCCAAACAGGGCCAGACTCTGACGGAAGAGGAGGTGATCGCCTTCTGCAAGGAGGAGCTCGCGAGCTACAAGAAGCCCAAGGCGGTTCGTTTCATAGAGGCCCTGCCCCGCAATACCGCGGGCAAGGTACTTAAAACCACCCTTAGGGAAATGCACCGGCAGGAAAAATCCTGAGTCTCGTAAGGGGTGATTTCTCCCGATGAGTATGGGCACTTTTTCCTTTCCAGGATCGATGGCAAGAGAGATTCAAGCGTGCTCGCTGTCATGAATTTTAGGGGTGAACTTATGAGCAAAAGACTGGAAAACAAGGTTGCGGTGATTACCGGCGGAACCAGCGGCATTGGTGAAGCGACCGCCGAAGTATTTGCCGCCCACGGTGCGAAAGTGATCATCGCGGGACGTTCTGAAGAAAAGGGGGCGGCCGTCGCCAAACGTCTGGGCGCAAACGTGGTCTATCAGCGCACCGACGTCACGCTGGAAGCGGACATCAAAGCCGCGATCGATTTGGCGGTGTCCCTTTTCGGCAGGCTTGACTGCCTGTTCAACAACGCCGGCGGACCGGACCGGGGCACGCTGGAAACCGTGACCCCGGAGGATTTCAGCTACAGCATGAATCTGCTTTTGGGTTCGGTCGTCTTCGGCATGAAACACGCGGCGCCGATCATGAAACAACAAGGTTCCGGCTCCATCATCAATAACTCCAGCCTCGCGGCCATCCGCATGAATCAGGGCGGCTACCTCTACTCGGCGGCTAAGGCCGCTGTAACTCATCTTACCCGATTTGCCGGTCATGAGCTTGGTCCTTACGGTATCCGCGTCAACAGCATTTCGCCCGCCGCAATAGCCACACCGATCTTCTGGGGCGGTTCGGAAGTTTACAATATGCTTACCGCGGAGGATAATGCCCGCAAGATGGAAAAGCTCAAACGCAATCTGGCCAAAGCCACGCCACTCCCCCGCGCCGGTTTGGCTGTGGATATTGCCTATGCCGCGCTTTTCCTCGCTTCCGACGAAGGGAGCTTTGTCAATTGCCACGATCTGGTGGTGGATGGTGGAAGGTCATCGTTATTCCGCGAAGGGCCATAAAACCACAAAGCATTCAAATCAGGCGGCACTCCATTAAAATTTCCGTAGAAAGGACTCATTATGAAGCTCGAAGGGAAAATTGCTGTAGTGACTGGTGGCGCCAGTGGACTTGGAAAAGGGATATGCCAGAGCCTGGCTCGGGAAGGTGCGGATATTGTGATCGGTGATATCCAGGAAGCTCTGGCGAAAACAGCCATAAAAGAGATAGGCGAAACCGGAGTAACCTGTAAGGCTCTAAAGACCGATGTGAAAAAAACCATGGAGTGCAAGGCCCTCGTGGAGTTCGCTGTCAATCTATTCGGGCACATCGATTTCTTGGTCTGCTGCGCCGGTGGAGGCCGCGATTATGACGCGCCGGCGCCGGACATCGAAGACCTCGTGAAGAGGGATTACAATGCCATCGAGAATCTGCCGGAGGAAGTTTTCGATCATATCGTCGATCTAAATTTCAAGGGAGTATTTCTAAGCATCCAGGCCGCGGTTCCCTATTTCAAAAAACAGAAATACGGCAGGATTATCACGATCTCGTCCGTCGCGGGGCGCAGGGGGGTCAATGCCGGTGCCGGGCTCATGACATATAGCGCTGCAAAGGCGGCCGTTATTTTAATGACGCAGTCTGTCGCCTGTGAAATGGCTCCGTATCACGTAAACGTCAATGCCATATGTCCCGGCATTATCTGGACCCCGAGCTGGGCCGAAAATGCACTGCTCTTGTCCAAGACCGTTCCGGCATTCAAAGGCATGACCCCTGAAGATGTCTTCACGATCGTTGCCAAGCACGAGATCCCTTTTGGAAATCCTCAGTCGCCTGAGGATATCGGCAATATGGCGGTGTTTCTTTGCTCCGACGATGCGAAAGAAATAACGGGGCAGGCCTTCAATGTAGACGGGGGAATGAGGATGAATTAGAAAATCGTTCAAGCAGGCATAGCGCTGCTCTTCGCCCGCCAATGCATGCTCCTGCGTGCGGAAAGGGGAGTGCTGATCAATATCAATGGGATAGAAAGGACATGCCCCCGTGACCGGCCAAAGAAAATATCCTTTCCATGTCATGACGAAGCCGATCGGCCCGATCTGCAATCTCGACTGCGCCTATTGTTTCTATCTCGAAAAGGAACACACCCTGTATCCGGACGTCAGGAACTTCCGGATGAAGGAGGATACGCTCGAGGAGTACGTAAAGCAGTTTATGAAGTCCCAGCCCGGACCCCACGTTGAAATGGCATGGCAGGGCGGTGAACCAACCCTAATGGGCCTGCCATTTTTTCAGAAGGTTAGGGAATTTCAGGAAAAATACCTTCCGCGAGGGTGGACGTGCTCTAACACGCTCCAGACAAACGGAACGCTCCTTACAAAGGAATGGTGCGATTTCCTCCGGAAGAATCATTTCCTCATCGGTTTGAGTATGGACGGACCCGCTGAAGTGCATGACGTCTATCGCTATGACAAAGGCAAAAGACCTTCCCACGCGAAAGTAATGCGGGGACTCCGCCTCATGCAGGAGCACAAGGTGGATTACAACATCCTGTGCGTCGTCAACGATGTCAACGGCCGGAAGCCCCTCGAATGTTACCGCTTCTTCAGGGAAATCGGCACGGAGTTCATTCAATTCATTCCAATCGTCGAGCGGACGGGCGAGGGATGCGCTTCT